>JBFHXF010000015.1:0-30657 GCA_041599115.1 Acidimicrobiia bacterium
ATCCCCTGGAGTTTCTTCCGCAACTGGCGGATGTGGACGTCCACGGTCCTCGTCTCACCGAAATACTCGTACCCCCACACCACCTCGAGGATCTGGCTGCGGGACATGACCAAACCTGCGTTCTCGGCGAGAAACCAAAGCAGGTCGAACTCTCTGGCGGTTGGCTCCACCACACTCCCCGAAGGCACGGCAACCGTCCGTTTGCCGCCGTCGATCTCGAATCCTTGAACCTCGAGTATCCGGGGCTTGGCCGCCGGCTCTTCGGCGCGGCGCAGCACAGCCTTGACTCTCGCCATCAACTCCCTGGGCGAGAAGGGCTTGGTCACATAATCGTCCGCACCCATCTCCAAGCCGAGAACCTTGTCCACTTCGCTGTCTCGGGCAGTCAGCATGATGATCGGGGCTCGGGAGAACTCGCGCATTCGCCGGCAGGTCTCGATGCCGTCGATGCCGGGGAGGTTCAAGTCGAGAAGAACCGCCGATACGGGTCTGAGCCTGAGACGCTGCACGGCCTCCTCTCCGGTGAGGGCATGGAAGAACCGATAACCATCCCTCTCGAAAAAGCCGCGCAGCATGTCGGCGATCGCATCATCGTCCTCAACCAGTAGGACGGCTCGGGTTGGACCGGTCATGCAGACAGTTTGGCTTCACATTTGTAAAGAACCGGTGAACTAAGTGAGGATTTTGTCGACGAGCCGATCAGGGCTGGACAAACCCGGCGACCCCGCCGGCTGTGACCCGACTCCCGGGTTCGATCTCGCGTCTGACCATGCCAAGAGCCACACTGCCTGAGGCCGAGGTCAGCATCCCGACGATGTCACCCTCGCTTTCGATCGGAAGGCCGACAACGGGCACACCGTCGGGGAACTCGATCAGGCGAAGGTGGCGATTGACATGTCCCCTGCTGTCGATGCGCGCCACCAATTCCTGTCCGAGATAGCAGCCTTTGGTGAAGTTCACTGTCTCGTCCACGAGACCTGACTCTTGAGGAATCGTCTCCTCGTTGACATCGATGCCAAACCGTGGCTCGCGGGCCCTGATCCGGATTGCCTCCATCTCCTCGGCGCCGACCTCTGGAAGTGAGGGTCTCTGCCCCGTCACCAGGGTCAGGGCAGGGCCTTTCCATGGGAGCCCGGCAATCAGCCCTCCTTCCTCTGCCCGCCAGTGTCCTACCTCTACCCCGCCATCCCCCACAACGAGCCAGCCGACCTCCGGTTCCCCGATCTCGACGTCAACCCGTATCCGGTAGCGGCCCAATGTGGCGGCCAGCTCGTTGCCTCGTCCCGAGTCTGTGACCAGACCGATACGGCCGTCGCCCCGGAGTACCCAGAGCAGGTGATCCAGCTTCCCCCGAGCTCCGAGGAGAAGCGATCGTGCCACCTCTCCCGGGCTCATCGAAGAGATCTCCTGGCTAATCAAATCGTTCAGGAAACGCACGACGTCAGATCCTGAGAACCAGACCAGATCCCTGGTTTCGGAAGTCAGCCTCGTATCAGACATTTGCCAAGTCCGAGAGGAACGGTATTGAAATGAAAATCCTCGAAAACCATGCCGACACGTTGCCCAGGTTCCCGGTGAGCATCACCACGCCAAACAGGGCGAGGAACAAGCCCGAAGCGACGTTTATCGGACGGAGGTAGGGCTTGAGCTTTCCGAAGACCTTGAACAACCCGAGACCGGCCAACAGAAACGGGATTCCCAGGCCCGCCGAGTAGGCAATCAGGAGCAAGACGCCCCGACCAACCGTTTCTTGCACGGCGGCGGTGGCCAAGATCACAGAGAGCACCGGACCGATACAGGGGGTCCAGCCAAACCCGAAGGCAGCCCCCATCACCGGCGGCGCCCACTTTCCCAGCTTCGATGGGCGCACATCGATACGCCGATCCTGATTGAAGGTGGCCAAGAACCCCCGGTTGGAGACCGCCATGGCCACCATGAGAATCCCAAACGCGATGATCATCAGCCCCGCCACCCGGGTGAACACATCGAGGTTCCGAGCCAGAAAGCTGCCGAGGCCGGTGGCGGCTGCTCCGAGGACGGCAAAAACGAGGGTGAACCCGGTGATGAACTGAAAGATGACCCAGGCCAATCTCCGGATTGACACTTCGCCGGCCTCGAGCTGGCTCGCTGAATAACCGGACATCATTGAGAGATAGCCGGGGAGCAAGGGCAGCACACATGGCGAAACAAAAGAGATGATCCCGGCGCCAAAGGCAATCAGGATCTGGATGATGTAGGCAGCGGACTCTACGTTTTCGAACACTCTCGAGGCTCTCCCAACATTCCGTCCGAAGAAGATCTTCCCACGGGTAGATCTCTACCCTCAGCTGGTGCGGTCATTGCCACGTCGGATTATGGACATTCTGCTCCCGGTCGACCGCTTCACCAGGTCGGATCGGAGAGTGGTCTTCATCATCTGGGCCGCCGGAGTGCTGCAGGGCTTCGCCCAAGCCCAGGCGTCGGCCACGCTGCCCTTCACCAGGGCGGGCCTAGGGCTGAGCGAAGGCGGTATGAGCTTGTTGCTCGGCGTCGCTCGACTTGCTGCGTTCGCCGCTTTGCCTCTCGGCTGGCTCGGCGATCGAAAGGGTCGGCGACGCCCTCTCCTGCTGGCTCTCACCATGGTTCTTTTCGGCGGAACGATCGCGGGATTGGCGACTGATGCCTGGAACTTCGGATTGGCCCAGGCGCTGCTCCGGACCGGAACCGCCGCCCTGTCCGGATTGGCCGTGGTCCTTCTCGCGGAACAGGTCTCCGCCAGGATCCGGGCATACGCCATCTCCTTCTACGGAGCTGCCGTTTCTTTCGGCGGGGGTTTGGCCCTGCTGACTCTGCCGCTGGCGGATGGAGGAGGTGAATCCTGGCGGATACCGCATCTCATGATTGCGATCGGTTTCGTTCTTCTGCCATTCCTCATCAAGAGAGTCCCCGAGAGCCGGATATTCGAAGAGAGAGAGGACGATCGAGGGAGGTGGAAGGATCTGGTCAACGGTGAGTGGTCGGGTCGGTTCTGGGTGATGGGATCAGTCGGCTTCCTGGCCTCGGCCTTTTCCGCATTAGCCCTGGCATTCTCGACGACCCGGATGATCGAGGATGTCGGTCTGAGCACCGGGACGACCGTATTGATCGCTCTTCTCGGTGGAACTCTTGGAGGCCTGGGATTCTTCGTCGGTGGCCACCTCGCTGATTCGTGGGGTAGGAGGAAGACGACAGTCCTGAGTCTTCTCTTGGCCCTCGGGGGCGGTTTGATCGTCTACTGGGTCGAGGTGCCGGCTTGGATCACGGTGGGTGCGATGATCTCGTCTTTCGGCGTCTTCGCCTTCGTCCCGGCCGGTGGCAGTCACCGTGCCGAGCTGTTTCCGACCAGCCTCCGAGCCACCGCCAATACGGCCTCGGCCAACCTCTCTCTGGCCGGGTCCGGCATCGGATTGATAACCGGGGTTTTCACCATCGACCGATTCGGGCTCTCTGAGACCGTCACGGCCCTGGGGGTGGGGATGCTCCTGGCTGCCCTCCTCACCCTCGCCCTCCCCGAGACGCGAGGGCAAGATCTGACCGCGCCTCCGCCGCCCTAACGGCGCCGCATCACCTCGACGGCGCTTCTGCGGCGACCATGAACCGATCGGGCCACTCACAAAAGGCGAACATCTCATATGACCCACAGCGAGGCCTGCGCGCGTCGCAGGTGTCCCGGCCGAACTGAATGATCCGCATCGACAAGCCAGACCATGTCGCGACGGGAAACAGCGACTTCAGATCCTGTTCGATCTTGTCCGGCTTGTCGGCTGATGTCAGCCCGAGACGTCTCGACACCCGTTGCACATGAGTGTCGACGGCGATGGCCGGTATCCCCCATGCCTCGGCGAGAACGACGCTGGCCGTCTTACGCCCGACACCGGGGAGCTTGACCAACTCTTCGATGTCGGCCGGGACTTCTCCTCCGTGCCGCTCTTCGACAGCCCCGGCAAGACGTATGATCGACCTGGTCTTCTGGCGATAGAACCCGGTGCTGAAGACGATCTTCTCGACATCTTCGGGATTGGCCTCGGCAAGATCGGCCGGCAATGGGTAACCGGCGAAGAGAATGGGGGCGACTTTGTTGACGTTCTCGTCGGTGGTCTGAGCGGACAGCACGGTGACGACCAGCAACTGCCAGGCGTTCACGTAGTCCAACGCGGTCCCGATGGCCGGGTATCTCTTGACCAGTCGGTTGAGTATCGAGCGTGCCTTTCCCCGTTCGGCGGGAGTCGGCACTGATCCGTCGGCTCGGGCCAGTGGCATCGTCGCATGGTATTGGGTGCACCTAGGCTGCCGTCGCTGATGCCTCAATCCGAAACCAGAAGGGCTGTCCTTGCCCTCCTTGTCGCGGCCGTCCTCTTCGGTGCGACATTCGTGGTCATCAAGTCAGCAGTGGAGCACATAGAGCCGATTGGCTTCGTTGCCTGGCGTTTTCTCCTGGGGGCGAGCTTTCTCTCCCTCTTTGCCTTGCCCACGGGCAAACGGATCTGGCTTCACGGTTCTATTGCAGGGGTGGCTCTGTTCGCAGGATATGTTCTGCAGACCGCTGGTCTCGCCAGAACCACCGCGTCCAACTCCGCCCTGATCACCGGCCTCTACGTCGTCATCACCCCTTTTCTCGCATCGGCCTTCGCCCGTCGGCCCCCGAGTCGTTGGACGGTCACGGCGGCGGCCGGTTCCTTCGCCGGTCTGATCCTGTTGACCGGGACGACCAACCTCAGCTTCCAATCGGGCGATCTCCTGACCTTGGGCTGTGCCCTGGCGTTCGCATTCCACATCGTGGCCCTGGCCCGATTCGCCCGACTTCATCCAATAGTCCCCTTCACCACCGTCCAGCTTGTGACCACCGCCGCCCTCGCCTTTCCCATTTCATGGATGCTCGACGGCCCGACTCTTCCCCCACGCTCGGTGTGGGGTGCCCTGGCTATTACTGGAATCGGTGTCAGTGCCGGAGGGTTCCTGCTTCAGATCTGGGCCCAGACAATCGTGGGACCGGCGACGGCAGCCGTCGTCGTCGCCTCAGAGTCGGCCTTTGGAGTTGCCACTGCTTGGTTGGTGCTGAGTGAACGCCTGAGTCCCTCACGGCTGGCTGGAGGCGCTTTGATCCTCGTTGCCATCGGAGTGGTTCTCCTAAAACAGCGCGATCACGAATCGCTCGAGGCAGAGTCGGTCACCGCAGCTCATTGAGAGATCTGGTATTCCTCGGACCTGAGCCTTCTTGCGAGCCTGGCGAGGAGTCGAATCCCCCATACCGTTGTCAGAAACCCGACAGTGAGGAGGGCCGCCAACACCGCACCGGTCGTATAGGGGCTACTGCAGCTCTCGATGCCGGACGGGCACAGACCCCAGCCCGTGCCTCCATCGAGAAGGTCGATCAGCACCAATATCGGAATCGCCGCGATCGCGATTGCAACTCCTGACAGGATCACCATCGCCAGTTTTATGAGGGCCATAGTCACGTCAACGAGACGGTAACGGCACCGGTTCCAAGCACGCATACAATCGCCTGCCGTGCATGCCTACTACCAGGAGAGCTTCTCCCCCGAGGAGAAACTTCTCCTGTCGCGGTTCTTCACCAACACCGATTTACCGGTCTTCGGTCTGATCAACCTGCCCGAAGTGGTCAAGGGCGCGCTCTTTGCACGCTATTCGCGGTCGCCCAAATCGCTGAGAAGACTGCTTCTCGACGAGTTCGTTTCTGACGAGGAGGCGGGCGTGGCCAACCTCGCTGCCGCTTTCGATGACGACCCTCTCGTCGCCACCAGACGGGCCGAGCAGCTCTACCAGAGGGTCTTCTTTGATTACGGCGACGACTCGGTGGCGCAACTCGGCGGGGCCCACCTCGCCTGCGAACAGGCATCGAACCTCTTGACGAAGGTGCTCGAATGGGGTCGACTCGCCGCCTACCTCGAACAGTCCACCAGATACATCAAGTACGACGCCCGCCTGGGCGACCGATACCGCTATCTGGTTCCCGATGAGGTCAAAGAATCACCGCACCACCGTCGCTATGTCGATCACATGGAGAAGGTCTTCGACTCGTACTCCCAGATGGTTGCCCGAATGAGCAGTGTCTACGAAGTGCGTCACCCCAGGTCGGAGAGCGATTCAAAAATGATTTGGAACGCAACGATCCGGGCCAAGGCCTGCGACACAGTCCGGGGCCTTCTCCCCGTGGCCACCCTCTCCAATGTCGGCATTTATGGGACCGGACAGGCATACGAGATGGCCTTGGTGCGCATGCAGGCCAGCCCGATTAGCGAGGTTCGAGACTACGGAGCAATGATGTTGGGGGAACTGAGAAAGATCATTCCGTCATTTCTCACCCGGGTCGACCTGGAAGAACGGGGGGTCATCTGGTCGCAATACCTGGCCTCGGTCCGATCCGATCTCGAAGCGATCAGCTCCGACCTGGGCCCAATCGAAGACCCCGGCCCATCCGTCGAGCTGACCGACTGGGACGCTGAGGCCGAGACGAAAATCGTCGCCGCCGGGCTTTTCGCGATGTCGGAGCTCCCCGATTCCAGGCTCCAAGAGATTGCCCGCACCATGACCGCGTCAGAGCGCGCCGGAGTCATGGCGGCTTTGGTGGGGCCGCGGGAGAACCGACGCCACAAGCCAGGACGAGCCATGGAGCGGACCATGTATCGATTCGACGTCAAATGCGACATCGGCGCATTCCGCGATCTGCAGAGACACCGGATGCTGACCATGGAGTGGCAACGATTCTCGACCCGGCTCGGGCACGACACCCCATCAGAGATCGAATCCGAGGGGCTTAATCTCGAATGGGACGCCCTTATGGACGAATCGGCTGAATTGTACGAAAGCATTCGAGCCGACCTCGGCCCCGACCTCGCCCAATACGTCGTGCCGTTCGCATTCAACGTCCGCTTTGTGATGGAAATGAACCCGCGGGAAGCCTTTCATCTCATCGAGCTTCGCAGTCAGCCTGCAGGTCATTCGTCCTACCGGGCCGTCGCTCACCAGATGCACCAAGCAATACGGGATGTTGCCGGTCACAGTCTCATCGCCGACGCTATGAGCTATGTCGACTACACCGACGTCGACCTCGAGCGTCTCGAGAGTGAACGCCGCGCCGAGAAGAAGCGGATGGGCCGTTCCTAGTCGGTGCGGTGCGACTTCTAAGCCGATGGGTCTCACTACCGTTCCGGTATGGCTCAATTCGATGTTGACGCAATGCTCGAGCGCTACAAGGAACGTTCCGTCGCTGTGAAGTCGAGGCCACTTCCGCCCGTGGCCGGCGAAGAACGCCGACTCTTTCTCGAGCAAGCAGAGTCCGACTACACCGACTTCGCCCTCGTGGCCTCTGCCAAATGGAGCGTCGAGGAGGGGGAGCTCGTCCTCCGGATCCCGCTCGGACCCCAGTCCTGAACTCGGTGTGATCGACAAGCGACTGATCATCGTTTCGGGTAAGGGAGGGGTCGGGAAATCGGCGCTCTCGGCTGCTCTCGCCCTCCTAGCCCAGCGCAGGGGATTACGTGTCCTTGCAATGGAGTTGGGAAGTCCCGGAGGCCTGTCGTCGCATTTTGCAACGGGGCCGCTGGAGTTCCAACCACGGGAGGTCCGACCGGGCCTGCACGCCATGCGAATGGTCCGCTCCGACGCGCTGCTCGAATACATGGCCATCCAACTGGGAGTCCGCGGCATCATCAGGTTCGGTCCGGTAGCAAGGGCCTTCGACGTTCTCGCCACCACGGCTCCCGGGATCCGGGAGATCGTCACCATCGGGAAGGCGATTTGGGAGGTCAGGGCAGACCGCTGGGACGTCGTGATCGCCGATGCACCGCCAACGGGCCAAATCGGTTCCTATCTGCGAGCACCACAAACGGTCCGTGAACTGGTGCCGTCGGGAAAAGTCAGGGCAGAGGCGGATCTGATGAGGGAAGCTCTCAGGGACCCGTCCCACACCGGTCTTGCCCTGGTCACGATTCCCGAGGAGCTGCCAACCACCGAATCAAAGGAGACGCTCGGTTGGATCTCTGACCGTGATCTGGTGTCCAAACCGACCATCATCGCCAACCGGATCTTGAACGAGCTGGCCCCTGGTGACGCGGGCTCTGAACTGGTCGCGGCGACAGCCGAGCTGCATCGATCACTATGGGCAGAACAACAGGAGTGGCTCGAGGCGCTCCCCCCCGACATCAAGATCCCTTATCTCTTTGGCGTCTTCACGCCGGGGGAGGTCGCTGCCCATCTCACCGATGTCCTGGAGGACGTCTTGTGACCAAGACTCTCCTTGTCACCGGAGCGGGTGGAGTCGGTAAGACGACCATCGCCGCCGCACTCGGGGTAAAGGCTGCCCGATCCGGGCTGAGAACGTTGGTGGTCACGGTCGACCCGGCGAGGCGGCTGGCGACAGCCCTGGGGGTCGACAACCTCGGCAACGAGCCGCAGCCACACCCGGCCGAGAGGAACCTCTGGGCCGCGATGTTGGACGCCACTGCGTCATGGCGGGCGGTCGCCATCAGACATGCCGAGCCCGAAGTGGCTGCACGACTGGCGGACAACGAATTCTTCCGCGCCGCGTCGGAGCACTTCCCCGCATCGCAGTCCTATGCCGCGGCAGACCAGGCCGTCACCTACGTTCAGGCCAGGGTATGGGACCTGGTTGTGGTCGACACGCCGCCTTCGGCGGGCGGGATCGAGTTCTTCGAGGCACCGGCTCAGATGGCGGACCTGGTTGGCGGTCGCCTCCTGAGATGGATCACGGGAGGTCCCTTGCCGGGTCGTTTTCTGTTCAATACTGCGGGACGGCCGGTCTTGAGAATCGCAGACTCCATTCTTGGTTCCGATCTCCTGGTCCGTGTCGCCGAATTCCTCCTCGACCTGCGGACCACCTACGACGGAGTCTCCCGGCGGGGCCGGGAGATAGACGCGACCCTGAGGGCGGCGTCCTTGTTGGTGGTGACGACCTCCGACCCCGCCCCGGTCAGAGAGGCAATCAGGTTCTTTCGTGACCTGCCGGGCGTCGCATCTGCACCTAGAGCGGTCATCTTCAACAGAATTCTCCCTATCGAGTGGGCAGGGGCTGTCGCCCCGCCGGGGACACCAGCCCACCTCGCGATGAATCTCACTCGCTGGGCCGCAGAGACGGTAAGGCAGCGTGACACCCGCAGCGCCTTCTCTTCCCGCTATGGCGCCCGGATAGGAACGATCCCTTGGTCACTGAGACCCCCAACCGATATCGATGGGCTGGCCAGACTCCTCGGCGACCAGGCCGATCTCCCCTGGGCGGAGCTCGGAATTCCAGGAGTGGAATAGGCTAGAGACATGCCGGACGCCGCCGCTTTCTTCGATCTCGACCGCACCCTCATCTCCGGCGCCTCGGCTTTCCCTGTGGGAGTCGAAGCCTGGAGAGAGGGTCTGGCCTCGAACGCGGACGTATTGAGGTGGGCCCTTTCGGCCATCAGCTTCAAACTCCTCGGCGATAGAGGAAATGACTCGGACAGTGTGCGCACTGCCTTTCTTGGTGGAATCGCCGGCAGCAGGGCGACCGCACTTGACGACGTGGCCAGGGCAGTCCTGCCCAAACTAGCCTCGCGTGTCCGACCCGAGTCCAGGAAGCTACTGGCCATGCACGCCGAAAAGGGCCGAGATACCTGGATTGTCTCGGCTTCCCCGCATGTTCTGGTAGAGACGCTGGCCGCATCTCTGGGAATGACGGGGGCCATCGGTACCCGCGGCAAAGTCGAAGACGGCGTTTACACGGGTGAACTCGACGGGCCGTTTGTATATGGAGCCGGGAAGGCGGCTGCGATCGAGAAGTTGGCGGCAGAGCGTGGATACGACCTCGAGAGGTGTTACGCCTATTCCGACTCTGTGAGCGACCTCCCCATGATGGAGCGCGTCGGGCATCCGGTCGCGGTGAACCCCGACTCCCAACTGGACGCCCTCGCCCACGAACGGGGATGGCCGGTCGTCATCTTCGCCCGCCGCACGAAGCGAGTTTTCGCCACCAGTGCGGTCGCCACGGTGTCAGCTGGATCGGCTGCCATCGCCTACCTGATCGGACGAAAGCATGGCAGAGCGGTGACTTTCGTCGAACTGGCCAAGACCCGTATTCGCTCCCGCCGTCGCTGATCAAATAATCGCGTTGGGACCGAGCAACTCCTTGAGCTCGGCGAATAGTGCCGACCTAGGTTCGACCCGATGGCTGTCGGCCAGACGAAGTACCTTTGTGCCCTTGTCACTCGTCATGTGAAGGAAGACGGGCGATGACCCAGGGTGGTTGCTCAGGATCGTCTTCATCCGAGTCACTACTTCGGGAGTCAGACGGGCCGCGGCCACTCGCATGCGAAGGGTCGAATCGTCACGGACCCTCAGTTCGCTCATCTCGCGGGCCATGACCTTGACGTCGTCCCCGCGATGATCGAGATGACCGGAGACGACCACGATCGCGTCCTCAACGATGAGGTGGCCGTAGTCGTGGACCGTCTTGGGAAACGACACGACCTCGACCGAGCCCTCCAGGCCCTCGAGTTGGAAGAAGATCATTGGATCGCCCTTTCGGGTCCATCGTCGTGTTATCGAGCCGACCAAGCCGCCCACCGTCACCGACGCTCGATCGGTGAGATCCTCGAGATCCCCTATTCCGTGGCTGGTCTGAGCAGCCAGAGACTGTCCCACCGCGAGAAGCGGGTGATCCGACACGTAGAGTCCCAGCATCTCCTTCTCGAATGCCAACTGGATCTTCTTGGGCCATTCCAGGGCGGGAGCGTCGATCTGGGCCTCGGCGACTACCGCAGAGTCGCCGGCGAAAAGACTGAACTGACCGACTTCTTCGTTACGCCGCCTCTCCATCACCGCATCGACTATCTGATCGAAAACCAGGATCAGGCCCTTCCGAGGCTCCCCTAGCCTGTCGAACCCTCCCGCCTTTATCAAAGACTCGATGGTCCTCTTGTTGAGTGCCGACATGTCGACGCGATCCACGAAATCCCGGAAGGAGGTGAATTTGGAGGTTTCCCGAGCCTCGATGACCTTCTCTACGACGCCCTCGCCGACGTTGCGCACGGCAGAAAGTCCAAAGAGAATTCGGCCGTCCCGCACCGTGAACTCCGACTCGGATTCGTTGACGTCCGGCACCATTACTTCGATGCCGAGCTGCCTGCACTCGTTGAGGTAAACCGCAGTCCGATCCTTGTTGCTCTTGGTGGCTGTCAGCAAGGCTGCGAGATACTCGGCCGGGTAGTGGGCTTTCAGAAAAGCGGTCTGATATGCCACGAGCCCGTAACCGGCCGAGTGAGAGCGATTGAATCCGTAGCCGGCAAAGTGCTCGATCAACTCGAAGATGTCCTGCCCAACCTGCTGCGTATGCCCCTGGGCCATGCAGCCGCGGACGAACTTCTCTTCCTCGGCGACCATCACCGACTTGATCTTCTTGCCCATCGCCCGACGGAGCTGGTCGGCATCGACCATCGAGTAACCGGCCATCTCCCGAGCCACCTGCATGACCTGTTCCTGATAGACCATGATCTGATAGGTGTCGGCCAACATTTCGGTCAGGGCGGGGTGAAGCTCCTCCACCGGGGCCCTTCCGTTTTTCCGGTCGGCGTAGAGATTGTGCATGTTGGCCCCCATCGGGCCCGGGCGGTAGAGGGCCACCAGCGCGATGACGTCGTTGAACGAATCCGGACGCAGTGATCTGATGAGCGATCGCATCGCATTGCCCTCCAGTTGGAACACACCGACCGTGTTGCCCGACTGCAGCAGAGCGAAGGTCTCGGGATCGTCCAGCGGAAGATTGTCGACGTCGACCCGAACTCCGTACGACTTCTCGACGAGCTCGAGGCACCTTTCGATGATCGACAGGTTGCGCAACCCGAGGAAGTCCATCTTGAGAAGACCCAACGCCTCAACTCCATACATCTCGTACTGGGTCACGACCTCCGCGCCTTCGCCCTTTTGTTGGATCGGCACGATGTTTATGAGCGGTTCGGGGGCGATGACAACCGCTGCCGCATGAATCGAATCCTGTCGCCTCAGCCCCTCCAGACCTATGGCGGCGTCAACCGTCTCTTTGACGGCGGGGTCGGCGTCGTACAAATCGCGGAGCCCCTGGGCGTTGGCAAACCAGTCCTTGACCATCGAATCCGCCTCTGGATCGGGCGGGGTGAGCACCTGGGCAAGAGTTGCCTCTTTGCCAAGTATCGAAGGAGGCATGGCCTTGGCGACGCGGTCACCCACCCCGTAGGGGTGCCCGAGAACGCGGGCTGCGTCGCGAAGAGCTTGCTTCCCCTTGATCGTGGCGAAGGTGACGATCTGGGCAACCCGGTCCGCTCCGTATTTCTCGGCGGCGTATCGGATCATCTCGGACCGATACCGCTCGTCGAAGTCCATGTCGATGTCCGGCATCTGTCGTCTTCCGGGGTTGAGAAATCGTTCGAATATGAGCCCGTATTGCAAAGGGTCGATATCGGTGATCCGGAGGCAATAAGACACGATCGAGCCGGCGGCTGACCCTCTTCCCGGCCCGACCCGAATGCGGTTCTCGCGGGCATGCCGGATCAGGTCCCATACGATGAGGAAGTAGGCGGGAAACCCCATCTCCTCGATGATCTTCAGCTCGTGTTCGATCCTCTCCCATATTTCGGGACGCGGCTTCGAGCCGTACCTCTCCAGGGCGCCCTGTTCGACCAGAGACCTCAGATGACTGACCTCGGTCTCCCCTTCCGGGACTGTGAAGTGCGGCAAGAGGATGTTCCCGAACTCGATTTCGACATCGGCTCGCTCAGCTATCGACAACGTGTTGTCGCAGGCTCCCGGATACTGCTCATCGGGGAACAGGGCCCGCATTTCTGCAGCAGATTTCAGATAGTGCTCACTGCCCTCGAACCTCAACCGATCCGGGTCATCGCGCATCGACCCGGTCTGGATACAGAGCAACACATCATGGGCGTCATGCTCGGAGCGGCGGGTGTAGTGGGCGTCGTTTGTGGCCAGGAGCGGCGCCCCGATCCTCCTTGAGATATCGACGAGGTCACTCATGATCGCCCGCTGGGCATCGATACCGTGGTCCTGGAGTTCGATGAAAAAGTTGTCCTTGCCGAAAATGTCCTGGAACTTGGCCGCTGCAGCCAATGCCGCGTCGAAGTCCCTGAGCTGGCCCTTGTTGCCTTCCTCGTTCGCTGATTCCGGCGCGAGAAGCTGGGCCACCAGCCCTCCCAGGCACCCCGAGGTGGCCACGATCCCCTCGGAATGGGCGGCCAGCAGATCGAAGTCCATCCTCGGCTTGTAGTAGTAGCCCTCGAGAAAAGCCTTGGAGCTCAACTGGAGCAGGTTCCGATATCCGATCTCGTTCTCGGCCAGCAGGTTCATGTGATATCGCTTGTTGGCTGCGCCCAACGGCCGGTCGAACCGGGAGCCGTCTGTGAAATACGCCTCGGTGCCGATGATCGGCTTTATCCCGAAGGAGCGTGCCGCCTTGACGAAATCAACGACTCCGTAGAGGACCCCATGGTCGGTGATGGCAATGGCCGGTTGTCCATCCGCAGCGGCAGCAGCGACCACGTCGTCGATGCGAGCCGCCCCGTCGAGCATCGAGTATTCGGTATGCAGATGGAGATGAGCGAAGGACACCTGAAAGACCTACGACTTACAAGGCTGTAGTTCATCGAACTTAGCAGGCCCCAGCCGCGCTTGATCCGAAACATTGGGCGAATGAGGAACCATGAACCTCTGATCCGACTCCGTTCAGACCAGTACGGCGACGACCGCCAGGACCGCAACGGCCAACCCGATGAAGGTTCGAAGCCGCGTGGCGTTGACACCCTTGACCCGGCTCCACATCTCCCCAATGACGAATCCGACGATCAGGCCGCCCAGATGGGCCTGCCAGGAGATCCCCGGGATCAGAAATGGGATGGCGGCGTTGATCAGCAGAAGGAACCCGAGTTGTCCCAGCATCGACCGGCCCCACCTGGTCTTACGACGATTGAGTGCCCAGTTCACCCATACTCCGAAAAGCCCGAAGATCGCCCCCGAAGCACCCACGCCGATATCAAACTGTCCGCCCCAATAGAAAGCGGCAACGCCACCGACGCCGGCCGCCGCAAGATAGAGACTGACAAATGGGCCGGTTCCCACTCCACGCTCGATCTGAGGTCCCAGAACCCAGAGGGCCCACATGTTGAAGAGAATGTGGGTAATGGATGCGTGAAGCAAGACCACCGTGAAGATCCTCCACCATTCACCCGCAGCAACCGCCGCGTTTACCTGGGCGAGGTCGCGCAAGACGGCAGTCTGGGAATTGCCGAAACCGCTGATTACAAACATCACGACGGTCAGGCCGATGATGAACCGGGTGGCCGGGGCATCTTGGTATCTGCGACGCTGCGAGGGTGTCGTCGGCACTATTCGCTGAACGCCCTCCGCTTTGATGCATTCGGGACATCTTTGGCCTACCGAGGCATCGATGGAACAAGACGCGCAAATCGGGCGACCGCACCGGCTGCAACTCAGAAGGGTGTTCCTGTCCGGATGCCGGTAGCAGGTCGGAGCCGCGGTCGTGTGATCCTGGGTCACATCACCAACGGTAGATGGCGGTGGCCATTACGCGGAGGCGCCTTCGCCGAGCCCGGCGAGTACCGCGACCAGATCTGCAGGAAGTGGCGCACTGGCCGCCACGGGACTCCCCGTCTCCGGATCGGTGAACTCGATCCGGCTGGCATGGAGGAAAGTGCGAGGAGACCGGACCGCCAACTGCTTGGACCCATAGGTGTGATCACCGATCACCGGGTGATCAATGGCAGCCAGATGAACCCTGATTTGATGGGTTCGGCCCGTGTCCAGGCGCACTTCGAGAAGGGCGACGTCATGGCCGGGATAGCTCCTCTTCACAACGTAGTGAGTGAGGGCGGGCTTTCCCGAGCTGACTACGGCCCTTCGTGTCGGTCGTCGGGGATCTCGGCCGATGGGGGCATCGATCGTCCCTGTGGGTATGGACATCGCCCCGGCGACCAGGGCCGTGTAGATGCGCTTGATGTTTCGCGACGAAAGCTCGGCGCTCAAGACCTCGTAGGCATGCTCGGTCCTGGCGACAATCAGAACACCCGAAGTGTCCCGATCCAGCCGATGGACAAGGCCCCAGCGCCCCGGTGCCCCAACACCTTCGAGGTCCGGATAACGGTGTAGCAAGCCTGCAGCCAGGGTTCCGGTCCGGTTTCCCGATCCGGGATGGACGACCAGCCCCGGAGGCTTGTCGACGACCAGATAGGTGCTGGCCTCCAGAACGACGGAGAAGGGCACCGGCTCGGGAGCAAGGACAGAGTGATGGTCGGGGACCCCGGTCTCGAGTATGGATCCGGCGGTCACTGTCGACCGTGGGCGGGCCGGCGCTCCATCCAACGTAACCCCTCGATCGACGAGGGCCCGTGCCTCACTCCGGCTTATCCCGAGCAGAATCGCCAGGGCACGGTCGAGCCGACTGCCCGCCAGATCGGCGGGGACTACGAGTCTGAGCGTGTCCGCCACGCCTGAATCAATAGCAAGCCCACGGAGAATGTGACGGCCATATCGGCCACGTTGAACGTGGGGATCCACCACAGATTGATCCAGTCGATCACTTTTCCGTCGAGAAGACCGGCGCCCCGGAAAAGGCGATCCACGAGATTCCCCACGGCTCCGGCGACGATCAGGCCGAAGGCCACCACCTCGATCTGCGGTCGTTCCTTGCGCAACGCATAGAGCACGCCAACCGAAACGAGAATGGCAGCTATCCCCAGAAAGGCCCCTGCGTCGGGGAAGAGAGAAAGGGCAGATCCTGGATTCTCGGCGAAGGTGAATTCCAGGAAACCGGGAATCAGATTCTTGGATGCCCCGACGAATTCGATCGATGCCCACCGTTTGGTGAGGGCGTCGATGACGACGATGACCGTCACCAGACCCGTCACCAGGAGATATCGCCGAATCAAGACTTCCGAGCGCAGTCGACGCAGAACGTCACATAGGGAAGTACATCGAGCCTTTCCAGCGGAATCGGGTTTCCGCAACTCTCGCAATTGCCGTATCCGCCTGACGCGACCCGGCTCAGCGCGTGCTCGACCTTGCCTAGAAGATCAACCGTGTTCTGCTCGATCGAAAGCTCTTTTTCGTACTCGAATTTCATCGATCCCGCCTCGGCGTTTCCGGGGTCGGGGCTCCTGTCCGAGGAACTCTCGGTCAGGCGCGCCTCCTCCAACTCCTGCTCGTAATCCTCAATCAGACCTTGGAGGCGCTCTCTCTCGTTTTCGAGTCGTCTGCGGAAGCGATCGACCGTCGACTCTGCAAGTTTTCTCGCCATTCGCACACCTCAGGAAATGGGGCGGAACCCTACCAACTACGGGGAGTTAAGTCCCAGACGGTCCCTCACCTCCTCGACGCTGAGCCCAGCCGCAAGGAACACCTTCGACCTCGCCGCCATTCCCCGTGCCAGCCTGACACTGACGCCGAGTGCACTGGAAAGGATTTCGCCAGCCTCGCGGTTGGCCCGGCCATCCTCGGGGGGTGAGCCGACCCGGACCCTGAGGCGATCGCCATGGAACCCATCGATTCCGGGTGCTTTGGATCTCGTCACCACCCAGACCTCGATTGACACGTCGTCGCCAGACGAGCTGAAGGGCTCCATGGGCTGCGATTATGAAATAACCGGGGCCCACCGCACAATCGGCCCCTCCTTCTAGCATTCCCCAACCCAACAGCAGTGGACAGAGGCGTGACACCAAGAGCGGCATTCAGCAAGGTCGGCCCGGCCGTGGACATCCCCGGGATGGAGCGATCGATCCTCGACCTCTGGCGCGAGATAGACGCCTTCGCCCAATCGGTTGAGCATCGCCCCGCCGATCGGGAATACGTCTTCTACGACGGACCCCCATTCCCCACCGGCAGCCCTCACTACGGCAATCTGCTGGCCGGAGTGATAAAAGACGTCGTTCCGCGCTATTGGACCATGCGGGGCTACCGGGTGGAGAGACGATTCGGCTGGGACACTCATGGCCTTCCCATCGAGATGGAGGTCGAGAAGGCGCTCGGGATCTCCGGACCCCGCCAGATAGCGGAGTACGGCGTGGGTCGGTTCAACGAGGCCTGCCGTCTCCGCGTTCAGGCGAATACTGAGACCTGGGAGGCGCTCACCGAGCGAATGGGCCGATGGGTCGATTTCCGGGATGACTACAAGACCATGGACCCCGAGTTCATGGAAACGGTTTGGTGGGTCTTCAAACAGCTCTGGGACAAGGGTCTGGTCTATCGCGATTTCAAGGTGCTCCCCTACTCCTGGGGCGCCACTACTCCCCTATCGAATTTCGAAGCCAACATGGACTACCGAGACGTCGAGGACCCGTCGATCACGGTGAGAATGGAGGTGCTCGAGGGCAGGGGGGCTGTGGAGAGTGGTGACTATCTCCTTATCTGGACCACCACGCCCTGGACTCTTCCAGCCAATCTCGCCGTCGCCGCCGGGCCCACCACCGAGTATTCACGAGTCCGTGACGGCGATGACCACTACTGGATCTCTTCGGACAGGGCCAGGGCGGTGTTCGGGGACGATCCTGACGTCGTCTCGAGGATCCAGGGATCGGAAATGTTTGGCGTGACCTACGAACCGCCGTTTGACTATTTCGGCGAGGAGCGAGACAAAGGCGCCTTTGTTGTCATCGAAGCCGACGAGATCGAGAACGAGGGCACCGGTCTGGTCCACATGGCTCCTGCATACGGGGAGGTCGACTTCTACACGCTGCAAAACGCCGGCATCACGGTCCTGGTGGATCCGGTCGATGGCGCAGGTGACTTCACCGACGAGGTCCCGGACGTGGCGGGCCTAAATGTCAAGGAAGCGGACTCCAGGCTGATCGATCTGCTCAAGGATGCAGGCAAGATCGTGCACTCTGGCCGGATCACCCACTCCTACCCCTTCTGCTATCGGACGGGAACGCCTCTGATCTACAAGGCCATCCCCACCTGGTTCGTGGCGGTCGAGCAATTCCGCGATCGCATCGTGGAGCTGAACGACACGATTCACTGGGTTCCCGATTACGTGGGTTCCAAGCGGTTTGGCAATTGGCTGGCGAACGCCCGCGATTGGGCGATCAGCCGCAATCGCTACTGGGGGTCCTGTATTCCGGTCTGGGAATGCGACTCATGCGGGGAGCAGAACGCCGTCGGCTCGCTCGACGAACTGGAGGAGCTGTCCGGCACCCGGCCGAGCGACCTCCACAAACACATCGTTGACGACATCGGATGGGAATGCACCACCTGTAGCGGTTCGATGGTGCGTGTGCCCGAGGTTCTCGATTGCTGGTTTGAATCGGGTTCGATGCCTTACGGGATGGTTCATTATCCCTTCGAGAACACAAGACGGTTCGAGTCCGCGTTCCCGGCGAAGTTCATCGCCGAGGGCCTGGATCAAACGAGGGGGTGGTTCTACACCCTCATGGTCCTGTCTACCGCTCTCTTTGATCGGCCGGCATTCGAGAACTGCGTTGTGAACGGGATGATCCTTGCCGAGGACGGCCGAAAGATGTCGAAGAGCCTGCAGAATTATCCCGATCCATCCGAGATCCTCGAACACTCCGGCGCCGACGCATTGCGGGCATTTCTCATCAACTCTCCAGTGCTCAGAGCCGAACCGCTCCGCTTCAACAGAGATGGTGTCGCCGATGTCGTGCGAACGATTCTCCTGCCGATGTGGAACACCTACAGCTTCTTCACCACCTACGCCGAAGCCGACGGAATCACCATGGAGGACCTCGCTTCTGCCCCTGACCCGTCGCAGCGACCAGAACTCGACCGTTGGATTCTCTCGGTCCTGCAGAGTCTCATATCAGAGGTGAACACCCAGATGGAGGGCTATTACCTCTACAACGTCGTTCCCCCAACCCTGGGATTCATCGACTATCTGACCAACTGGTACGTCCGCAGGTCGCGGAGACGTTTCTGGCGAACCCGAGGCGAATCCGGGGAGTCGGACGCCGACAAACTCGCAGCTTTCGCCACCCTCTACGAGGTTCTCACGACCTTCAGCGAGGTGCTGGCGCCGGTGCTCCCCTTCATGACCGAGCTCATCTATCAGGACCTCGTAGCCCGCCAAGATGACTCGGCGCAGCCGAGCGTCCACCTTCGTGACTATCCGGAGGCGAACGCAGCGCTTATCGACAAAGAGCTCGAAAAGGCGATGGGAGCGGTGCGAGAAGTGGTGCGCGTTGGCCGCACGCTCCGAAAGCGCGAGGGTCACCGGGTTCGACAACCGTTGCGAGTCCTGACCGTGCTGAGTCACCACACGTCGATCCTCGAGGCGGTCCGCGACCATGCCGAGGTCATCGCGGAGGAGCTGAATGTAAAGGAGGTTCGCGCCACCAACGATGAGGAATCGCTTGTCCAATTGTCGGCGAAGGCCAGATTCCGCAGGCTGGGTCCGGTTCTCGGAGCGAGAATGCCTGAAATCGCCGGTCATATCGCCTCCCTTGACGGCGCCACCCTTCAGCGGATCCTCGATGGCGCAAAGGTGGAGTTGGGAGGAGTCGAGATCGGCCTCGAAGATGTTGTCGTCGAGCGGACACCCCGTCCGGGAATGGTCGTCGAAACAGGCGACGGCCTTGCCTGCGCCTTGGATACGACGGTTGACGAGGACCTGTTCAGGGAAGGGCTTGCCCGCGAGGTGGTGAGCCGGGTCCAACGCAACCGGCGAGACCAGGATCTCGACGTGACCGATCGGGTCAATCTGAGATGGTTCTCGCCTGACATCGATGTCCGGTTGGCCATCGCCATGCACGGTGCGGAAATCGCCTCAGAGGTTCTCGCACTGAACATTGAGGAGAGCGATGGGCCGCTGGGAGTCGAATCGGCGATCGACGGTCGCATCATCTGGCTCGAGGTGACTCGTCAGCTAAAGGTCTGAGGACCCAAGTTTCCGCTCAACCTTGGGGCGGGCTCACTCGAAATCAGGCTCGATTCCCCTCGTCGTCGTCATCCTCAGCCAGCTCGTCATCGCTGAGGTCCTCGTCGTCGCCATTGTCGGCGTCGTCGTCATCCTCAGCCTGCTCATCCGCGGCGAGGTCACCTTCGTCCTCCTCAGCCAACTCGTCATCAGCAAGGCCCGGGTCATCCTCATGGCCTGCTGGCTCGTCATCGCCGTCCATCGTGCCCGGCTCAAACCCGGGTTCGTCATCCACGGCACGCTCATCCGGCGGCAAAGCGGTCTCCCACTCAGACTGGGCCCCGTCGTCATCGGTGAGTGTCTCGTCATCTCCCTCCCCATCGGACAGGTGGGAGGCTTCGACGGTGGTGGCTATCTCGGCGTCCATGGCGTCAAGCCGGTCCGCCACCTCTGTTGCGAGACGTGCCAGCTGTGTTCTCACATCGGCCACACGGGCGCTCAACTCAGCCATCTCCGCTTCAGCTTCGGCCTTTTTCGCCTCCCTCTCGCTCTCGAATGAGTCGGCCTCGCCACGGGCCTCCTCCAAAAGGCGGGTGGATTCGGCGCCGGCCTCCTCCAACAGGCGGGTGGATTCGGCGCGAGCGTCCTCCAAAAGGCGGGTGGACTCGGCGCCGGCATCTTCCAGGATCTTGTCGGCCGCCGTTTGCGCGGCAACGAGGACACGACCGATCGCGCCTTCGTCGGCCACCGGAGCCGAAACGGATTCTGGCTCAACCCCACTTGATTTCACCGCGTCGAGCTCATTCTGCAGGTCCCGTATCGTGACCACCACCTGATCCAGGAAATCATCCACCTCGTTCAGGTCATAACCCCTCAGGGCCGTCGAGAAGGTCATCTGCTCGATGTCGGACGGTGTCAATGGCATTGGTCAGCTCCCTTGCTTCGGGCCAGGATACGAAGGAGGCGGCAGGCTTCCAAGGATCAGCCGAGCCTCGAGATCAGTCTGATCAGGATGTTGATCCCCAACAGCAGCACGATCGGCGACAGATCGAGCATCCCTCCCCCAATCCTCAGGGGGGGAATCACACGTCGCAAAGGTGTGATTACCGGGAACACGATACGATCCAAGAAGATCGAAAGCCGCCCGACGGGATGGCCAGACGACGTCGGTATCCACGAGAGAATCACCCAGATCAAAACTGCGTAGAAATAGATCTGGAGGACGGTGACGAGGATGCCGACTATGGACACGGCTCAGTAATCGATGTCATCCAGCTCGTACGCACCGAGTGAGGCAAGCCGACGCTTCTCGTCGCGACTCAGCCGAACCCGCGGTGGGAGCACCAGGACGAGGCCATCGCCCACCTTCCGCATGGATCCGTCGAGTGCGTAAATCAATCCCGAGGAGAAGTCGATGACCCGCCTCGTGAGATCAGCGTCGGCGCGCCTCAAGTCGAGAACAACCGGTGTCCGTCCCCGTACCCGGTCGGCCAGCACTCGGGCATCCCCGAATTCGTCGACAAGGAGTATGTCTGACTGCACCTCGATCGGGCGGGCCACACCGAGACCCTCCGGGCCCTCGCTGCGCATCGAAGGCCGGATAGCTGTCCGGGAGGTCGGTGGCGGCTCCACTCTTCGCGCTGTCGAGATTGGCTCCACGATCCGCTGCCGCCTCATCTCGTCGCCGGGACCCGAACCCGTGACGTCCGCCGGATCGCCGTCAACCTGGTCCTCGTCCACGAGTCCCAGGTACACGAGTGTCTTGGAAAAAAGCGAAGCCATCAGTTACTCCGAATATCTGCGAGGGCCAAAGATAGCCCGTCCCACGCGAATCATGGAAGAACCCTCCTCGATGGCAACCTCAAAGTCGTCTGTCATGCCCATCGACAGGTGGCTAACGGCCTTGTTCTCGGACTGGATGTCGTCTCTCAAATCCCGCAATGCCGCAAAAAACGGCCGCGACTGCTCAGCCCGCTCCGGGGCCGGAGGAATAGCCATCAGTCCGATCACCTGTAGGCCGAGATGGGTCAAATAGGAGACGAATCCGGCTGTCTCACCAGGCTCGATCCCAGACTTCTGAGGCTCGAGACCAACATTGACCTGTACCAGAACCGGGGAAGGCAGGCCGGGGCCCTTCAGCCATGACGAGGCAAGCGAATCGCGGTCCATCGAGTGGAGTAGATAGGTGTTCGCCCTTATGAGCCTCGCCTTGTTCGTCTGCAACGACCCGATGAAATGCCACCGAATATCCGCGGGAAGCAGGACCGCTTTCTCTGCCATCTCCTGTGCCCGGTTCTCGCCGAAGTCACGATGACCCCTGTCATAGACCGAGAGGATCTCTTTGACCCCCATCGATTTGGAAACTGCGACGATGGTTATCTCGTCCGAGCTCCGGCCGACGCGATCAGCTGCAGCGGCGACTCTTTCAACGATGGTTTCGTAACTCATCACAGCCAGGTAATTGTGGCCATTCTCGAGGACGCGCCGGTACGTCGGTGAGAGAACCAATCCGGTTCGTGAAAGGTGCAGGTGCCAACCCGTATCGGTGTGAGATCCGCCAGTTGGTCCTTCAACGTCCCGGCCAGATCAACCGACTGACTGTTCCAGGTGGTGAGGCTGGTGTGACCCTCGAATCGTTCGGCCACCTCCGGCCCAACCTCGAAACAACATGACCCGATGCCAGGGCCGACGAACGCGGACACCGGAGAATGCCCTGCCCTGGTCATGGTGTCCCGAAGCGCACCGACAACCCCGGCCTCCACGCCTCGCCAGCCCGCATGGGCAATGCCCACCGCTCCCGGCGCTCGCAATACGACTCCGTAGCAGTCTGCGGTGAACACCGCCAGGGGAAGACCCGACCGCTCAGTCCACAGTGCATCGGCTTCCCCGGCCAGTCCAGCAACATCCACTCCCAGGACGCGCCTTCCGTGCACCTGAGTGAGGGTGGCCCAATGCGAATCGATACCTGCCGCAGCGGACAGGAGCTCACGGGCCGTCGCGTCGAAACGTTGGTCCCCGTCGCTTGCCTCCGTGAACAGCACCCCGCCCTGGCCGGGGGGTCGAATCATCCCTGAACGAAACTCGGGATGTCGAGTGCGTCGTCGGATCGACTCCCACCCGATTCCGAGCCGGATCGGGAAACAGCCGCGCGGTTGGGGCGTCGACGTTCGAATCCGGCGGCTATCACCGTCACCTTCATTTCCTGACCGAGGTCGTCGTCGACAATCGCTCCAAAGATGATGTCTGCTTCCGAATCGGCATGATCGGCAACCACCCGAGCTGCCTCGGTTGCCTCGTGAAGAGTCATCGACGAAGGTCCCGCAACCGACAAGAGGACACCCTTGGCCCCCTCCATGGAACTCTCCAGCATGGGACTGGCAATGGCCCGTTCGGCTGCCTGGCGGGCCCGATTCTCCCCGGTGGCGCGCCCGATTCCCATCACGGCCGAGCCTGCATCCGACATGATCGTTCTGACGTCGGCGAAATCCACGTTGATCAGCCCGGGGGTTGTGATGAGATCCGTGATCCCGGTGACGCCACTCATCAAGACTTCATCTGCCAAACGGAAGGTCTCCGTGATCGGTGCACTCGGATCACCAACGTCGAGCAAACGATCGTTGGGAATGACGATGAGAGTGTCGACCGAATCCCTGAGGGAGTCGATGCCCTCCTCGGCGTGAACCGCTCTTCGCCTCCCCTCGAAACCAAACGGTCTGGTGACGACGCCAACGGTCAGGGCGCCGACCGAGCGGGCGACTTCGGCTACGACCGGAGCGCCCCCCGTCCCGGTTCCGCCACCTTCGCCCGCTGTGATGAAGACCATATCCGAGCCTTTGAGGACGTCCTCGAGCTCCGCCTTGTGCTCTTCAGCGGCAGCTCTACCGATCTCCGGATTCGCCCCGGCTCCGAGGCCACGGGTCACCTCGCGCCCGATGTCGAGTTTGACGTCGGCATCGGACATCAGGAGGGCCTGGGCATCCGTATTCAGGGCGATGAACTCCACCCCGCGAACTCCCGCCTCGACCATGCGATTGACCGCGTTGACGCCCCCACCGCCAATACCCACGACCTTGATCACGGCGAGATACCCGCCACTCGAAGAAGAACTCACAGCCATACCTCCACTAGAAATCCAAAGGCTAAAGTAGAGGTTTACCGCTGTTGGCCGGCTAAGTAAACCCCCAAAGTCTAAGGTTTAACTGAAGGTTGAGACCTAGCCACCCGCACCCGGTGTGCCCCCTCCATCAACCGTTGCCTCAGGGTTTTCCGGGGTGGTGTCCGTCGGCCCGGCCGGGGTCACCGCAGGATGGGTTGGGGCTATCAAGGTCAGAATCGAGTCTTTGGGCGGGTCTTCCTTGAAGAGAGCCATCAGACTCAGGGCCTTGGCCGTCATTTCGACCGGTCTCCCCAGCCGCACCCGATATCCAGCCACATCGGCCCACAGTTCGCCATCCTGTTCCTTTGTGACCAGGGTCTGCCCTTGAAGATAACCGGGCAACGCCGACACGAACTCGATTGCACCGAGGACCTCGGGAGAGGTCACACTTTCCGAGTCGGGGACATCGCTCAGTCTTATCCAGGCCAGTGAGGCGTCCGGTTGGTCACGAGATGGCAGGGCGACTCCATCGTCGGCGCGGCGGGTCCAGCCGGCCGAAGTCTCCACCCACGCGGCGGGAGCCCTTTCGTCCACACGCACGATCACTGTGTGCGGCCAATTCAACTCCACTCGGGCATCGGCCACCCAAGGATCCTCTTCGAGCGCAGACTCGACCGCGGCTGGCCGAAGCAAGATCATCGGAGTCCCCGCTATCACGCCCCTCGCCGCCAGGACCCGGTGAGTTTCGCTCTGTTTGATCCCGGCCGTTCTCACTTCGTCGACACTCAGATATGGCGACAGGAAGAGCCAAACCACCCCCGCACCCAGCGCGATCACCAATAAGAACCGGAGCAATCTCGCGACGGTTCGACGTGCCCGATCCTCGGCTACTTCGCGCCGACGTTCCATGAGTCTTGGATCAATGGTCACGTGTCGAACCCCACAAACTGGATCTCGGGCTCAAGAATGGTCCCGGTCTCCTGGAATACGCGGTCTTTGACGAGTTGCACCAAACCCACGATGTCATCGGATGTGGCATCCGGTCCTGCGACGAAGAAGTTGGCGTGTTTCTCAGAAACCGAAACACCACCGACGGTCACTCCTTTCAGACCCAGTGAGTCGATCAGGGCGCCAGCGGCGATGTGTGCCGGGTTCTTGAACACGCTCCCGGCGTTGAAGGTGCCACCGGGCTGGTTGTCCCGGCGCCAGCGGGTGATCTTTCTCAGCTCGACGCTCGAAGCGGCCGGATCTCCAAGGCTGCCTTGGAAGCGCGCCTCGAACACCAGGTCTGTGGACGTCAGATTGGTCGACCGGTAGGACATGTCGAGGTGGTCCGGTCCCCTCTCGTCGATCGATCCCGTTGTCAGATCGACAATGGTGACAGCCGAGAGCCGGTCTCGTGTTTCATGACCGAAGCAGCCCGCGTTTTGTCTGACTGCTCCCCCAACGGTCCCGGGAATCCCCACAAAGAACTCGAGTCCCGCGACCGAGTTGTCAACCGAGAACCGGGCGAGACGCGGCAGATGAACCGCGGCTCCGGCGGTGAGCCGGGTCCCGGTGCACTCCATTGCGGTGAATCCCTCTCCCAACCGGACCACGAGACCAGGGAACCCGCTGTCGGCCACCACGAGGTTCGAGCCTCGGCCCAAGACCAGGACAGGCATCTCCGCTGCCAGTCCCGAAACCCCCAGGGCAACCGCGGAGTCCAGATCGGGGAGGTCGATCAGATACCGGGCCGGGCCCCCGGACCGATAGGTGGTCAGCGGGCCGAGAGGAACGTTTTCAGCAAGAAGACCACTCTCGATCATGTCCGTGAGGTTTGTCATGACGACCACGCCAATCTGGACGCCAACTCGGCCGGGAGCAGGGTGATGTCGCCGGCTCCCATGGTCAGCACCAGGTCCCCCTCCTTGACATGACCGGCCAGAAACTCGGCGAGTTCCGACTTATGGGCCACATAGTGGACCTCTCCACCGTATTCCCGCACTGCATCGGCTACCAGAGCGCCCGTCACCCCGGGGACCGGTTCCTCGCGCGACCCGTACACATCGGTCACCACCGACACATCTGCCTTTAACAGGGCCTGGCCAAACTCGCGGTGGAATCGCTCGGTCCTGCTGTAGAGGTGGGGCTGGAACACTGCCCAGACGCGACCGGGAACGATTCCTCGAGCTGCCGCGAGTGTCGCCCCGACCTCCGTCGGATGATGGGCGTAGTCGTCGATCATCATGACACCGGCCACTTTGCCTCGATGTTCCCAGCGTCGGCCCACCCCCTTGAATCCCGCCACGCCTCGAGCCGCGGCTGCAACGTCGTGTCCGAGCTCGGCAATCAAGGCAAGGGCACCCGCCGCATCGCGCGCCACATGGACCCCGGGTCGGGACACCTCGACTGGAAGCGATACCCCGGGGCCACTGAGGGTGAATTCGACCCCCTTTCCTGACGAGGACAACCCGGTGATTCGCCAGCGCGCCCCCTCGTCGAGCCCGTAGGTCGACGCACCGGTCAGGGTCGCCAACTCCGCGGAGCCACGATCGTCGGCGCAGACAACCACCGGACCAGCGACGGCGGAAACGACGGAAGCAAAACTTCTGAAGAGGTCGGCCTCCGTCCCGAAGTGATCGAGATGCTCCGCCTCGACATTGGTTACCACCAGCCCTCCAAGTGTCAAGACCTCGAATGTGCGGAACGCCTCGTCGGCTTCGATGACTAGCAGATTGTCTTTCCCGAAATGCCCGTTGGTGTTGAGCTCGGCGATGTCGCCGCCCACGATGAAAGAAGGATCTTCCCCGGCGGCACGGAGACCGCTGATGAGAAGGGCCGTCGTGGTGGTCTTTCCGTGGGTGCCGGCCGCTCCGATCGACGGAATCCGGCGGGTGATCGCCTCGAGAAGCTGTGGCCGACGCCAGACCTGGGTGCCGGCTTGTCTGGCGGCGCTCAACTCGGGGTCCAAATCGGGAACTGCTGACGAGGCCACCACGAGATCGGCTCGCAGAGCGAGCTCCGGCTTGTGTCCGGTGTGTGTTTCTATGCCGAAGTCCTCGAGCCTGTTCAAGGAAGGGCCACCACGCAGATCCGAGCCCGTCACGCGGTGGCCCATCCCGACGAGCACCTTCGCAATCGCACTCATCCCCGCTCCGCCGGCGCCGACGATATGGATGCGCATGGCGTCGAGACTCAAGAGACGACCCCCAACATCGCTTTGGCGATGACCTCGGATGCCTTGGGGCGAGCGATCACTCCCGCTGCCTCCTTCATGGACGAGAGGCGCTCTGTATCCAAGAGAAGGTCCGAAACCACATGGGAGAGCCTCGTCATCGAACCCTCCTCGAGGACGATGGCAGCTCCCGAGCGCTCCAGGAACGAAGCGTTTGCAAGTTGATGACCTGAGGAACCAAAGCCACCCGGTATGAGAATCGAAGGGGTCGCGGTAGCAGTCAGTTCAGCCACCGCACCTCCAGCCCGGGCCACGACGACGTCACTCGCGGCGTAGAAGAACTCCATTTCGCTCTCGAAGGCGACCCTCTTCCAGACGACGTTGTTCGAACCGGCCAAATCCGCCAAACCCCCGTAGTCCCGTTCCCCGGTCAGGTGAAGTATCTGCAGCAACGGCCCGCCCCACGTGGCTGCAAGCTCCGCCACCCCGGTGTTGATCGCTCCGGCGCCGAGTGACCCACCAAACACCCCAACGACCGGACTCGAACCCGATAACGTGTATCGGTCCAGAGCCAGGGAACGAAGCACCCCTCGATCGAAGTCACGGATGGCCGAGCGGACCGGATTCCCCACCCACTCGGCTCCGGGCAAGCCGTGTGTGTCCGGAAAGGCAGCGAAGCGTCTGATTGCCCAGCGCTGAACGATTCGATTGGCCAGACCGGCGCCAGCGTTCTGCTCTGAAATCATCAGTGGCACCTCGCTTCGCTTGGCGGCCAGGGCGGCCGGAACCGTGACGTAGCCACCCATGCCGAGAGCTACTCCTACGCCGCGATCCGCTATTGCCTTCGCGATCAGATTCCTCGCCTTCAGGACAATTCTCGGCAACGCCAGGTTTTGAGTGCTCAGCGAGCGACGCAAGCCGCGTAACTCCACTTGAAGGAAGGGGAATCCCGCAGCCGGATAGACCGAAGACTCGAGACGACCGCCACCCACGAAGAGCACGTCACGACGCTTGACACCAAAGTCGATCAACGCCTCGCCCACGGCCAAGCCCGGAAACACGTGGCCTCCGGTCCCGGCCGCGGCGATCAAGAAAGTCACGTCTTCCTCTGAACTCCACTTTGGGCGATGTTTACGAGCACACCGAGAGCCGCCATGGAGACAATCAGGGCTGTGCTGCCGAAGGATACGAACGGCAAGGCGATACCGGTGATTGGAATGATCCCGAGGACTCCACCGATGTTGACCAGAGCCTGAAACGAAAGCCACACGGTGATGCCGGCAGCCACCATCCGTCCAAAACGGTCAGGGGCTCTGGCTGCAATCAGCCAACCGGCGATGCCGAAGACGACGAAGAGGCCGATCACGGTCATGGCCCCAATCAAGCCCGTCTCTTCGCCGATGATCGCGAAAATGAAATCGGTGTGGGCGTTGGGCAGATAGAACCACCTTGCCCGGCTCGCCCCGAGGCCGACACCGAAGATACCGCCGTTGGAGAGAGCGTAATAACCCTGAATGAGTTGGTATCCCTCACCGCTGGAATTCCCCCAAGGGTCGAGGAATCCAACGATTCGATCCGCTCGATAACCATCGCTGAAGGCGAGGATCGCAGCAGCAACGATCCCGACGACAGCTAGCAGAGCCACGTATTTCAACGGAGCGTCGCTGGCCAGGATCACCGCCAGAGCTGCGGCACCGATGATGATCGTTGTCCCCAGATCGGGCTGTTTCATCACCAGGATTCCGATGGTCCCCACCACGAACACAATTGGCACTACGAAATGGCCGAATTGGGCAAGCAACCTGTGCTTCCGCTCGAGCAGGAAGGCGAGAGTGAACACCACCGCGACTTTCGCCAGCTCCGAAGGCTGGAAGCTGATGCCGGCAATGGGCAGCCAACGGCGGGCGCCACCGACGACCGGACCGGCTATCAGCACCGCCACCAACAGCCCGACGGTCACCGTGAACAGGGGGAGGGCTGCCTTCCGATACCAGCGATATGGCACCCGGCTGGCGACCAACAGCGCGACGGTGCCCAAACCGACACCCAGTAGCTGCCGCTTGAAGAAGTAGAAGCGATCCTGTGCCTGATCTATCGCAACAGCCGAGGAGGCTGATTGGGTCGCACCCAGGCCGATCACCACGAGAACCACCACGACGACCAACAGTGTGGTCGACGCCCGGTTATTGATCATCATCCGCTCTGCTTTGTCACGCGCCGCAGCCCTGACACGCGCAATCGAAGTGACACTCGCCGTGGTCATCGACTCCCTCCCATCCTGTTCCTGACCAACTCCGTGAATCGTTCCCCTCTCTGAACGTACGAGTCGAACTGATCGAAACTGGCGCATGCCGGAGCCAGGAGGACGGTGTCCCCGTTACCGGCCAACTGCGCCGCCAGTTCGACTGCCTCCTCCAGCGAACCCGCCAGGTGACCCGAATCACCCGCCGCCGCCACCAGGGCGGGGCCGGCTGTACCCAGACCGATGACATGCCTGACATTGGGCTCGGCGGCGACGGCGGTGACATCGACGCCTTTGGAAAGACCACCGGCGATCAGTACAACCGGCCCATGAGATCTGATCGAGGCGAGCGCAGCATGAAGATTCGTTGCTTTGGAGTCATTGACCCAAGTGACGCCGTCCTCGGCCGCAACGACCTCGCGTCGGTGGGGGCCCGGTCGGAAGGATCGCGCCACCGCCCCAACACCCTCGACAGTGGCGCCGACGCGAAATGCCAGTGCGGCCGCCATCGTCAGATTCGTGAGATGAACCGGATCACGCCATCCCAATTCGGCCACTTCGATGGACCAACCGCCCACGGTCATCACACCGTCGGAAACCCCTCCGCCAGTATCGGGGATTCGGGATCCGGAAACCGGGTACTGCGAGCTCGGCGCGCCACTGGCCAACGAAGTCGCGCCCGGGTCGTCGGCGTCGTAGACGAGTAGGTCTTCCTGTGTCTGATTGGCGAAGATTCTCGCTTTTGCCTCCCGATAAGCAGCCTCTGAGCCATGCCAGTCGAGGTGGTCGACAGCGACGTTGGTGATCCCGGCAGCTATCGGGTGAAACGTCTCGCTGAACCGCAGCTGAAAGCTGGAGACTTCGACGACCAAGACGTCGCAGTCGGATCCGACATGGTCGGATAGAGGAGAGCCGATATTGCCGGCCGCCGGGGCCACCAGACCCGACGAGGTGAGCATCGCCGATGTCGCCTCGGTCACTGTGGTCTTTCCGTTGGTGCCGGTGATCGCGACGATGGGCTCTCTCGCCAACCTCGAGGCGAACTCGATCTCGCTCCAGACCGGAATCCCCCACTCCAGGGACTCGACAATCGGAAGAGATCTCTCCGGGAACCCTGGACTGACAATCACCAGGTCGACTCCGGTCAAAAGCACCGGGTCCCACCCACCGCTGGCAGTGCCGAATCCCTGTTCGAGAGCCACTGCCGTTTCATCTTGTGAATAGACAGTGACTGACAACCCGTTCTGACGCGCCAGTCGTGCCGCCGACATCCC
>JBFHXF010000016.1:0-29282 GCA_041599115.1 Acidimicrobiia bacterium
CCCCCGGTTTCCTCCCCCTCGAGCGAAGCGAGTCTGGGGGAGGTGTCACGAAGTGACGGAGGGGGCTCCTCACTTCGTTCGCTGGGGGGAGAAACAGGGCCGGAGGCGGCGAGGGCTCAGGCTTCCCCGACAGCCGCTTCATCGCCATGCAGCGGTACCCTCAATGCCTCATGATTGAGCGCCGCCGCACCCGTCAGCTGATGGTCGGGATTGTACCGGTCGGTGGGGACGCCCCCATCTCGGTCCAATCGATGACCACGACGAAGACCGCCGATGTCGACGGCACTCTGGCCCAGGTCTATGCCCTGGCCGGGGCGGGGGCGGACATCGTCAGGATCACCTGTAACGAGGTCGAGGCCGCCGCCGGGCTTGCTGAGATCGTCCCTCGTTCGCCGGTGCCGATCATCGCCGACATCCACTATCAGTACCGGCTCGCTCTGGCCGCCCTGGAGGCCGGTGTGCAGGGCCTGCGACTCAATCCGGGGAACATCCGCAAAGAGGAGCAGATCAAAACCGTCGCCCGCGAGGCAAAGGACCGAGGGGTGCCCATCCGGGTGGGAGTCAACGCCGGGTCGTTGGACAAGGACCTCCTGGAGAAATACGGCTCACCGGTTCCACGGGCCCTGGTCGACTCGGCCCTCAAGGAGATCGGTTATCTCGAAGATGTCGATTTCACCGACATCAAGATCTCCGTCAAACACTCCCATGTCCCCTCGATGATCGAGTCCTACCGGCTGCTCTCCGAGACGGTCGACTACCCGTTGCATCTGGGCGTCACTGAGGCGGGCCCGCCTCCGGGCGGCCTCATCAAGTCGGTCGCCGGTATTGCCACCCTCCTCAACCTGGGAATCGGCGACACCATCCGGTTCTCACTGACGGCGGATCCGGTCCAGGAGGCCAAGGCGGGTAGGCAGTTGTTGGAGAACCTCGGTCTTAGAGAGCGCAAGGGCCTCGATCTGATCGCCTGTCCCTCGTGTGGACGGGCCGAGGTCGATGTGATCGACGTCGCCACCCGGGCCCAGGCTGCGCTGGAGGCGGAGAACCTCCCCATCCAGGTGGCCGTCATGGGATGCATCGTCAACGGGCCTGGGGAAGCCCGTGAGGCAGACATCGGGATCGCAGCGGGACGGGGCAGAGGGCATCTCTTCATCAAGGGCCAAGTGGTGCGGGTGGTTCCCGAGTCGGAGATGGTGGAGGCTCTCCTCGACGAGGCGCGCAAGCTGGTGGAAGAGGGCGTCGAAAGCAGATTGGCCCACGCCGAGGCCAACGCCGCCGAGATCGCGGCAGCCTCACGGGAGGAGCTGATCCAGATACAGGGCGACGCCAACCGTTCCGCGGATCGGCGCCGCAAGGTGATCGAAGTCGCTCGATTGGAGTAGTGAAAGGCGGGGCGCACAACCGGCATGAGGGTCTCTGAGGCTGCCTCCTTGATCGCAGAGGCCGTGGAAGCCGAGGGATTGCTCCTCGTGCACGACCAGATGCTGCCATCGGCCACGGCGCTGATTGCCGGGGAGCCGATTCTGGGGTCGTGGTGGTCGCATCCTTTGGCAAACCTCATCTACAACGCCCTCGGTGTGATCGAGGACCGTTATGCCACGTGCAAGCTGATCAGACACAAGCTCACTCTGGTCGCTCCGCGACTCTGGCCCGACCTCGCCTCCATTGGCGAATCGAAACTTGCCTGGCAGCTCGATGGCTTGTCGACATTCGAACTGGCTCTGCTTGACCGCATCGAGTCGGCGTCGAACCCGGTCCCGCTCGACCGGCCGGAGCTGAGATCTGCAGGTCGTCGCCTCGAAGAACGGCTGCTCGCTCCCGGCGAGGAGATTCATACCGAGGCCGGCCACCACCTGAAGGCTCTCCTCACGTGGAGGGCCTGGATGGAGAGTCGCGGGGTGGAGGAGACAACGCCCCCGAGACCTGAACCGGCCATGGCGCGCTTCGAACAGATCGTCGAGGAATGGCGGCCTGGTCGTCATCTCCTTCCCTGGCCGGCACTTTGGCTGCCAAGTTGAGAAAGGCCACTGATCGGCATCCTCTGAGCCGCTTGAGTGCCGGGTTGGGCTCGAGGCCCGGTGATGGCTGACGGCGCCTCGCGGCAAACCGACATCGGCATTCGCCTGTATTGGATTCCCCTTGGTGCCGGGGGTTCGGGGTTTGTTCGGCTGAACGGTCGTATCTACGAAGCCTTCAAAGCGCGCATGGCCGATCCACCGGTGCTCGACCTCCTCCTTGATTTCGGCGGGCTTCACGCCCGGACGCGACTACCGTCCCCGACCGATGCGCTGGTCACAGGCTTTCATCCCCACCCTGCGGGAAGATCCCGCTGACGCCGAGGCGATCAGCCACAAACTCCTGGTGAGAGGCGGATTCATCCGCCAACTCGCCGCAGGCTCCTACTCGATGCTTCCCCTCGGCCAGCGAGTGCGCCACAAGGTCTCCGAGATCATCCGGCAAGAGATGGATCGCATCGGCGGTCAGCAGATGCACCTACCGGCCCTGCACCCCGCCGAGTACTGGCAGAGATCAGGGCGCTGGTACGACATCACCGATGAGATGTTCCGTCTCAAGGATCGCAAAGGTGCCGACCTGGTCCTCGGGATGACCCACGAAGAGATCTTCGCCTCGATAGCCACTGAGTTGTTCTCCTATCGCGACCTCCCTCAGATCTGGTACCAGATCCAGACCAAATTCCGGGACGAACCCCGCCCCAAGTCCGGTCTGTTGAGGGTTCGCGAGTTCACCATGAAGGACTCGTACACGCTCGACATCGCCGCCCCAGGCCTCGACACCGGTTTTGACAAGCATCGCGAGGCATATTTCCGGATTTTTCGTCGTATCGGGCTCGATCCGGTGGACGTCGAGGCATCATCGGGGATCATGGGTGACGGCGAGTCCGTCGAGTTCATGATCCGTAGTGAGGCGGGTGAAGACTGGATCATCACCTGCGAGAACTGTGACTATCGGGCGAATGTCGAGACCGCCACCTCCGCCCTCGAGACCGTCGCCGACGGGGAGCCGTCGGATCTCCAGAAATTCCCCACACCTGAATTGCGCACCATAAAAGCCCTGGCAGAGGCCCACCCCGAACTGGCATCTCCTGAACGCCAGATCAAGTCCCTGGTCTACTACGTGGAGAAAGAGCCCGTGTTGCTCCTCCTACGCGGCGACCACGACCTGCAGGAGCAGAAGCTCAGAGATTTCGTGCGCACCGCCAACGTTCGTCCGGCCCAACCCGAAGAGATCCGCCAGCTCTTGGGTGCAGATCCGGGAAGCCTCGGCGGTGTCGGCGTCGAGGGCATGAGGATCCTCGCCGATCGCGCCCTCGAGGGGCGGGACAACATGGTCACCGGGGCCAACGAGGATGATTTCCACTACTCAGGCGTAAGCCTCCAGCGAGATGTAGCGGTATCGGAGTGGGGCGATCTCCGGGCAGTAGCCGACGGAGCGTCATGTCCTCAATGTGGCGGCACCCTGAACCGTTGGCGCGGTGTCGAGATCGGGCACATCTTCAAGTTGGGCACGAAATACTCGAAGGCCTTCGACGCTTTCGTCCAGGACGAGGATGGCGTCAGTCATCCCATCATCATGGGGTCATACGGGATAGGCGTGGAGCGCAACATGGCCGCCGTGGTGGAGTCGAATCATGATGAAAAAGGAATCATCTGGCCGGTCTCGGTCGCCCCTTACCAGGTGGTGATCACCGTCATTCGTCCCGACGACGACGCGACCATGTCGGCCGCCGAATCGGTCTATGGCGAGTTCGCCGATTCCGGCATAGAAGTGTTACTCGACGACCGCCACGAGCGGCCCGGGGTCAAGTTCGCCGACGCCGAGCTGATCGGTATTCCCTACCGGGTGACCATCGGCCCCCGCAGCGTCGAATCCGGGACCGTCGAGGTCGTAGCGCGGCGGGACTTCCAAAAGACCGAGGTTTCACTCGATGTTGCTGTCGCCACGGTGACGAATCTGATCCTGGAGTCACGAATCGGGATCTGACAGACCACCGGATGCCCACTCAGTCAGACCGGCCTCGCCATGGTTGCCGGTGGACAGTTGGGTCAGATCCGACCACCCCTTATAATCCCGCGGACAACAGGACGCTTTTCGGTCAGGTGGGCGCCTTTGGCGGGCCACCTGAATTGTTGTGGAGTGACAAGGATTTGACGACGGTTACAGACATCTGGAATGTGGTGGAGCCCTATCTTGCGGCGGAGCATCTCGAGCTCGACGATCTCGAGTTTTCGGGAACCGGCAAGGGTCGGTTTCTTCGCGTGGTGGTTGACGGCGAAGGCCTCGACATCGATCGCCTCGCCGACGTCTCCCGAGGGATATCGCGTCTTCTCGATGGCGAAACCGGGTTACAGGACAGCTACCAGCTCGAGGTGACTACGCCCGGACTCGAGCGGAAATTGCGTCGGCCCGCTCAATTCACGAAATCTGTCGGTCGCGAGGTGAAGGTCAAAGTCAGGGATAGCGATGCGAACCGGACGCTTCGAGGGGTCATATCGGCGGCGGACGAGGCCGCTTTCACTGTGAAGTCCGACGACCTCGATCACGTCGTCCACTACGACGACGTACTCGCCGCCAGCACGGTGTTCAGGTGGGAAAAGGCCCCAAAACCGGGCCACTGAAGGAGAACGATGAAGCTCGACACGATGATGGAGGCAATTGAGGTTCTGGCACGAGAGCGCGGCGTCGACGTCGATGCGATCCTCGATGCCTTTGCCAACGCGTTGGTCGCAGCCTACAAACGGAGTCCGGGAGCTGCCGAAGAGGCCCGCGTCACCATCGACCCTGATTCGGGGGACGTCATCGTGTACGCCCAGGAACTCGATGAGGACGGAAACGTCGTCAGAGAGTGGGAGGACACCCCGGAAGGCGAGGCCTTTGGCCGGATTGCCGCGCAGTCCTTCAAGCAGGTCATGCAACACAAGTTGCGTGAGGCCAAACGTGAGCGTGTCTATGAGATGTATGAGGGCCGGGAGGGCGATCTCATCACCGGGCTCGTCCAGCAGGTCGACTACCGCTCTGTCATCCTCGACCTGGGCGACGCCGAGGCGATTCTCCCTGGTTCGGAGCGCATCCCCTTCGAGAGGCTGGAGCGGGGAAACCGGGTGAAGGCTCTCATCCTCGAGGTTCGTAATGAGGCCAAAGGCGCTCAGATCGTGGTGTCGCGGTCCCACCCCGACCTGGTGCGCCGGCTCCTCGAACTGGAGGTCCCTGAACTCACCGACGGGATCGTCGAGATAGTCAACATCGCCCGCGAGCCAGGTCATCGAACCAAAATCGCCGTCATCTCCAACGATCCCAATGTCGACCCCAAGGGAGCATGTGTCGGCGCCCGGGGATCACGCGTTCGCCAGGTGGTCAACGAGCTCCGAGGGGAAAAGGTCGACGTCGTGCAGTGGAGGGAGGACACCGGCCAGTTCATCGCGGAAGCCCTGGGACCGGCCAAGGTGAAAGAGGTCCACATCAGCGAAGACGAGAAAACGGCCGAGGTGATCGTCTCGGATCATCAACTGTCCCTTGCTATCGGAAAAGAGGGCCAGAACGCCCGGCTGGCGGCCCGCTTGAGCGGATACAAGATCGACATCAGGTCCGACAATGAGGGGGCGATCGAGGAGCCCGAGGCTCTGCCAGCAGAAGCGGTGGAGCCGTCGGAGGAGCCGTCGGACACGTCGCAGCCCGCAGCGGAAGAAATGGCCGTAGCGAGCGTTGCGGGTGACGACGAAGACCTCCCGGTCGCTCCGGACTCGGACGACGAAAGCGAATAGGAAGTTTCAATAAGTGAGGATCTATGAACTAGCCCGGGATCTGGGCGTCGACTCGAAGGAAGTCCTCGAGCAGGCGCTGGGGCTTGGGCTCGAAGTCAAGACGGCATCGTCGGGAATCGATGAGGATTCAGTCGAGCTCTTACGTCTCGCCTTTGCCGGAGATGAGGTGGATGCCCCGGCAGCCGGCGAGATCGAGCAAGCCGAAGAGCCGGCAGTCCAGGTGGAAGCGGAGGCAGAGCCCGCCAGTGAACCGACACCAGTCAACATTGCGACGCTCCCCGCCGGCGCGACGGTCGCTCAATTCGCCGATGCCATCAACCGATCGGGCGGTGAGGTCGTCGAGGCGCTGCTCAACAGGGGTCTTCCGGTGGGCGCGAGCCAAACGATGCCCGAGCATCTCATTGACGAGATCGCCGAGTCATTCGGCTACATGGTCGAGATCGAGGCCGCGGCTCCCACTCCCGCGGTTGCCAAACGCCCGGCGTTTGATGACGCGGAGGCAGATCTGGTGCCGCGACCTCCCGTGGTGACAGTCATGGGTCACGTCGACCATGGCAAGACCACATTGCTGGACACGATTCGCAAGACCAGCGTCGTCTCGGGCGAGCAGGGAGGGATAACCCAGCACATCGGCGCCTACCAGGTCGAGGTCAACGGTCATCCGATCACCTTCATCGACACCCCGGGGCACGAGGCGTTCACCGCCCTGCGCGCCCGAGGAGCCAACATCACCGACATCGTCGTTCTGGTGGTGGCGGCCAATGACGGTGTGATGCCGCAAACAGTGGAGGCGATTTCCCACGCCAAGGCCGCCGGGGTCAAGACAGTCGTGGCAGTCAACAAGATCGATGTCCCTGGCGCCGATCCGGCCCGGGTACGGACGGAATTGACCGAGCACGACATCATCACCGAGGAGTTGGGAGGCGACGTACCGAGCGTCGAGGTCTCTGCGCTCACCGGTCAGGGGGTCGATGATCTGCTGGATGTGATCGATCTGATATCCCAGCTGGAGGATTATCGAGCCAATACCAAGCCCAAGGCATCGGGTGTTGTCGTCGAGGCACAAGTCGAGGTAGGACGTGGTGCGGTGGCCACGGTGATCGTCCAGCGTGGCATCCTCAGAAAAGGTGACGCCTTTGTCGCCGGTGCGGTTTCGGGCCGCGCCCGCGCCCTGATGGACGAAAACGGCACGGAGATGAAGAGCGCCGGCCCATCCGCTCCCGTTCAGATCATGGGTTGGGACGATGTCCCCGTCGCCGGTGATTATCTGGAGGTTGTCGCCAACGATCGCGAGGCACGCAAGCTTGCCGCTCACCGCCAGGAAGAGATGAAGACGATCAGCCAGGCCATGCCGACGGCGCGTGACCGGCTACAAGGTTTGTTGGAGCAGCTACGCAGTGAGGATGCGACGCTCAACGTGATTGTCAAAGCCGATGCCCAGGGTTCTCTGGAGGCCCTCCGGGACTCGATCATGAAGATTGAGCGCCAGGGTGGCAAGATCCAAATCATCCACGGTGCGGTGGGGGGGATCAACGAGAACGATGTGACCCTTGCCGAGGTCACCGAAGCCGTGATCGTCGGTTTCAACGTCCGGCCCGAGCCAAAGGCCCGCAAGGCAGCCGAGCAAGCCGGTATCCAGATCCGCACGTACGGGATCATTTACGAGCTTCTCGATGAGATCGAACAGCTTCTCGTCGGCCAACTTGCTCCCGATGAAGAGGAGCAAGTGCTCGGCACTGCCGAGGTTCGTGCGACATTCAAGGTTCCGCGGCTTGGGACGGTGGCGGGTTGTTATGTTCTCGAAGGTGTTGTGCAACGCGGAGCGCGTGCTCGCCTGGTGCGCGATGGCGTCGTGATCCACGACGGTCTGGTCTCCTCGCTGAGGAGATTCAAAGACGACGTTCGAGAGGTCGCCTCGGGCTTCGAGTGCGGCATGGGGTTCGAGAACTACAACGATCTCAAGGAAGGCGACCACATCGAGGTCTACTTGATCAGAGAGGTCGCCCGGACCTGACGCGACGTCTCCGTTGGCGAACTGGAGGAACCGGAATGAGGGAGCCCAGCCCGCGAATGCTCAAGGTCAATTCGACGCTGCGTGAAGTCCTCGCCGAGGAGGTCGAACGGCTCAGCGATTCCCGGCTTGAAATGGTGTCGGTCACGGGTGTCGATACGGCGCCGAACCTCCGGCATGCCGTCGTGTATGTCGACGTCCTTGGATTGGAGAATCACCAACCAGCTCTGGACGCCTTGAACCGTGCGTCGAAACGTCTTCAAGCCGTAATAGGAAGAGAAGTACGCCTGAAATACACGCCGACTCTGGAGTGGAAGATCGATCCCGGAGTGGTGGCCGGCGAGCGTATCGAAGGCCTGCTCCGGTCGCTGCGTTCGGGGGTTGGGGAGGAGGAATGAGTGTGGTCGAGGACGTGGCGGCTGCTATCCGCTCATCCAACGAGCTGGCTTTGGCCTGCCATGTCGGCCCCGACGGCGACGCTCTCGGATCGATGCTGGGCCTCGGTATCGCGGCGGTCAACGCTGGTAAAGAAGCCGTCGCGAGCTTCGGGTCACCGTTCGCTGTTCCCGGGAATCTCTCGTTCCTGCCTCTAGATCTCCTGGTCGCGCCGTCGGAGTTCCCGAAGTCACCGCCGCTGATGGTCGTGTTCGACGCCGGCTCGGCTGAACGGCTGGGTGAGCTCGAAGCGAATGCGAACTCGGCTTCCCAAGTGGTCGTCATCGATCATCATGTGACCAACGAGGGTTTCGGCCACCTGCAACTGATCGATCCTGCGGCCGCTGCCACCGCCGAGCTGGTTGCCCAGGTTCTCGATGCTCTTGGCTGGCCGATCACCAAAGACGTCGCCACCTGTCTCCACACCGCGATCGTGACCGACACGGGTCGATTTCAGTACACCAACACGCGCCCGGAGACCCTGACGCTTGCGGCGCGTCTCATCGGAGCTGGGGCCAAACCCGATGAGATCTCGCGCCATGTCTACGAGGAGGCACCTTTCGGGTTCCTCAAGGTGGCCGGGGCCGCTCTGTCAGAGGTGCGCTTGGATGAGGAAGAGAGCCTGGTCAGTGCGGTCGTCACCGACGACGACCTCAAGTCGGCCGGCATCGATTGGGGTGACATCGACAATCTGATCAACATCGTCCGCCTCGCCGAAGAGGCCGACACCGCGGTCATCGCCAAGGTGCACGAGGACGGTCGCATAAAAGTGAGCCTCAGGTCAAGGGGGGCCACCGACGTTGGCGGGCTCGCCTCCGAGATGGGCGGAGGCGGCCATCGGCTGGCTGCCGGATTCACCTACGAGGGCGAAGCCACCGCCGTCCTCGAGGAGATTCGCAAGCGAATCGGCAGATTTCGATGACGGAAGGCTTCCTCGTCGTCGACAAACCTTCCGGTCTGAGCTCGAACGCCGTCGTCGAACAGGTGAGGCGAACGACAGGAATAAAGAAGGCAGGTCACGCCGGGACACTGGATCCAATGGCTACCGGGGCGCTCGTGGTGGCCATGGGACCGGTCACCAGGCTCATCAGATTCGTTCAGGAGCAGCCGAAGGAGTACCTCGCCACTGCCCAATTCGGGGTCGAGACCGACACACTCGACGCCGACGGCGCCATCCTCAGTCGCGAGCCGATGGACATAACCGAGGCCGACCTGGAAACGGTCGCAGGAAGATTCGTGGGGACGATCCACCAGGTCCCACCGATGGTCTCGGCGTTGAAACATGAGGGTCGTCGTCTCTATGAACTTGCTCGGGCAGGTGTGAGCGTCGAACGCGCGGCGCGACCGATCGTCATCCACGAGCTCGAGATTCGCTCGGTCCAGCCCGGCCCGTACCCGGATGTGGAGTTTCGGGTCGTCTGCGGCGCAGGGACCTATGTGCGGTCTCTGGCCGAGGACATGGCCGCTGCCCTTGGGGGTCACGCCCATTTGACCTTCCTGAGACGGACGCGCATCGGGTCGCTGTCCCTCGTTGACCACGGCATCGGTTTTGACGATCTGGATCGGTGGGCCGATGCCTTGTTGACGCCCTCGCAGGCTCTTGGAGATCTTCCGTCGGTGACCGTGGACGAGGCCACCGAGAGCGGAGTTCACAACGGTGTGCCCTTTGTCGGAGGTGTCCTGGTTCGGGGCCCCGAGGGGGTTCCGATGCGGGTTCTCGATCAGTCAGGCGCTTTGATCGCCATCTACCGGCGAACCGGTGAACAGGCACGACCGGAAGTGGTGATCCCAAGGTGAAGCTTCACAAAGGATCTTGGCGGGACTGGCACCCGGAGTCGGACGGCAGCTCGGTGACGGTAGGGGTGTTGGACGGTGTCCATCTCGGTCATCGGCGTCTCGTCGCCGAGGTCGTTGCCGATGGACTAGCACCCACCGTCGTCACCTTCGACCCTCACCCGATCGAAACTCTGGTTCCCGGGACAAACCCTCGCTTGATAACGGACCTCGCAGAGCGAATCGACCTTCTGGCCTCGATCGGAATCGAGCGTGTGGCCGTCCTCGACCTGGCAGAGATCAGAGAGCTGTCGCCGGAGACATTTGTGTCTGAGATCCTGGTGGGAAAGCTGGCGGCAAGGAGGGTGGTGACTGGAGTCGACTTCCAGTTCGGCAAGAACCGCACCGGAAACGTCGCTCTCCTCGCATCGTTGTCTGATCGAATGGGCTTCACCCTGGACGTGATAGATCTGGTGATCTCGAACGGCACCGTGTCGTCTTCGAGAATCCGGGGATTGATAGAGACCCAACGCGTCGCCGAGGCCGCCGAGTTGCTCGGATCGCGGTATCGAATGACGAACACGGTCATCGATGGAGACAAGCGAGGCCGGGAAATCGGTTTCCCGACGGCGAATCTGAACCCACCCGATCGCAAGGTCATCCCCGGCGACGGTGTCTATGCGGCATTGGCTGTCGTGGACGGCGAGGTGCATCCCGCGGCAGTGAACGTTGGAGTCCGACCAACATTTGGTGGCGGCTCCCGGGTCATCGAGGCTTATCTTCTCGATTACGAGAACGATCTCTATGACAAGAGGATGACGTTGGAGTTCGTCGATTGCATTCGAGATGAGTTGCGGTTCGACTCCATCGACGATCTGATCGCGAGGATGAAAGAAGACGTTCGTCAGACCCGGTCCATCCTTGCGGAGACGAAGACGAATATGAGTTGAATGCTCGAAGCTGTTACAGTTCCCGGAGTTCCCCCGTTTAATCAGGTTTTCCGCGCAATGAAGACAACCACCGAGATCATCGCCGAATTCGGCACTCATGAGAGCGACACCGGCTCCCCAGAGGTGCAGGTCGCTGCGCTGACCGAGCGCATCAATCATCTCACTGAACATCTCCGAGACAACAAGCACGATCATCACAGCCGTCGTGGGCTTTTGATGATGGTCGGTAAGCGTCGTCGTCTCCTCGATTACCTGCGTCGGCAGGACGTCGAGCGTTATCGAAGTCTCATAGCCAGGTTGGGCTTGCGTCGATAACGACAGCTTTCATGAGGGCCGGTTTGGACCGGTCTTCATGTTTATCCGGGTTATTGCCCGGGAGAGTTTCGGGCCAGATTGTGCCCGGGATCACCAAAGAAATGAGCCATGTCGGTTGTCAGTGGCCATGCCTCGCCAATCCGAGCCATGACCACTGCCAACGGGCGGGCTCCCGATAGACAAGGAGCACTACGTGCCCGAAACCTCAGTAAGAGGCGTCATCGGCGGCAAGGAATTCGTCCTGAGCACCGGCAAACTCGCCGGCCAGGCCAACGGAGCCGTTGTCGCCACCATCGGTGGGACCGAAATGCTGGTCACCGCCACCGCAAACAAAAAGCCCCGAGAGGGAGTGGACTTCTTCCCTCTCACCGTCGACTTCGAAGAACGGATGTATTCCGTCGGCCGAATCCCGGGCTCGTTCTTTCGTCGGGAGGGACGCCCTTCCGAGAAGGCGATCCTCACTTGCCGGCTCATTGACCGCCCGTTGCGACCGTCGTTCCGCGAGGGGTATCGCAACGAGACCCACATTGTGGTCACCTCGCTTTCGGTCGATCAGGAGAACCCTTTCGACGTCATCGCCCTCAACGGTGCGTCTGCGGCTCTCTCGGTTTCCGATATTCCATTTGAGGGTCCGCTCGGTGGGATTCGGCTCGGACTGAAGAAGGGCGAGTGGGTGGCGTTCCCGACGGAAGCCGACCTGGAAGAGTCAGTTTTCGAGCTCGTCGTGGCCGGCCGCCGCAACTCCGAGGGAGTGATCGATATCACCATGGTCGAGGCAGGGGCGACCCAGAACGGGCTTCGTTTGATCGCCGACGGCGACCGCCCTTCCGACGAGGAAGCCGTCGCCCAGGGTCTCGAAGAGGCCAAGGCCTACATAGGACAGCTGATCGACCTCCAGAACGAACTGGCCGGAACGGTGGATATCGCAGCGGCCGATTGGCCGGTGGCCGTCGATTACACCGACGAGATGTACGCCCGGGTCGAAACGTTGGCGGCGCCCAAACTGGGGGCAGTCCTTTCGATTGCCGGCAAGCAGGAGCGTCAGACCGCCGAAGCGGAAGCACTTCAGATGACGATCGATGAGCTAGGTCTTGCTGAGGACGATGAAGATGGTCTGGCCCAGGCGAAGCGGGCCTTCAAGTCTGTCTTCAAGAAAGTGGCACGGGACCGTGTCGTGGACCAAGGAGTTCGCCTCGACGGGCGCGGTCTGACCGATATTCGACCCCTCAGCATCGAGGTCGGTGTTGTTGAGCGGACTCATGGGTCTGGTCTCTTCCAGCGAGGGGAGACCCAGGTTCTGAACATCACCACCCTGGGCATGCTCAAGATGGAGCAGATGCTCGACACCCTCGACATCGAGGACTCCAAGCGGTACATGCACCACTACAACTTCCCACCGTTCTCAACCGGTGAGGCCGGGTTCATGCGTGGTCCCAAACGCCGCGAGATCGGGCACGGCGCCCTCGCCGAGAAGGCCTTGTTGCCTGTCATCCCCGAGGCGGAGGAGTTTCCTTACGCCTTGCGGCTGGTCTCAGAGGTACTGGCCTCCAACGGTTCCAGCTCCATGGCGTCCGTCTGCGCTTCCAGCTTGTCGTTGATGGACGCCGGCGTCCCCGTCATTGCGCCTGTTGCCGGCATCGCCATGGGTCTGATCCATCAGGGCGGCAAATACGTGACGCTCACGGACATACTCGGGGCGGAAGACGCCCTCGGCGATATGGACTTCAAAGTCGCCGGCACTGCCGACGTCATAACGGCGCTTCAACTCGATACCAAGATCCAGGGTCTTCCCTCCGAAGTGCTCGAGAAGGCCCTCGATCAGGCTCGCGATGCGCGTATGTTCATCCTGGCCGCGATGGCGGAGGTCATAGCCGAGCCACGCACCGAAATGAACAAGTGGGCTCCCCGAATCGAGTCCATCGAAATCCCGAAGGACAAGATCGGCGAGGTCATCGGGCCCAAAGGTGCGGTCATTCGCGAGCTGGAGGCCGAGACCGGGGCGAGCATCGAGATCGAGGAGACCGATGGCAAGGGCATCGTGAGGATTGCGTCATCGGACGGAGCGGCTCTTGCGGCTGCCCGCGAGAGAATCACACAGATCGCATTTCCGCCCGAAGTGGAGATGGGAGCCGAGTACGAGGGCAAGGTGGTCAACATCACCAAGTTCGGGGCGTTCGTCAACCTGCTTCCGGGCCGGGATGGACTGCTCCACATCTCGCGTCTCGACGGATCCAAGCGTGTGGAAAGGGTCGAGGACTACCTGAGCGACGGCCAGATGTTGAAGGTCCGGGTGCGTGAGATCGACAGGGGCAAAGTGAGTCTCGAATTAGTCGAGGCCCTCGAGGGAGCGACACTGCCGGCCGCGGAACCACCCAAGCAGGGTGGCGACCGCGGCGGTCGCGATGATGGCGGTCGCGGTGGCCGCGATCGCGGGCGGTCCGATCGAGACCGTGGTCGCGGTGATCGCAGCGGTGGCAACCGGTCCAGGGAGGCGAGATCCGCCGACCGCGAACCGGCGGAGGGCAACCGTTCCCCCGCCGCGGTGAGCGGCGGAGAGCGGCGACGGGCCGCGATCAGCTTCGAGGAAAGCTTCGAGGGTAGGCCTCAGGACTGAATCGGCCGAACGGTCTGCAAAGGGGTCGGGGACAGTGGGATACCACGGTCCCAGGCCCCTTTCGTCATACAATTGGCACCAGTCCACCCCCGGGAGCAACCTTGGCAGTCGAAACGGTGGGAACCGTGAAGATGAGGGGCGAAGAGGCTCGTGGTATCGCCGTGAGCATCATCGTGGACGATCTACATATTCGTCTCGTTTCTGGTGAAGAGCTGATCGGGGATTGGGATATCTCCCAGATCGGGATCACCGCCCTCAACGAAGGGTTCAACATCCGAGCCGAGGGCGAGGAATTCGTGCTTCACACCGATAATGACGCAGCTGTGGCCGACAGTCTTGGCCTGGCGACCGCCTCACCGCGCATGGCTCGGTTGGTTGCGGCCTCACACCCGCCGGAAGAACGTGTTCCCGAGCCCGAGCCGGAGCTTCCCCGGTCACAGCTTGGCGCCATTGGTTTTGCCCTCGGAGGGGTATTGGTGCTGGTCGGCGGGGTCGTCCTTCGGATCGCCCAAGGTGGCGATCAGACGGTCGGATCGGTCGACGACGGTGGCCCCGTCTGGATGGCGTATGTGGTCGGCGGGGTCCTGATGGTGGCAAACGGCTATCTACTTGCCATCGGGCCGAAGTGGGCCCGGGCCGCCGCCTTTTTGACCATGGCCACCCTGGTTGCGGTCTTCGTGATCACGGCTCAAGGCAGTCCGCCCGCGGTGGATTTGATCTTTCCCTACGGGTTTGTAGCCGGCGGTCTCGTCGTGGGTGTGGCGATGCTGTTCAGCGGGACGATTTCTCCGCGTAACTGATCGACTAGAGCCCGCGTGCCCGAGCTTCCGGACATCGTCGTCTACATCGAGGCTCTGGAAGCACGTGTCTCTGGTGACAGGTTGCAGGCCGTCAGGATCGCCTCACCGTCGGTCCTGAGGACATTCCAACCTCCATACGACGCCGTCGCTGGTCAGGTTGTGAGCGAGATCCGCCGGGTCGGCAAACGTATCGTGTTCGGTTTCGCAGATGGAACGCCTCCCCGTGTGGGAAGTGGCATTGGCGGGGAACCCGATGAGGCAGGCTTATATCTCGTGATCCATCTGATGGTCGCAGGCAGGCTTCGATGGGAGTCTCCGGGTAAGCCGATCCCGAAGAAGGTGGGCCTCGCCGCCCTCGATTTTGCCGGGGGCTCCCTCATCCTCACCGAACAGGGGACGCACAAGCGCGCAGGTATCTGGGTGGTCCGGGGTCTTGACGGTGTTGCGGCGCTGGACCGCGGAGGAGTCGAACCCCTGGATGTCACTTCCGAGGAGTTCGCCGTGGCTCTGAGGGGGGAAAACCGGACTCTGAAGCGGGCTCTCACCGACCCCAGGATCTTCTCGGGGATCGGCAATGCCTATTCAGACGAGATCCTCTGGGAAGCCGGGCTATCGCCGGTGAAGACGACCGCACGGCTGACCGATGAAGAGGTCGTTCGCCTCCATCAAGCGGTGGTCAGGTCTCTCACCGAGTGGACAAAGCGTCTTCGGGACGAGACAGGCGGTGACTGGCCAAAGAAGGTGACCGCTTTTCGCGACGATATGGCGGTTCATGGAAAGTACGGCGAAGCCTGCCCGAGGTGTGGCTCGACCGTACAGCGGATTGTCTACGCGAGTAACGAGACAAACTATTGCGCCACATGTCAGACCGGGGGAAAGCTTCTGGCCGACCGGTCGTTGTCACGTCTGTTGAAGGGTGACTGGCCGAAGACAATCGAGGAGTTGGAGTAGATCCAGATCTGTCTTTCCCGGGCAGAGCCTTTTGGGCTCAGCTACCGGTCAAGGTGCATTCCTTTCCGTTGAGATACCGGTCCACCTGCTTTTCCCACAGGGTGACCTGGTCGGTGAGAGAAGCCCACCCGAGCACCTTGAGTTGGTATCCGGCGACGGCTGACAGCTTGGTATAGCCGTACTGGCAGGGTGGAATATCCGCAGTGAGTGTCGTGCCCGGGGTCCACAGGCTGGTGCTGTAGGTGTCGATGGTTATGTAGGCGAAGGGGTCCTGTCCTACGAAGCCGAGTTCAAATCGAGGAAACTCCACGCCCAGGCCGAATCCGGTCGGGCCGTATCCTGCGGTCACGGTGTCGCCGGAGGTATCGATCTCATCCGACCTGAGCACTCCCTGGGGAAGACCTCCGTTGCCATCGACGCTGAACGCCTGATCGCTCGAATACTTGACCTTCCAACTACCGCCACTCGACGACTCGGGAGCGCTCAACTCCGGGACGATCCGGGCAGCTACCTTCAGTTGAAGGGCCATCGGGATCCCAAAGGGCCCCGGCATCGGGATCGGGAGTGACAGTGGTGCTTTGAGCTTCACGATGTCGACAATCGCTTGTGAAGGTGAGCGGAAGGCGGCCCATTTCAGCTCGACCTCACCCTGGAGGCCATTGATGCCGGTTGTCATGTCGACCGGATTACCACCGGCATACTCCAGGTTTGTCGTGTAGTTGAAGCCGCTGACCCACCCCGTGCCTGAGACCGATGCTTGCGCCTGTGTGTTCCCGGGGAGAGTCAGGGATCCAACCAGGCTGAAATCGAGCCTGTCATCGTTCGGCTCGAGATCAAGAGTGAATTTCCATCCCTGGTGGGTGAACTCGACCGTGGTCTTCCGTGACGTTTGAGCGAATACAGGGGCAAGAACCGCCAGGACCGGGCCGGACATAGCAGCGGAATCGTCATAGGTGATGTTGAAGTCCGACCACGACACGTCGTAGTCCCACGCCATGGTTCCGCTATCGATTATGTCGCCGAGGGTGGCGGGCGTCACCTCGACCAGGGTTTCGCCACCCTGCTGACTGACAGCGCTGACAATGCCGAATCCGCTTCCACCGATCACGATTGGTTGGCCAATCTGAGGCGAGTTGATCTCGTCGGGTGAACCTTTGAAGCGATATTCACCGGCAACGGGGTCGGCGCTCACCAGTCGATCATCCGCCTGGGCCTCGTCGATTATGAGAGCGTTGGCTCGGGGAGTTATGTCGAATTTGGTTTCGAGTTTGGATGCCGTGGGAGTGCCTTGGCCCCGGCCCCCGCAAGCGGCGGCAAGCAAGCCGAGAACGGCCAGTGTGGCAATTGCCGTGCGGATTGTCCTGGGCATTCAACCTCCTTGGCCGTCTCCGGCTGCACCCTACGCCCAAGCCGGGAGTGGTGGGATCCGGGATCGGCCTGTCAATGGGGGGTAGGGCTTTCTCACTTTACATCGAACATATGTTCGATATGATGGAGTGCCCGACAGCGGAGTCAGCTTGGGCATGGAAGGCGTCGATATCAGGACACCTCTTCTCGATCTCGAAGAGCGGGAAGAGGGTTTTCTCCAACTCGAGCCTGGGCGGGTAACGGAACTGATCGGTGTCCCCGGAACCGGGTTGACCCGTCTTGGTCTCAGTCTTCTCACGCCTTACTCGATGGTCGCGCCGGTGGTTGCTCTCGATGTTCGAGGGTGGATCTCACCGGAAGCCGCATGGGAGGCCGGGGTGATCCCCGAGAGTCTGATCATCGTGCGTTGTGATCAGTCACGGATATGGCCAAAGGTGGCAGCAGCTCTTCTCGAGGGTGTTCGCGCCCTCTACGCCGAAGTGCCGTCAGGAATCCAGGATAAGGATCTTCGCCGTCTTGCCGCTCTTGCCCGGGCAAGAAAGGCGGCAGTGGCCATGCGACCCCTGGGTCAGGGGTTGCCCACAGGGGTGGCCCATCTCCGGCTTCGCGGGCTCGGGGTCACCTGGGAGGGAGCCGATCGGGGGCATGGAAAATTGAAGCGGAGACGTCTTGTGTTGGAGGCGTCAGGCAGGGGTGTGGCCGGGGTCGTCCGGCGCTTCGAGGTGGATGATGAAGGCACGGACGTTGTGCGCGTGGTTTCCGATGTGGTCGTTGACCAGGTCGGACGCGCCGTCGGATAGACCGGTTCTGATCGTAGACGACCGGGTCACCGGAGCCAGTGAGGAGGTGCTGGCTGCCGGTGTGAGTCTTGGCATGCCGAAAAGGGAAGCCGAGGCTCTCGCTCCATTCGCCACTGTCCTGGTCCGGGATGTGGGAGACGAAACCCGCCGGTTCGAGCCGGTAGTTGCAGTCATCGAAGATTTGATACCCCGTGTCGAGGTGGTGGCACCGGGTTTGGTCTTCGTACCCGTATCCGGAGCGGTCAACTATTACGGGGGCGAATCTGCGCTGGCCGGTCGAATCGCCAAGGAGCTGGACCGCGTCATCGGCGACCGGCGAGGGGGAGAGGCCCTGATAGCCATTGCCGACGGCCCCTTTGCGGCACGGTGGGCTGCAGCTACCACAGTTGTTGGTGAGCCTCGCATAGTTACTGACAGCATCAGCTTCATTTCACATCTCGACCTGTCCACTCTCAGGGAGAGCATCGGCGGCAACGAGTTGATCGATACCTTCCGTTGGTTGGGTATCTCCACTCTGGGTGATCTCGCCCGATTGCCGCGGGCAACACTGGCGACACGGTTTGGCAACCAGGGTTTGTCGGCGCATAGGCTCGCCAGTGGAGAAGATCAGTTCGTCAATCCACGCGATCTCCCTCCCGAATTGGCTGTTGATGCCACTTTCGAGGACCCGCTCGAATCGCTGGAAGCGGTGGCCTTTACCGGTCGTGCCCTCGCTGAGAGACTTCTCAATGGGTTGCGTGCGGCGGGGGTGGCCCCCCATCGAGTGACCATCCTCGCCGAAGCCGCCCTTGGTCCGCCGCGAATACGGGTGTGGCGTTCGGCGGACCCTTTCACCGAGCGCTCGCTGTCCGATCGGGTGTGGTGGCAGCTACGCGCCTGGGTCGAGGCAGGAGGTGTTCCCGGAGGCATCGTTCGTTTGCGTATCGAACCGGCGGATCTCTCAGGTGAAGGTCGGCAACTGGGACTGCTCCAGGATGAGTCCTCACGTTTGGAGACGGAGCGGTCTCTGATGAGAGCACAGGCCTTGCTCGGCCCGGAGGCCATTCTTCAGGGGAAGGCTCAAGGCGGCAGGATGCCAGAAGAGCGGGTGGCATGGTCGCCTTGGGGAGAGCCCGAGATCCCAGTACAGCGTGATCCGGATGCGCCCTGGCCTGGGTCGACGCCCCCTCCGAGCCCGGCTCTGGTCCCCCCGCGTCTCCAACCGTTGGAGGTGGAGTGGGACGGGGGCCTGCCGAGTCGGATGCGTCTTGGTACCCGCTGGGAGCCAGTGCTCACCTGGAGCGGCCCGTGGCGTCTGAGTGGCCGATGGTGGGCGGGGGAAAAGGATGCCGACCGTTATCAGTTGGTCACATCTGTTGGGGCGTTCCTGTGTGTCGTGTGGGAGGGGAAGTCTTTTCTGGCCGGGGTCTATGACTGAGCCCCGATCGGGGAAACATCAGGGCGCTAGGCCACCTCGCCGCCTGCCACCTTCACCCGCTGGGAGATGATTTGAAACACCCGGTCCCGCAGGTCTCCCGTATCGGTCTGGGTCATTCCGGTGGTTTCTATCGCGGGATCGATGAAGGCGTGGATCGCACCGCCATGCGCCCAGGGCTGTCCGGGCGGCCATGCTTGATAGGACCCGGTGAGAGTCAAGGGAAGCACAGGCAGCTGGCCGGCGATTGCCATGGTGAATGCTCCCTTCTTGAAGGGTTGGAGGATCCCATTGCGCGGCCGCGTCCCTTCGGCATAGATGATCAGACTTCTCCTGGCGTCTATCAGCTCTTTTGCCTGGCGGTTGACGGTGGCGTGGATGGCTCCACGGGCGGCGCGATCCACCTCGATGATGCCCACCGCCCTCATTCCCTGAGCCAGTATCGGGATCCTGAAGAGCTCCTTCTTTGCCAGGAACCTGATCGGTAGCGGAACTGCCAGAAGACAGGCCATGATGTCCAGTGTCGATTGGTGATTGGCGACGACCACGTATGACCGATCCGAGTCGATATTGACCTGACCCTCGATGTGAAGCGTGGTGCGTGATGCTGCGAACCAAACTCGGCTCCACGCCCTTATCACCTTGTCTATCAGCGGGCTCGTCCGTTTGAAGGGAACAATCAGGAGGATGATGCCCACGGCTGCGACGGTGGCGATGACTCCACTGACGGCAGTGACGAGGGTCCGCACGGCATCGACTATCCACCGCATCTCGCCGAGAGTAGCGCCGGGTCGTAGCCTGAAGCCGATGGAGAAGGAACAGCTGCGAGCCTCGCTGAAACCCCTCGGCCCCGTCCCACACGAAACCAGCCGAAAAGTCGTGGCCGGATTGTTCGAGTGGTTATCTCGAAGAATTCCGGGAACGATCGGTGCGTATCTGGCGATGCAGGGCGAGGTCGATGTCTCCGACCTGTTCGAACGGCTTCCTGGCTGGCGATGGGTGCTCCCCAGAGTGGAGCGCGACCTCACCTGCACTTTTCGGGACAGAGACATTCCACGAGAGACACACCAATGGGGGATGCGCCAGCCGGTCGATGCCGGACCGGCGGTCGCGTTCACCGAGATGGACGTCATTCTGGTGCCCGGTCTGGCATTTGACAGATCCGGAGGGCGTCTGGGACGGGGGGCCGGCTTCTACGACAGGGTTCTGGCGCTGGTGCGCACAGATTGCCAACGGATCGGCGTCACGGTGAGCCATCGGATCATCGACGATGTTCCTGCTGTCGATCACGACGAACCGGTCGAGATGCTGGCGAGCGAAGCCGGTGTTATCCGCTGTACTCCCAGGAAGTGACGCGGTCGATCGAAAGATAGATGGCGGCCCCGGTGGGCCGTTGGCTGCGGTACTGAGGGTATTTGGCGGCAAGGGCATCGGTGGCAGCCAACCATGCCGGCCCCGACCGCTCCACGGTGACGGCCCCGTCGATCCGAACCCACCAGAGTCTTTCCCATTCGTCTTCGTAATGGTCGACCAGAATTGTGGCGTTCGGGTTGCGCTCAACATTTGAGATTCGCTTGAGCACCATGGTCGTCTTTGGCTTGAAGTCGACCATGTGGACCAGGCTGGATTCGATCAGGGCGAACGTCACGGGAACGATGTGTGGCTCTCCATTGAGCCCCACACTTGCAAAGTAGCCCACATTGGCCCGGGCGATCCGCCCGAGTGCCTCAGCCCGGTCCATGAAGCCGGGATAGCAGCGGCTCGATCGTCTCCCAGGCCACGTTGGCCCAGCGGAGGTGACCCTTGGCGCTCACATGGAACAGGTCGGCAGCCCACAACTCTCGGTCCTCGAGCCAGATGGTTCGCCCATCCAGCCTCTGCTCCACTACATGGCTCCCGTGTCTGCTGGCTACGCTCTTGTGTACCTGATCGAAGATGGTCGAACGGCGGGTCATGATCTCCCTGAGCGGGGGATAGAGCCTCGGGATCGTCCCCAAATCGCCCACTCCGCTCTGGATCACCGTTGCACCGCTGGCCGTCAACCTGGCGATCAGGATGTCGAGGTTCCGCTCGAACCTGTGGCGCGAGATTCCTTTGATGGCATCGTTGGCGCCGACCGACACCAAAACCAGATCCGGCTTGAAAAGGAGGGCCGGTTCGAGCTGGTCACGGATGAGGTCATGGGCCATCGATCCGCCGACCGCGTATGACTCGAGCACCACATGGTTTTGCTCGGCCATTCTCCGACAGACTCGACGGACCCAGATGTCGTCGGGGTTGTCTACACCCGGAGCCGTCACCGAGGAGTCGCCGAGAACGGCGACCCGAACAGTCGGTGAGGATCGATCGCCGAAACTTCCCGACGGGTCGGTTTCGCTCAGCCGGGGTACCGGTCGCAGCACGGCATACAGGGCCTCGGCGACCACGACTGCCGCCCCGGCCATTGCCCCGCGTTTGATCAAACGCCGCACCATGAGACGATTCTGCCAGGAACTGGCTTCAGTCAGCTATTCGCGGCGCGTTCGATCCGCGCCTTCAAGCCGAAGCGACCACGGGTCTCACGCAGGTCGATCACCGCTCCCACCGAATTGGAGAATTCGGATGGGTCCTCGGGGAAGAACTCGAAACTGTCGCTGTCTATCTCGAGTGAGAAGCGATAAATCGAGGTGCGTTCGACGGCGATTTTGGTCAATGGCCACGACCCCATCTGTCGACGACCTGCGACGATGCGGAACCGGCCGTCCGAAACTTCGATCGTCACATATGCGGGTTCCAGCTTTGGACCCTGTAATCGCCCTACGAATTCAGCCATCCCGATGCGCAATCTAGTCACCTTTTCCACAGGGTGAAAAAGGGCAATGGCTCATTTGGCCGGTACAGTTTGAACTAGTCATACGGAAGGGAGTCATGACGGATCTGCCGTCGCCGGTGCCAAAGCCGGCCAACAAGATCAGATTTGTCACAGCGACCACCCTTTTCGATGGTCACGACGCCTCGATAAACATATTTCGCAGAATCCTGCAGGCCGCCGGAGCAGAGGTGGTACATCTGGGTCACAGCCGGACCGGCCTCGATATCGTCGAATCGGCGATAGAGGAAGACGCACAGGCAATCGCGGTGACCTCGTATCAGGGCGGCCACATGGAGTTCTATCGGTATCTTCGTGATTTGCTGGTGGAGCGCGAGGCGTCCCATGTTCGCATTTTCGGCGGCGGTGGCGGGACCATCCTTCCGGCCGAGGGGGAAGAGCTGGCGGCTTACGGGATCACCCGGATCTACTCGCCCGATGACGGTCGGAAGATGGGTCTGCAGGGGATGGTCGCTGACATGCTGGCGCAGTCGGACTTTCCCACGGGTGAGCTGAGCCCCGACTTCGACCTCGCAACTCTGGCGGCCTCCAACACGAGGGCGATTGCAACACTCATCTCGGCAGCCGAGAACTATGGCGACAAATACGCCGACCTGTTTGAAGACCTCGAATCTCGGGCGACGGGCACCACCGCGCCGATCGTGGGGATCACCGGCACCGGCGGCTCGGGGAAGTCGAGTCTGGTCGACGAGCTCGTCAGGAGGTTTCTCATGGACTTTCCTGACAAGCACCTCGCGGTGATCTCGGTTGACCCGTCAAAGCGGCGGTCCGGAGGAGCCCTCCTCGGGGATCGGATCCGAATGAACTCCCTGCCTAACCCCCGGGTCTACATGCGCTCGCTGGCCACCCGCCAATCCAATCTGGCGCTCTCGCCTCATGTCAAACATGCCCTCAACGCCGTGAAGGTGGCTGGTTTTGATCTCGTGCTCCTGGAGACTTCGGGCATTGGCCAGTCGGACACCGAGATCGTCGATTTCTCGGATCTGTCCATGTATGTGATGACGCCTGAATACGGCGCTGCCACACAGTTGGAGAAGATCGACATGCTCGACTTCGCCGACATGGTGGCGATCAACAAGTCGGACAAAGCGGGAGCACTGGATGCGCTGCGGGATGTCCGCAAGCAGTACAAGCGCAACCATCTCCAGTTTGCGGCGGAGGATGACGCACTCCCCATCTACACGACCATCGCCTCTGATTTCAACGATCCGGGGACAAATCGCTTCTACAAGGCCTTTGTGGCGGCACTGGGAGAGGTCGGCCTGGGGCTCGAGTCGGGTATCGACCTCCCATTGGATGAGTCATCGAAGCTCCACGTGGTACCGCCGGAGCGATCCAGGTATCTCGCCGAGATCGTCGACGAAGTGCGCGGCTACGACCTGTGGGCGGCTCAGCAGGCCGACGCGGCCGATCAGCTCTACCGCCTTGCCGGGAACGAGTCAGGGCCGGCCGTCGCCGCGGCCCGGGAGAAGGTCGAACCGGAGAACCTGAGGAAGCTGGATCACTGGGAGGCCATGGAGGCCGAGTACTCCGGCGAGGAGTTCGTCTATTACGTCAGGGGTCGGGAGATCAAGGTCCCGCTTCACCATGAGACGCTGTCCCACACGCGAATCCCCAGAGTCGCCCTGCCCAGGTATCGGAGTTGGGGCGATCGGCTCGAGTGGCTTCTCAAGGAGAACGTTCCCGGGGAGTTCCCCTACACAGCCGGCGTCTTCCCCTTCAAGCGCGAGGAGGAGGATCCCGCACGGATGTTCGCCGGCGAGGGGCCTCCTGAGCAGACCAATCGCCGTTTTCACTACCTGGCGGCCGACTCACCGGCATCCAGGCTCTCCACCGCCTTTGATTCGGTCACCCTCTACGGCGAAGACCCTCATGAGAGACCCGACATCTATGGGAAGGTAGGCAACTCCGGGGTGTCGATCGCCACTCTGGATGACGCCAAGAAGCTCTACTCCGGTTTTGACCTATCCGATTCGGCTACGTCGGTTTCGATGACCATCAACGGGCCGGCTCCGATGATGCTGGCATTCTTCATGAACACCGCTATCGACCAAGCATGCGAGACCTATATCACCCAGCATGACATGTGGGCCGGGGTGAATGCCCGGATAGACGAGATCTTTGCGGGACGCCCCCGTCCCGAGTACAGCGGGGAGCTGCCCGCAGGGAACAACGGGCTGGGTCTGCGGCTTCTCGGAGTGACCGGGGATCAGGTCTTACCCGAGGAGACATATCGGGACATCAAGCGGGCGACCATGAGCAGGGTACGGGGCACAGTTCAGGCGGACATCTTGAAGGAGGATCAGGCTCAGAACACCTGCATCTTCTCCACCGAGTTCGCCTTGAGGATGATGGGCGACATCCAGCAGTTCTTCGTCGACAATGACATTCGCAATTTCTATTCCGTCTCGATCAGCGGATATCACATGGCCGAGGCCGGCGCCAACCCGATCACACAACTGGCGTTCACCCTGGCCAACGGGTTCACCTACGTGGAGAACTATCTGGCGCGTGGGATGGACATAGACGACTTCGCTCCCAACCTCTCGTTTTTCTTCTCGAACGGGATCGATGCCGAATATGCGGTCATCGGGAGAGTCGCCAGACGCATCTGGGCCAAGGCTTTGAGGGAGCGCTACCGGGGCAACGACCGCTCCCAGAAGCTGAAGTATCACATCCAGACGTCGGGACGCTCACTCCACGCCCAGGAGATCGGGTTCAACGACATCCGCACCACGCTTCAGGCGCTGTATGCGATATACGACAACACCAACAGTCTCCACACGAACGCTTATGACGAAGCCATCACGACACCCACCGAGGAGTCGGTGCGCCGGGCCATGGCGATTCAGCTGATCATCAACCGGGAGCTCGGATTGGCCAAGAACGAAAACCCCCTCCAGGGCAGTTTCATCATCGAGGAGCTGACCGATCTCGTGGAGGAGGCCGTGCTCATCGAGTTCGAAAGACTGAACAGCCGAGGGGGGGTGCTGGGTGCGATGGAGCGCCAGTACCAGAGGACCAAGATCCAGGAGGAGTCGCTCCACTACGAGCAGCAGAAGGAAAGCGGAGACTATCCGATCGTGGGGGTCAACACCTTCCTGTCGAAGCAGGGATCACCTTTTGAGATACCGAAACAGCTGATCCGGTCCACCGACGATGACAAGGATCGTCAGATTGCCAATCTGCGCGCCTTTCAAGATCGAAACAAGGCAAGTGCGGCCGATTCGCTTGCCGAACTGCAGCGCTCGGCGGTAAGCGGCGAGAACGTGTTTGCCCAGCTTATGGAGGCCGCCAAGGTGGCCTCGCTCGGCCAGATGAGCAACGCCTTGTATGCCGTAGGCGGTCAGTACCGGCGAAACATGTGACACGCCTGGTTGGGGGTCTGATCATTCGGTTGCCTTCCTGATTACAATACGATACAGTATCGTTTCGTAACTCGACGAGAAGGAGTGATGGTGGACGCGGAGACGATTCATCGCAGACGGTGGCTGACCCTGGCGGTGCTGTCCTTGAGCCTGGTCATCATCGGGTTGGACAACACCATCCTCAATGTGGCGCTGCCGACACTGGTGCGAGAGCTGAGTGCAACGGCCAGCGAGTTGCAGTGGATGGTTGATTCCTACGTCCTGGTGTTTGCCGGCCTCCTGTTGACCATGGGAGCGCTCGGAGACCGGTTCGGGAGAAAGCGAGCGTTGAACATCGGTCTGGTCATCTTCGGTGTGGCGTCCGTGGCTGCGGCCCTGGCGGACTCCGCCGGGACCCTGATTGTGGCCAGGTCGTTCATGGGGATCGGGGGAGCGCTGATCATGCCGTCGACTCTCTCCGTCATAACCAACATCTTCGAAGGCCCCGAGCGCGGCCGAGCGATCGCCGCCTGGGCGGCAGTGGCAGGTCTGGGCATCATCCTCGGACCCGTGATTGGAGGCTGGCTGCTCGAGCATTTCTGGTGGGGATCGATATTCCTCATAAATGTCTTCATCGTCGTCGTGGCAATCGTTGCCGGGTTGTTCCTGGTCCCCGAGTCGAAGGATCCCGACGCGACACCTCTTGACCTGGTTGGAGCGGGGCTTTCGATCGCCGGGCTCGGGGCTCTGGTCTATGCGATCATCGAAGCGCCTTCAAAGGGGTGGACCGACCCGTTGGTTCTCGGCGGGTTCGGGTTGGCCGTCGTGCTGATCGCCGCCTTCCTGGTATGGGAGAAAAGCAGTGCGCATCCGATGCTGAAACTCGAGTTCTTCAGGAATCCGCGTTTCAGCGCCGCCAGCGGGGCCATTGCCCTCGTGTTCTTCGCCATGTTCGGCACCATCTTCCTTCTCACCCAGTATCTCCAGTTCGTGCTGGGCTTCAGCCCTCTCGAGGCTGGCTTCAGGGTGATGCCGGTGGCCACGATGATCATCGCGGCCCCGGTCTCGGCACGGCTCACCGAACGGTTCGGGACGAAGCGAGTGGTGGCTTCGGGTCTCACCATCGTGGCCTTGGCCATGGCCTGGATGGCAATCATCACCGTTGATTCCGGGTACGGTCACGTTGCCCTGACCCTGGCCTTGCTGGGAGCCGGAATGGGCACGGCAATGGCGCCAGCCACCGATTCGATCATGGGCTCCCTGCCGCTATCCAAGGCCGGCGTCGGCTCGGCGATGAACGACACGACCCGCCAGGTGGGAGGTGCCCTGGGCGTCGCCATTCTGGGAAGCGTCCTCGCCTCCATCTACACGCCCGCCATTGAGCCCTTCCTGGGAGCCCTGCCTGCGGGGCCGGCTGCGCTGGCGTCTGACTCGATCGGCGGAGCCGTTCGTGTCGCCTCGGCGCTTGGCGATGCGGGTGCCGGACTGCTGCAGGCAGCCAGCTCGGCTTTCATCGACGGGATGCGAGCGGCGGTGTGGGTCGCGGCGGGGATGGCTCTGCTCGGATCGGTCATCGTATGGATCTCACTGCCCGCCAAACCGCTCAGTCCCGAGGCGATGCGTCGGCTCTACCACGAAGAAATGGAGACTTTCCCGGTTTGAAGGGGTGACCAGCATTGACCAGCAGTGTTCGCAAGCCGGGACGGCCCCGTGAACGCCGCGCTGATCGGGCGATAATCGAAGCGACGCTGGACCTCCTGAAAGAGGAAGGTCTGGGTTCTGTCAGCGTCGAAGCCATCGCCGCCCGGGCCGGTGTGAGCAAAGCGACCATCTATCGCCGGTGGGATTCCAAGGAGGAGGTAATCATCGACGCCGTGGTCAGCATGGCCGACGCCGTTGAGCTAGACCTAACCGGTGACATCAGAACGGATCTGATCGCGATCCTGAGACGTATGCGAGTATTTCTCTCCGACGCCGGTGCCGGGTCCGTCTTCCCCTGGCTGATTGGGGAGATCTCGCGTGGGTCCGAGCTAGGCCGTCGCTATGCAGAGTCGGTGATCCACCCTCGTCGAGCGATGGTCTCCGAACTGATTCAAAGCGCGATCCTCCGTGGCGACCTGCGGTCGGACTTGGACAGCACGATCGCGGTCGACATGCTGATGGGGCCGGTTGTTATCCACAAGCTTCTCGGGCCGCGGCATCCACCGAAGCCCGAGTGGGAGCAACAGGTGGTTGACGGCCTGCTGGCGGGCTGGCGTTCCATCTGAGTCCCAGCCTCGGGTTGGCGAACCCTGACCATTACTCTCTGCCCCCGTGACACGAAATGTCCCTGAAAAGCCGGGTTTGGAGGGCCTCGAACCCAGGTGGGTCGAGCGCTGGGAGGCGGGGGGAACCTACCGATTCGACCGCACCAGGACCCGCGATGAAATCTTCTCGATCGACACACCCCCGCCAACGGTCTCCGGATCCCTGCACATGGGATCAGTGTTCGGTTACGTCCAGACAGACGCAATTGCCAGGTACCGACGAATGTCGGGCAGGGAGGTTTTCTATCCGATGGGTTGGGACGACAACGGTCTTCCCACCGAACGGAGGGTGCAGAACTATTACGGGGTCCGCTGCGACCCTTCGTTGCCTTATGACCGGTCATTTGAGCCACCGCAAACTCCCCACGATCCTCCGCTCTCGATCAGCAGGCATAACTTCATCGATCTCTGTCATCTGCTCACTGTCGAGGACGAGAAGATCTTCGAAGACCTGTGGCGCACCCTCGGGCTCTCGGTCGATTGGACCCAGACCTACGCCACCATCGATCACCACAGTCGCAGGACAAGCCAGCGAGCGTTCCTGAACAACCTCCGGCGCGGCGAGGCCTACTCCCAGGAAGCGCCGGTCTTGTGGGACGTGGACTTCAAGTCAGCAGTGGCTCAGGCCGAGTTGGAGGATCGCGAGAGAAAGAGCGCCTACTGCCGGGTGGCCTTTCGCATGGCGGACGGCTCGCCGCTCCACATCGAGACCACCCGGCCTGAGCTGATCGCTGCCTGTGTGGCCCTGGTGGCCCATCCCGACGATGACCGGTACCGGGACCTGTTCGGCGCAACCGTGACGTCGCCTCTCTATCAGGTGGAGTTGCCTGTCGTTGCCCATGAATTGGCAGATCCCGAGAAGGGGAGCGGTATCGCCATGATCTGCACCTGGGGTGACACGACAGATGTCACCTGGTGGCGTGAGCTCGATCTTCCCACCAGGGCACTCATCCAACAGAGCGGCCGCTTCTCCGACGAGACCCCGGATTGGATCAGCGCCGAGGAAGGCAGGACGGCTTACGCCCGGTTACGTGGCCTCTATCCCAATCAGGCGAGAAAGGCCGTGTTGGAGCAACTCGCGGCGTCGGGGGACCTCGACGGTGAGCCCCGATCGATAACCCACCCGGTGAAGTTCTTCGAGAAGGGCGACAGGCCTTTGGAGATCATCTCCAGCCGTCAGTGGTACATCCGCAACGGCGGGCGCGACGAGGATCTGCGCGCCTCCCTGCTCGCCGAAGGCACCAAACTCGACTGGGTTCCCGACTTCATGGGGGTCCGCTATCAGCACTGGGTGGAGGGTCTCAACGGGGATTGGCTGATTTCCCGTCAGCGGTTCTTTGGTGTTCCCATCCCGGTCTGGTACCCGATCGATCCCGCTGGGGAGACCGTCTACGACGAACCGATCCTCCCCGAACCGTCCTCTTTACCGGTTGATCCCACGTCTGACGCGCCGCCGGGATACGACGAGGCTCAGCGGGGGAGGCCCGGGGGGTTCGCCGGAGATCCTGACGTGATGGACACCTGGGCAACTTCGTCGCTGACACCGCAGATC
>JBFHXF010000017.1:0-26104 GCA_041599115.1 Acidimicrobiia bacterium
GACAGCGGAGGGGCGAAAGCAGCCGCCCTCTCCACCGGACCCCGGGTGGGACCCAACACCCTCTCCGAGATCCTCTGTGCAGGCAAAGTCCGGGTCATCATCCAAGGAGACGACGGACGCCCCATCGGTGTCTCCGACATGAGTGAGACCATCCCTCCGGCGGTACGCAGCTACGTCCTCCACCGCGACCAAGGACGTTGTGTCAGCGAAGGCTGCCGCAGCCGCTACCGGCTCCAACCCCACCACATCACCCCTCGGGCCGCCGGAGGCGACCACGACCCCGACAACCTCACAACCCTCTGCTGGTACCACCACCACGTCGCCATCCACATGCTCGGCATGACCATCGACAACCTGACTCCACCACACCGACGGAGGTTGACATCCCTATTCGCCAACGCCCCACCGGGTTGAGCGCTCGGAGAGGGTGCTCAACAAGCGTGGGGTGTCAGTTCTTCCTCGATGAGACGCACCCAGGCCCTGTAGGTCTCCACGTTGCCCTTCAGGCGAAGTGCCGTCTCGCACTGGTCATGATCGCACTTGACCTGGCCCTCTTCGGCTGCGAAGTCGTACACGCAGATATTGCATGCAACCTCGAGCTCCTTGGGGAGTCCGGGGCAGTCGTAGAAACTGCAGGGTCTTGCGCCGGGTTCCGTGACCTTTCTCGGGGTGCACCCGGGGCACTTGGGACGGAAATTGCGAACCACCTCCGGCAGCATGTCGAAGTCGGTGACCACCATGACAGACCTCCTTCGGTCCTCATGCCAGCACTACAGACACCTGACCGGGGCTACTAGGGCCAATGGTCCCGAGATTCGGGAACGGTCCTGCGATTGTCGGTTCCGACTATCAGCCCAACGTGCGCAAGTACTGGTAAACCGCGTCGAGCTGGTCCTTGGTGAGCTTGATATCGGCCATGTCGGGCACTCCGCCGCCGAGGGCGCCGCTGATGTTCGACTTGGAGGCTCCGATGATGTTGGGCCCCTTTCCGGTCCCGGCGGCGTCGACCCCGTGACAGGACGCACATCCAACGCCTCCAGCAGAGACCTCGAAGATCTCCTTGCCGATAGCCAGTATCTCCGCATCACCTGAGTCGCCCACCGTGGTGGTGGCCCCATCGGTGGGGGGAACAGTGGTAGTGGTTGTGAGGAAAGGCACGCCTCTGAGGAAGGCGATTATCTTGTCGATTTGATCGACGGTGAGCACACCTCCCCATCGAGGCATTGCTTCTTTGCCGTTTGTGATCCTGTCCCTCAACCAGTCATCGTTCTCCTCGAGGGCGAAGGATGTCGGCCCGAGGGATGGGGCAGTGTCTTTCCTGCCCTCCCGGTCAACGCCATGACAGCGTGCACACGCCATGTTGTAGAGATCCTGTCCGGAGAGGTTCTCGTCGGCGAGCGGGGTGCGCCAGATCGGGTTGGAGACTGCGTTTTCCTCGAGCGACCGCAGGTAGGTGGCGATCGCCTTTATTTCCTCAGAGGAGAGGGATCCTCCGTAATCGATCGAATACGACACCATTTCGGTTCCCGGGATGCCCAGTGAGATCAATTGGACAATCTGCTTGTCGTCCACCGATTGAAGGAACTGGCTGGATCCAAGGGCCGGGCCCAGGCCACCCCGCCCCTCGATCCCATGGCAGGACACACAGTTTTCGCCGTAGAGGCTTCCGCCGTGGTCAGCCAGAAAACCCGTTAGCTGCTCTTGAGCCGCAGCGCGACTGCTCGGTTCATAGATGCGATAGATCGGAAACGCGGCAAAAAAGAGACCCATCAGGATGACTCCGGACCACATCCACCGGGTGGTCGACGCTTCGAGCTTCTCGTTGGCTGGGGTCTTCTGCATCACGGCCTCACGTGCACCTGGGCCCGGCCGGGGGCTCGTCGATGGTCTGAGTGCCGCGGGGGGCGCCTTCGATGACGTCTCCGGTGTCCAGTTCGACGACCTCTCCGCCGGTTACGACGGTGAAGCGATCCATGCCACGAGGGGCGGGCCCGGTGCGATACTCGCCTGCCCGGTTGAAGGTGGAGCCGTGGCAGGGGCACTCGAACTCCCTGGACGACTCACACCAGGCGACCCGGCAGCCGAGATGAGGGCATTTCTGCCAGATGCCGACGATATCCCCGTTGATCCGGGTCAGGTAGGCCTGGGCGGAGCGCACATAGACCGGGACCTCTGTTATCTCCTGCTCGGGGACGGTCTTGACCACGCCGCCGAGACCGGAGGCGGGAACCGAGCGGAGGATGTCCCACGAGGTCCAGGCTCCGGCGGCCGCGATCAGGGCGACTCCCGCCTGCCAGGCGCGCTTGAGAAAGGTGCGGCGTTCGATGGGCTCACTCATAGCTCGCCATACCATTCTTCCCAGGGCCAGACCCAACCCCAGTTGGGCCCGCGAAACATGAATCCGATCAAGGTGAGGATGATCCAGGTGACCAGGAAAATCGTGAAGACGGCCACCGCAACTTTGCGGGCCCGAATCAGCCGTGAGGGGTTTCGGTCGAGATAGGGGAGGGCGACCATTCCCAGGATGATCCCGGTCGGAACCAGTATGCCGGCTACAGCGGGATGGAAATGGGAGAGAAGCTCCTGGAGGGCGGCGAAATACCAGGGCGCCTTCTCCGGGTTGGGGGTCACAAACGGGTTGGCCACCTCCCTGAGTGGCGCGTCGAACAACAGAGCGATGATGAGCACCACGAGAAGCACGGCCAGCGCCACGACGGCATGACGAACCAGGAGATGGGGCCACACCATGACCAGGTCCTGCTCGTCGGGGTCCTTCCGCTCGCCGGCGGCGGGAACGCCTGGCACTATCCCGAGCACACGTCGTCCCTTCTCGACTCTGGGGTCGCTCATTCACCCTCTCCTTCCTGAGCGACATCCAACATCGCGTCCTTGCGCCAGCGCCACAGGTGAAACATCAGGATGACAACGATCAGGGTGGGGAGGACCCCGACGTGGAGCACATAGAACCGGAGCAGGGTCGTCTCGCCAACCTGGCTGCCACCGAGAAGGATGTTTCGAATGGTGTCCCCGAAGAAAGGCACGAAGTCGGCCATCGAGGTGCCCACAGTCACGGCCCAGAATGCCAGCTGGTCCCAGGGGAGGAGGTAACCGGTGAAGGAGAGGAGGAGCGTCAGGAGAAGGAGCATCACACCGATCACCCAGTTGAACTCTCGAGGAGACTTGTACGCCCCTCGATAGAAGACGCGGGCCATGTGCATGGCCACTGCCAGCACCATCAGATGGGCCGACCAGCGGTGGATGTTCCGGATGAACTGGCCAAAGGCCACATCGGTCTGCAAGGCCTGGATGTTCCCGTATGCGTTCAACGGAGAGGGCACGTAGAAGAACATCAGATAGATGCCCGAGACGATGAGGGATCCGAGAAGGACGAGTGAAGCCACGCCCAGGTACCAGCTATAGCGAAAATGCAGTTCGCTGCGGCGGACTTTCACCGGGTAGATATGGAGCAGGAAACTGGCCCAATGACCGGCGGCCCGATCCCGGTCGGTCTCCCGGTCCGGACTGCGGACAATCGACCTCCCGATGTTGGTCTCGCGAAGTTTCATCTACTGGCTCCAATACTGATCAACTCGGGTGTCGAGACGGCCCCTACTCCGGTCCAGACCGCCATCGACAGGGCCTTGGTCGGGCAACGTTCTATACAGAGACCGCATCTGATGCAACTCGTCTCGTCGAGTAGCAGCGCGGTGCCAAATTCGGGCTCCGACAGTTCGGCGGCCGGGACGATCGAGATGACATCCACCGGACAGACGTCCACGCAAAGGCCGCACAGCACACAGGAGCCGACATCGAGCTCGATGTTGGCAAAGCAGCGAAGGCATCGAGCCGCCTCACAGCGGGCCTGGAGCTCGTCGAATCCAGTCTCCACTTCGGACAGGCCGATTCTGCGATCCGTAGGAAGTGTCGGCACCTCGAGCCGGGCGATCCGGTCGTAATCGTCATCGAGCCGGTGGAATTGGGACAACTCGACGAGTTGTCCTTCTGCGGCTTCTTCGGATTCCCCGCCAAAGCTGGCATGAATGTCAGCCGCCACCTTTCTCCCGTCGGCAATGGCCTCGATGAGGGTTCTGGGACCATGAGCGGCGTCTCCGCCAGCCCAGACATCGCCAAGCGAGGTACGGAGATGATCATCCACCGAGATCGTCTTGCGGGGTGAGATCTCAGGGCCGCTCTCGCCCAGGGCGGCGATGTCTATTGCCTGTCCGATCGCCAGGATCACGGTATCGGCTTCCAGGGTCATCAGGTCATCCCGGTCGAACTGGGGGTTGAATCTCCCGTCGTCGTCGAAAACGGAGAGCACCCCGATCGTCTCCAGACCGGTGACCTTCCCTCCTTCGCTGAGGATGCGCCCAGGCCCCCGGCGGTGGATCATCGAGATCCCCTCGCGCAGGGCTTCCTCGAGCTCGAATGGCGAGGCCGGCAACTCTTCTTCGGATTCGAGGGATATGACTGTCACCTGGGTGGCCCCCTCACGAGCCGCCGATCGAGCCGCGTCCAACGCAGTGGCCATCGAGCGGTCTTCGGTGTCATGCTCTGACCGCCGCGCCTCTTCGTATTCCGAGCGCCGGATCGCCGTTCGGGCCGCATCCATGGCCACGTCGCCCCCACCTATGACGATCACCCTGTCGCCGACATCGACATGAAAACCCTGGTTGATATTGATGAGGAATTCGAGTGCCCGGAGAACACCATCCGCCTGATGGCCCTCGATGTCCAGACCTCGACCCAGTGAGGCGCCGATGGCGAGGAAAACGGCATCGTGACGCGATCTCAACTCGTCAAAGGTCACGTCCCGTCCCAGCCTCGTGTTGAGATGCACCTCAACTCCGAGACTGACGATGGCGTCCAACTCGGCCTGGAGTAGTTGGCGGTCGAGGCGGTATTCGGGGATGCCCAGCTTCATCATTCCGCCGAGTTGCTGTGTCGCCTCGTAGACGGAGACCTGATATCCCAACCGGCGCAGGTCGTGGGCACAGGCCATTCCGGCAGGGCCACCCCCGATGATCCCTATGCTCTGGGGGAGCTCCGGCCCGCTGGGTTCGCTGACCTTGCGCCAGGCATCTCCACCGGCCTCGACACCGTATTTCTCGGTGACGAATCGCTTCAGAGCACGAATGGCAATGGGGCTGTCGACTTCGCCGCGGCGGCAGGCGTCCTCGCAAGGTGCGGCGCAAACCCGCCCGCACACCGAGGCAAAGGGGTTGGGCAGTCGGGCCGTCAGATACGCCGTAAGGTCGTCGCCATCGGCAATGGCCGCAACATAGGCGCCGGCATTGGTGTGCACCGGGCAGGCGGCCAGGCAGGGGATGTTGCGGTCGTAGTAGGAGAGCTTCTCTGCGAACACCACTAGATGAGCCTCCGGCGCTGTGCCATTCGCAACCCCCACATTCCGGCAGCGAGTCCAGCACCCCACACGAGAAGACCCACCAGGTCCCTGATCGGTTTGGCCGAAGTCGCAACCGGGCCGAAGTTCAGCACGAAGTGGGGCAGCCAGACCGTTGCCAGTACGAAATAGAGGAAAATGAGAAACCCGCGGAGATAAGCGTTGGGCCATGTCATGGAGTGGGGGCTCCCCGAAGGCCCGATGATCGTGGGATCGGGCCGGGTGTCACCCCGACGCAGCATTCTCCACGGCATGCCCCGCTTACCAGCGTTCAAGATTCCAGACAGTCGATTCACGACCCGTCACCGAAGACAACTACTTTCCCGGTGATCTCGGGATGGAGGACATCCTCGGCGACGAAGGTGCCGATGTTGAGCGGGTAGAAGATGACGATGTCGGCGCCGCCGATCGAGGCGTAGGCATGCACCTCGTTGGGCAGAGGCTTGATGCCGGCTGCAGACTCCGGTTTGAAGGCTATCGCCGTGGGCCCCAAATGGTGGGCGACGTGCTCGAGGTTGCTCATGTCGGCGCTGTCGATGCCGAGTGCTTCGAGTTCTGCAGGGCTCATGGCGAGAATCTCGTCCTCATCTATCTCGGAGGACACTATCCAGTTGAGCCCGGCGGGGACGAGACCGGCTATTCGATAATGATGTTCATCCGTTCCCCGGTTTCGAATCACCAGTTCGATGTGACGGCCGGCGGGAAGGAAGATCGTGGACGGCTGGAACCCTTCGTCGGTCAGGGTCACGTTCACCGTCAGAGTCGGTGAGACGATGTCGGGGGTCACCAGAATCTGGCCGTCCGACCCGTTTGGCACGGATGACTCTGTGTCGGCGGTGCAGGCCTCCAACAGAAGACCCAAGACAGCGAGCAGGGCGAGGGCCCATGATCCGGACTTGGTGATCTTCACGCCGCCCTCACCTCTCGTCGTTTCTGAGACCCGATTATGCCACTCCGGCCGACCCGGGAATCAGTGACGAAAGACCCGTTCATTCCGGTCCCAAGGTCCCCTCGGTCCTCACCCATTCAGGCTACCGCTAACTGGGCTTGACAATCAGCGTGCCCTTCATCTGGGTGGTGTGGGTGTCGCAGAAGAACTCATACTCACCCGGAGTGTCGATGGTGAAGGTCATCTCGTTGACGTCCGGGCCCTGGGTGATCGGGGTCAGGAAGTCGGCGATATCGGTCTTGACGTGGAGGTTGTGGGGCTCGCCCCCGGAATCCTTGTTATCGAAGATTATGGTCACTTCCTGACCGGCGGTGACTTCGATGATGTCTGTCGAGAAGCCCTCGCTATCCACCGCCGAGATAGTGATCTCTACACCATCCATCGAAGCGGCGGTTGTCGTATTGGCGGGTCTGGTGGTCGCGGGTGCCGGCGAGGTGGTTGCGACGGTGGTGGGTGCCGGCTTTGTTGTCGCTCCGGCAGCCACGCTGGTTGTTGTGGCAGTGGTTCCCCCACCGCCGCATGCCGCGATGGTGAGTGCGACGAGCGAGAACGCCGCCGCCAGGTTCAGTCTCTTGCGTTTCATTGGTTCACCTTATTGGACTCTAAATGGTGCACCCCGGGCTCTGGTCTCAGGACCCGGGGTGCACCACTCTGCACTCAGCAGATGTATCGGTTAGCTATTGGCCGCCGCGGCCTCGGTAGCCCTCTTGAGGACTTCGGCCTTCATGGTTGCGGACTTGGGTCCACCCATGTCGGCTTGAAGCTCGCCGTTGTCCCAGCCACCGTCGTACCACACAAAGGCCATGCCGTGGGTATCGCCATGATGTGGGGTCGCGATGTAGTCGGTGACCTTGTAGGTGTCGAGATTGACGACGATGGTCTCCCATCCGTTCATGTTCGACACCCAGATCTCATTGACTTCGGGGTCGGGATGCAACGCACAGTGGTCGATGCTCGAAGCCGACCCACCGAGGTAGAACGGCTGGTTGAACAGGGTTGTGCGCCATGGCCTGAAGTCGACCAGGTCGATGACACCCATCGAGTTGCCCCGGTTGTGGCTGCCTTCGCCCTTGCCGTCGACCCACGCCTGGGTCTCGTCCCAGTTCAGGCAGATGCCGTATGGCCCGGCCACACCGGCGCTGGTCTCGTCGACGACTTCGTTCAGCTCATCGTCGATCTTGTAGACATGGCTGCTGTGGCCATCGATGACATAGGTGTACTTGCCGTCCTGGGTGTGGGTGATCCCGATTGGATGCCATCCGACACCCTCGATGATGGTGCTCTCACCGGTGTTGACATCGAGCTTGGCTATCGCCGCCGCCGGCGAATGGTTGCTGCGAATCCAGTTGGCTCCCATCGAGATGTACACGTAGTGACCGTCGGGTGACGGTGTCGTGAACGGGTGACCCATCGGCTTCACATCGTCATAGGTGATCGACCTGAAGACACGGTTGTTGTCGTTGGGGTCGAGAATGTGATGCGGCCCGCCGTTGGCGCCGAAGCCCCACTGCAGGATCACACGGTCGTTGCCCTCTGCATCGGTCCATGCCTGGATGTGATGCAGGGCCTGTCCGCGCATACCACCCTCGAAGTAGCTCTCCTGTTTGAGAAGCTTGTCCATCTTCCCGGTCCGGGCGTTGACGATGGCCACATAGTTGATGCGGTCGGCATCCGGGTCGACCGACTCAGACCATCCGACATACACCCACTTGCCATCCGGGGATACACCGACACCGTGTGGGCCACGGGTGATGCTGCCCTGGTAGCTGAGCAGGTTCGAGAAGACGACTTCCTTGGTGTAGGCGTCTATCACGTGATAACCGGCGAAGTTCTCGAAGTTTGGATCCGCCTTGAGGTTCTTGCCCTCGTCGGTGGCCTCGAAGTAACTGCCCGCGTAGCTCTCGCTGGTGTAGTAAACGCGGGGGTGCTTGGTGATGTCCCACGCATCCGGTCCGCTCGAGTCGAACGTTGCCACCAGGATCAGACCGCCACGCACCGACTCGGCATTGGTCCATCCGTCGTCGCCGATCGCCACCGGCTCCAGCGCCGGAGCCAGCTCGCCGGCCTGAACGACCTGCGAGGCTTCAGGTGCGCCTCCGATCTGGGCCTGTGCCGCCTCCAGATCGGTCTTGGCCTGATCCAGTTCGGCCTGCAGGGCGTCGTAGTCCTCCTGCGCCACCCCGCTGGTGCACGCGGTGAGGGCAACCATGAGCACAACCACCAAGACGGCTAGCCATCTCCAATGGCCAGGTTTGCTCTTCATATCTCCTCCCTTGTTTGCGATGCCACCAGGCCGTTCACACGACCGGGTGGCGATTTCACATATGTGACCCCCCCATCAAATGGGGTCACGAATGGTCCTGGATCGATCCGTCGGCAAGGGTGCGCCCCGGGCGCTAACTCCCTTGGTCGATCCGATTTCTTGGTGCCCGCTGAGTCAGAAGACATTGCAAGAAAATTCACAATCCGATTCGACCCGATTAGAGATCATGGCTCTAGGGCCGAAAGACCCTCGATGGATGGGACGGCAGGCCTATGACGGTGTTTTGCCGGCGAGCAGTCGGGGATGACGGGCCGCCGAAGAGAGCACCGCGGCGGCAGCAACGACCAGGACACCCAGCGAGGCCCACAGAACAAACCCAGTGCTGCTCCGCTGGATGAGGATCGGGGTCCGCGAGACCAGAACCGGCATCCACAAAACCTTCATACCGAGCAGGCTCCAGGTGAAAAGCGACAGTCCGGCTACGAACGTCGCCCAGTTCGCCATTTCCGGTCTGGATTTGCCGAATCCAGCCGCCACGCCGCCAGCCATGACGGCTATCGCTGGGAACAGCACCGTGAAAGGGAAGCCGCGGGCCGCCGCCGGCGTCCCGTTGTTCTGGACGATGGTGAGATAGCCGGCCACAGAAGCACCGGCGGCGATCATCACGGTTTTGGCTGTGGGGCTGCGGGTGCCCCAGGCAGCCAGGGGGAGAAGTGCGACCAGGCCGGCCAGAAGCGGGCCCAACGGGCTGTGCGAAGGCAGCCACAGCAGATCGCCGCGGACGGTGGTGTTGACACCGTCAATCAAGATCGGTATCTCCCATGGGAATACCTGTTGTTCGACGTCGCCGGCGACGGTCGGGGGGAGGTCATAACTCATCCAGTGGACACGATGGTCGTGCCACGCGTATCTGCCCATCGCGCCGACCTTCACCCACTCGGGCTGGCTGTCGCCGGTGATGCCGTCGGGCACCGATACGTTCCCATAACGATCCTGGTTTATGTAGAAGGCGGGCGAGTTCTGGTTCACCCAGACCGAGTTATCGGCGTCGACCCGGATGTACGGCTCATTGAAGTATCCGGGCACGAGAACCGTGTGTCCCAGGGCTACCGAGATCTGGAGGAAGCTGTCTCCTCCGGTTATATCCACGCTCACCCCTGAAGGAAGGGGGTCGATCTCGGTTACCTCCGACAGATAGTTGGTTGGCCGCGCCGGGTCGGCCCAGGCCGGTCTGGCACCCAGCATGAGGGTGACGACGGCCATTGCCAGGACGAGAAGAGAACGGGTGGCTGTCCCAACCGGGCCGTCCCCAAAAAGGGGGGTGAATCTCTTGGCCCGCCCCGGAGTCCGGCTGTACGAGGTCACATCTCCGGCTCGGCGTAAACCTCGATCTCGACCGCGCCGGTGTTGCCACCTGTGGATGTGTCGACATCAATTCTGACGGTTTGCCCCGAAGCATCGAAGAGTCCGATGGCGAGACCGGGTCCGGCCTCGAAGGGCCCGTATGTCTTCCCACCGACTGTCACCGTGAATGTGTTGGTGATCGAGGTGCCATCGGTCATCTGTCGTGTTCGGAACCCAACCCCTCTCACCCGCATGTTCTCACCAAAATCGAGGACGATGTAGGCCGCGTCGCCGTCGCCGGCCGAAGACCATTCGGTCGCCAGATCACCATCTATGGCGTTGGCGGCTCCGTAGGCGTCGGAGTATTCGGAGCTAACTTCGGACACCCTTGCCCTGCTTGCCACGTTCGGCAGAGGTGGCTGCACGGCCGGGACCCCGCCTGATCCCTCTGGGAAGTCGAACTGCAGCAGTTCGCTCTGATAGAGCTTCCCGTCGGGCGCTATCGCCTGTACCCGATACCAGACCGGCCCTGCAGTGAGCCCGATCAGCTTGGGGTGATGGTTGGCATGAGCGCCGCCGGCCATGTCGGTGTCCGTGGAGAGCGATCCCAGCCCGGTGGTCGGCCCGTAGGTCACGGCGCAGGCGACACCGATCGAAGTGTCGACCTTCAGGATGGCAGAGCCGGTGTCTGGGTCGAAGTCCAGCTTGATCTCGTTCGCTTGAATCTCGGCGAAATCGCCGACCCCGGCGGCCTGCCGGTCACCTCCCGAGCCTCCGCTGGTGTTCCCGCCCATGCCTCCACCTGGTGTTGTCGTGCCTCCGACCACGTCCGCGGGTATGTCATTGCTGTTGTTTCGCAGCATGACAAACCCCACCAGGACCGGAACTGCAATGAGAGCGGCGGCAGCCGCCAGCAGCCATGGGTTTTGGCGTGGTTTCGTCTCCTCGGCAGCTTCTTCGCCCGGATCAGTCATCGTCGCTCCTTGAAACTCGGTGTGGGCCCCCGGTGGCCCTCATTGATTCTTGTGTCAGCTCCACAGTTCGAAGAGGTAACCGGTGAGCAGGTGGAACCTGTAGGTGACCATGAGAATCCCCAGGAAGATCATGATGGCGGCGCTGACTCCCCCGATCACCGGCTGGGCTTTGGACAGCCATGTGGACACCGGGGCAGCCTTGGCCACCAGCAAGGCGGCTATCAAGAACATGACCCCGACACCCGCCGAGAACATCAGCATCACCAGTCCGCCCGCCAGCGGCGAACCGGTGGCGCCGGCGTAGATCAGTAGGGCAGTGAGCACGGTGGCCGAGAAGCAGGAGAGGCAGCCGACGGCGAACGTGGCTCCCATCATTGCCGAGCCCACCCATCCGGACCGGGTGGGGCGATTGAATCCGGGGAGTTTGCACACCATGGGAACGCGTGCCTGGCTGGCCATACGGATGCCGAGGAGGATCACCGCCACCCCGGCAACTATCGAGATCGGCCTGGCATAGCCTCCGATGTTCTCGAATCGGCTCACCGATTCCCCCACATATCCGGCGATGACGCCACCCGCGGTGTAGACAGCTGTGAAACCCGCCACGAAGAAAGCCCCGGTCATCAACAGCCGACGCTCCGCTGTTCTCTGTCCGACGGCGGCCGACGCAGTCCCGGACAGGACGGCGGTGTAATAGGCCGCGAGGAGCAGCATGCAGGGGGTGAGGGCAGCCAGCGCCCCTCCGAATATTGCGGCGATCGCCCCGGGCGACAATGGCGGCATCTTGAAGCGAACTCCGGTGTCTGTCGTGTTCAGTGCACCCAGGCCGAACGGCAGAGGCTGGGCCCATTCGAGAGTCGTGACGGTTCCGTCGTACCAGGTCGCCTCGACCTTCAATGGTTGCTGGCTGTCGAGGAGCGGTGTCCCTTCGGTCGCGGTTGCCGGAAAGAGCACCTGAGATGCCCGGTGGTGGGGCGAGTCGCTCACCGGAGTCGCCTGGATCGGCTCGACCGAGCCGTTCGGTGAGACCACCCTCAGAAGCGGCATCGCCGACGGCAGGTCGTCTTTGTGACTGGTCTCGAACACGAAGAAAACAAATGTCGGGGATCCGTCGGTGACCGGCTCGGCCCGGCCGGACCATTCGAAGTACCAGCGTGGCGCATAGAGAAGCTCCAACTCGAAGGCGTTGGGCCCGACCACGGTGCGATACAGCGAGTCCGACACTTCCTGCTGGGAGAGCGTGGTGACGTCGACCTGGGAGGCATCGAGCTCCTGGCCCCCGGTGAGAGTCAGCAGCATTATCAAAGAGGCCGCCGCCAGCAGGGCGAGCACGATCGCAAAGATGACAACTTGCTTGGTGGTGTTGCCTTTGCGCTCGGTGCCTCGCTCTCCACTTGTTCCCTGAGGCCGCGGAGGTGCCAGAGTGGCCGTTGCCGCCCGCTCCTCGCCTGTTCCTACCGGTCCTGTATCGCTCATGTTGTCACTCCGGCCAGGTATAGATGTCGATGGCTAAGTCGTCGATCAGGTCGTGGTCGGGGACACTTATCCGAGTGACCAACTGCCACGGTCCGAACATGAAGAAATGGAAGGGGGCCACGTAGTGGCCATCGCCCCTGCTGGTGAATGGCGTGTCAAAAGGACCGTGCCACATCACCGTCATGTCCCACACCGCCACTATATCGGCGTCGATGACAGGCTCGCCATCGGTGGTGGTGAGATACAGATCGAGGTCGATGTCGAAGGTATTGGGTGGGTAGGGGCTGACCGTCACTCCCATTTGGAGGTTGGCTCCGAGGGGGACCACACCGCCGTTTGCCAGCGACCGGGGCCCGTCATTACTCAGGTACTTGATGCGGTCGGGCCCCTCCTCGCTCCCCGCTGCCGGTTGCAGGAAGTCGCTGCTGGAGGAATCGAAGAGGTCAAAATCGGCGGCCGCATTGGGAGCCTCCGCCGCCGAGAGCATGACAAAGCCGGTGCTGCTGAGGGAGAGGATGGCAATCACGGCCAGGATCCGAAGCCTCGATCCGGGTCCGCGAAAACCTTGCGGCATGCCGGTCTCCGCCCCGGGTGGAGCCTGGTGGTCATGCACGGTGATCATTGGATGACTTCATAGGGTGTCGTCCCCATTTTACGCCCGGAGTGACTGCTCGACTTAGGGGAGAAAGACCCAGTGGGCACCTGCCGAGAGGCCCGCCCTCCGAATTCAGGCATGGATCTTGAGCGATAGTTTCCCGCTGGGATGAATGGTGCACTGGCCGGTGTATTCCCCGGGTGATGAGAACCTCTCCGTGACCGTCTCCCCGGGACCCACGTAGAAGACACCTACGAAATGGCCTTCGTCGTCCTCGTTGACGATCCGGATGGTTTCGCCCACCCGCACATCCAACTCGGCGGGAAGGATCTTCACATCCTCCCCGGCCCGAATCCTGTCTCCGGTGCCCGCCGGAATCAAGTATTCGTAGTCACTTTGCGTTTGATTCGAGTCTTGGACCACCAGGGGACCGCTGCGACTCCCGCCACAGGCGGCGATGAGGGAAAGGGCGAAAAGGGCGATGCATAAGGAGCTATGTCGAAGCTTCATCGATCAGCCGTCCCTCACCTGCACCTGCACCACGATGTCGCCGGCATTTTCGAAGCTGAGGGTGAGGTCGAAAGTGGATCCATCTACCAGGGGGTTGACCAGCTTCACCAGCATGATGTGATACCCACCCGGCAAGAGCTTGACTTCCTCGGATGGGCCTACAGCGAGTGATTCGATCGGCTCCATCATCATCATCTCGGTCCCGTCATCGCTCGTGCTCATGACCGTCTCATGCAACTCGGCGTTGGCGGCGATGGAGGAATCGACACCAACGCCGATCAACCGATCGGCTTCCGCCCCACCGGTGATCGTCATGTAGACGACACCCGTGTCCTGCATGCTTGCCGACGTCCGCGCCCATGGGTCTCCGATCTGCGGGCCATCGCTACCACCACATGATGCGATTACGAGGACCAGGCCAACGGTCAGCGTCACGACGGCTTTCTTGCTCATGCATCCCTCCTGAGTAGCGTCGAAAGATCCCTGTTCATGTCTTGTGAGGTCGTGCCGAAAGGCCATTGCACGACGATATGACCGGTCGAGTCGATGGCGTATAGAAAAGCGGAGTGGGCGACCTCGACTGTGCCGTCACCACCGGTTCTCACCTCGTAAGAGGCACCAAACGTCTTTGCAGCGGACTCCAGAGCGGCCGGATCCTCGGTACGGAGGGCATGGCCACGATCAAAGAAGGCATGTACGTAAGCGGTGAAGCGTTCCGCGGTGTCTCGGTTGGGGTCTACTGTCACGAAGGCCACATCGACCAGCTCGGACCTATCCCCCAGGTCCGCCATGGCCCGGCGCAGATCGGCCATGGTCGTCGGGCAGACGTCGGGACACGAGGTGTAGCCGAAATAGACGACCAGCACATGACCCGGTTCGGCGGTCATGGTGAACTCGCCACCATCATTGGAAACGTCGGGAAGAACGACACTGCTCACGTCCGGAGGTGGGGTGCGCACCATGCCGCCGAGGCCCTGCACCGGCTCGCCACCGCAGGCGGTGACGATGAGGGTGACCGCCACCAGCGTCGTCAAGACCACTCTGATGCTGGAGCGAGGTCGAGCGGGTGAAGGGCTCATCCACGGACGGGTGAGAGATTTCACACTGAATTGGACCATATCCGGCGGTTTATTTCTAGGGCCCAAAGCCTTGCCGTCTAGATTCATAAGTCCCTCCAACAGATCCATCCTCGCCGACGGATCCGCTCCACCGGTCATGTCTCTTTGTAGCTTGGGTGTTTCGTCCCTCAGTTGGCATGAACCTCAACTTGGACGAATATGTACATGAAGCGGCCGGACCGCCCACTTCAGGAGGACAACAAATGATCTTCGGATACCTGGATCCTGGCTCGAGCAGTCTCATACTGCAGGCGCTGCTCGGTGGTATCGCCGGAGTGGCAGTGGCGTTCAAGGCGTGGAAGCAGAGGCTGGCAGGGAAGCGGCATCGGGCAGACAGCGATTCCGGTGGAAACACCACCGGCGACGAGACTCCGATCAGCGCCGAGTCCTGACCGTTTCATGGCCGAAGTCGTTGCAGGGTCATTCCGGGACCCATCCTCACATGTGGTTTTCGAGGGTGACCGGGTCTTGCGTCTGCTCGATGAGCGGGGCCTCAATGCATGGCGGGCCCTAAAGGAAACCGGGTTCTTTCGATCGGCGGTTGACGACGGCAAGCTCATCGCCGCCGAGGAACTCCCGCAGGCTCCTGAGGGATCGGCAGGAGCGTTGCAGCACCCCCGCCTGCCCCTCATCACCTATCCCTACGAGTGGACCTTCTCGATGCTGAAGGACGCCGCGATCCTGCAACTCGACCTTCTCGAGGAAGCCCTCGGCCACGGTCTCACCATCAAGGACGCCACACCCTTCAATATTCAGTTCGTCGGGGGCTCACCGTTGTTCATCGACATCGGGTCCTTCGAGCCATACCGGCCCGGCGAGCCCTGGATCGGCTATCGCCAGTTCACCAGACAGTTCCTCTTCCCGCTCATGATTCGGGCCTGGCTGGGCATCCCCTTTCAACCATGGCTCAGGGGCGACATGGAAGGCCCCAGCCCCGCCCAAATGAGGAGCTTGTTGCCTCTACGGCGAAAGCTCATTCCCAGCGTGTTGCTTCATGTCGTGCTGCCGGCACGGCTGGAGGCCCGGATGGCGGGGGCCGCCGTCCGCCAGGATCTGGGCAAGGCAGGATTCACCGCCGACATGATCCTGGCCAACGTGAGAAGGCTCCGTCGGCTGGTGGAGTCCCTGGATTGGTTCCCTTCCGGAGAAGGATGGTCCGGCTACCACTCGTGCACGCATGTCGCCCGGGACAGGGACGCCAAGGCGGAGTTTCTCGAATCTGCCCTGGGTCGGTTGGGAGCAACACGTGTGCTCGACCTGGGGGCCAATGACGGTTTCTTCTCCAAGATCGCTGCCAGGTCGGGCTCCCACGCCATTGCCGTCGACGGCGACGAGGCGGTCCTGGATCAGCTCTATCGCACCGCCGGGGACGCGAACCTCTCAGTTGTGGTCAATGATCTCGGCAACCCATCGCCATCCCAGGGCTGGGCCGGCACCGAGCGACCCTCACTTGTCGAGAGGGCCCAACCCGACCTGATTGTCGCCTACGGGCTGATCCATCATCTGATCTATACGGCAAGCATCCCCCCTAGGCGAGTGATGGAGTGGCTCAGGTCGTTCGATTGCCCGGTGCTGGTGGAATTCGTTTCGCCCCAGGATGAGATGGTCGCCAGGCTGTCCGCCAACAAGCTGGCCGAGGAGCTCCACGGGGCTCGCGACCAGAGCGCTTTCCGTGCCATCGCCGGAGAGATGTTCGAGTTGAGTGGCGAAAAGCAACTCGAATCCGGCACGCGGATGCTCTTCGAACTCCGCCCGCGCTAGCCCACTTACTGGTCGAGAATGACGGGATCACCGATCGCATAGTCACCGAACTCTGCGATCACGGTCAGCCGATCGACTCCCACCGGGACCGCACCGGCGGCGATATCGAACGAAAAGCCTGTCCTCAGCAGGTCATTGCTCTCGTACCACTTGACGACATTGGGGTTGTCGAGGTTGGGCGGGCCAAAGGCGACCAGAGTGTCGCCGGCGAAGAGATAAATGCGGTCGGGGGGCACCTTTTTGGAGACGTCGGCTGCCCATCCCACGATCGTCCAGCCTGAGCTTGTCTTGGTGGCCTTGTCGATCTGCACACGTCGATTGCCTTCGTCCTTCAACTGGAGAACGTGCCCGTCGTCGGCGAGGTATTGCAGGGTGACATCGCCTGTGGAGCCGGTGAGCCATCCCTGGCCGTTATGGACGAGGATCACGATGCTGTTGGCGCCATCCCGGAGTGATTCCTCGGAGATCAGACCGCGTATCTCACCGGCGTTGGCCTCGTCACGAAGGAGGAAGCCGGTTCCGGCAATCTGACCATTGACCCCGATGAGAAACTCGTTGTCGGTCACGCCCTGGGGGACCTCCAACCTTCCGGTGATCAGCGTCTGCAACACGCCCGAACTCAGGTCGATTGACGCATAGCTGTCGGCGTGATCTAGCACCCAATGCAGTTCGTCGCTCTTCTCGGGGGCGAGGTCGTCGAACCTGGTGCCTACCAGGTTGCCATAGGGCCCCACGGCGGCAACTCCATCCCAGCTGTCCTGCCGGGGGACCCATTGGTGATTACGCCTGACCTGGTCGAAGAGCACGGTGAGGTCGGTGCTTGCCGTCTCCCGGCTGCAGCACCAGTAGATGACCTGATGGGGTCGGTTGGTCCCCTGGATGTCGAGCAGTGACTGGCCGTCGAACTTCCAGTCGGTCTTGATGTCGAGTGCATCGACGATGGTGGGGAGGATGTCGATGGTGAAGGCGGGCTCATCTCTCGTCTCGCCCTCGGTTTGGCCCGGGTACTTGACGAAAAGCGGGACTCGATAGAGGTCGTCACGGTTGTTCGCATATGGCCAGCGCCGGTGTTCTCCGGGAACGAAGGAGGCTCCGTGATCGGCGACCACGACGATCAGGGTGTCGTCCCAGGTGCCCGTCTCATCCATCTTCTTGAAGAGTGAGCCAAGCATCTGGTCGAGAAAACCCAATTGGTAGAGATGCCGTTGGTAACCGAGGCGGGCGAGGTCGGGGTCCTGCACCCAGAATCCTGAGCCCTGGACACCGTCGACCTCGCTGTATTGCTCCGGTCGCGAGTATTGGGTTCCCGTGGGGTTCACCTGCCACGGGACATGAGGCGACTGCAGGTGGGCGTAGGACAGGGTCGGGGGTTGGCTCTTGGAGATGCCATTGATCAGACGCTGGATCCAGTCGACCCACTGGCTCCTGATTCCGGATCTGGGCACGGGGTGGTCCGGCACGGCCACCGGCGGGGCGTTGGGGTTGTTGTCCTGGCCCAGGAATCCTTTCCAGGTGTTGTCGATGCTGGGGAGATGATCCCGAACCGGCGGTGGGAGCGAAAGGTGCCCGTACACGACGCCCACATCGCCCAGCAGGGAGGTGAACCGCGCCGGTGCCCTCCCGGCATAGTCCTTGCACAACTCCTGGGGGCACAGATCCGCTACCCACTCGATCACGTGCATCTCATATGCCTTCCCGAGCAGGGTGAAGAGGTTGTTCGGGTGGTCTGTCGCAGTTGGGGCGAGGTCTGGTTCGCCGAGACGCCCGTCCAGTATCGACGGGACGCTGTGGGTCGTCGCCATCGAGACCGAGAGGGCGTTTCGATACCAGGTCCCGCTGTTGGCAAGTCTCGCAAAATTGGGAAACAGAGCGTCATTGATGCTGCCGTCCTCATTCATGAGCGATGCCGTGGGGAACTCGTCGAGTTGGAGGAAGACGATCGACGACGGCCTGCCGATCACATCCGTGTCCACAGCCTCAGGAGACGGTTGATCCCATATGAGCCGGGAGGTGGGGGAGACGGCGAGAAACAGAAACAGGACGGCCGGGAGGGCAATCGAGAAGAGGGCGAGAGTGCCTTCAACCCACTTGGCCGCTCCGATCACGACGATGGCAAGGAGCAGGGCGAGCCCAATCGAGGCTGCGGTGCTGTCAGGAAACGCCTGCCTGGCTATGACCAGACCCGTCGTAGCGCCACCAAATCCCACCAGGACGAGGTAGACGATGTTGCCGGACCGGGAACCGCCCATCCCGGCAAGCCAGAGGATTCCGAGCCCCACGACGGGCGGGACCACCACAACGAGAAGACCAAAAAGGATCAGTTGAAACGGACTGGTCCGGTTGGCGACGAAAACCTCGGGGTTCTTCCCGTAGAGGTCGAGAAGTGGCGCCGCCAGGGCCGCGGCGCTCAGACCGGAGATCACCAAGAAACGTCGCCACAGCGGCTTTTTGACTGAAGGGGCCTCGAGCACCGTCATAACGTACCGACTGCGGGCTCCAATCTTGAGTGGTCGACTCTGTCATCCTGCTCAGAAGCCCGGGTTCTGCTCGGTAGCAGTGACCTCGTATACTGCCGCCGCCCCGATTGCCTGTTCTTACCGGAGGTTGTCACCCGATGACGGACACGATTCTCTACATCGCGCTTGCCGCGGGCATCCTTGCCCTGGCGCTCGCAGCGTTCTACACCCGCGCCGTGATGTCGGCCCCCCAGGGCAACGAGCGCATGGTCGAGTTGTCCGCGGCGATACGAACCGGTGCCATGGCGTTCCTCAGGCGGGAGTACATCTGGGTCTCGGTCTTCGTAGGCGTCATGGCGATTCTCATCGCGTCTTTCCTGGACTGGGGCAGACCCTGGGGCGCCATCGCCTACGTGTTCGGGGCGCTGCTCTCCGGCTCGGCCGGATTCGTCGGCATGAGAATGGCGACCGCCGCCAACGCTCGCACCACCGAAGCTGCCCGTACCGGCGGCATTCCCGCCGCTCTCCCGATCGCCTTCCGCGGGGGAGCAGTCATGGGGTTCACCGTCGCCGGTTTGGGGCTCCTGGGGATAGGGCTGGGGTTTCTCGTCTTCAACCGTGTTCTGAAACTGGATTCATGGGCCGAGATCGTCACCGCTATCGGCCTCGGGGGTTCCTCGATCGCGCTGTTTGCTCGAGTCGGCGGGGGGATCTACACCAAGGCCGCCGATGTGGGCGCCGATCTGGTGGGCAAGGTCGAGGCCGGTATTCCCGAGGACGACCCCCGCAACCCTGCCGTGATCGCCGACAACGTCGGGGACAACGTTGGCGACGTCGCGGGCATGGGCGCCGACCTCTTCGAGTCTTACGTGGGATCGATCGTTGCTCCGATTGCCTATTCGGCGCTCGTCTTCACCGGAGCGGCTTTCCTTGCCGAGGCGATCATCTTCCCCCTCGCCGTGGCGGCCCTGGGGATGTTCGCGGCAATCATCGGGTCCTTTCTCGTCAAGGCGAAGGGCGAATCCGACCTCGCCGCCGCCCTTCACCGGGGCACGAACTTCTCTCTGGTGGCGACTGCGGTCGGCGTGGGTGGTCTCGCCTATTGGATCTTTGGGTCAGGGGACCATGCCATCGACAACTGGCAGGGCATCTGGATCGCAGTGGTTGCTGGTCTGATCGTCGGATGGATGGTCGGCAAGATTTCCGAGTGGTTCACCTCGGATCACTACAAGACCGTCAAGGAGATCGCCCATCAGGCCCAGACCGGCCCGGCAACGGTGATCATCTCGGGGATCTCAGAAGGTATGCGCTCGGCCGCATTCTCCGTGATCGTCGTCGCCGCCGGAATCGGGGTCGCTTTCTACGCCGGCGACTGGGCCATGGGTGACGGTGGCGGTATCTACGGGGTAGCCGTGGCAGCTATCGGCGTTCTGGCGACATTGGGCATCACGATCTCGGTAGACGCCTATGGGCCAATTGCCGACAACGCCGGGGGCATCGCCGAGATGGCACATCTACCCGCCGAGGTCCGTCAGGCGACCGACGCCCTGGACTCGCTGGGGAACACGACGGCGGCTGTCGCCAAAGGTTTCGCCATCGCTTCCGCCGCGGTCACCGCGCTGGCCCTCTTCAGCGCCTTCACCAAGGCCGTCGGTCTCGAGCAGATCAACATCGCCGACGCGCCGACCACCATTGGCCTCTTCATCGGTGCCATGTTCCCCTTCCTCTTCGCCGGGCTCACCATGAGCGCCGTGGGAAGGGCGGCCTCCAAGATGATCGACGAAGTCCGTCGTCAGTTCCGTGAGATTCCAGGGCTGAGAGCGGGGGATCCGAATGCCAAGCCCGACTACACGACGTGCGTCGACATCGCCACCGCCGGTGCTTTGAGGGAGATGATCGTCCCCGGCTCGCTGGCGGTGATCCTTCCGCTGGTCGTGGGCTTCATAGATGTCGAGGCTCTGGGCGGTCTGCTGGCCGGGGCCCTGGTGACCGGGTTCTTGCTTGCCATCTTCATGGCCAACGCCGGTGGCGCCTGGGACAACGCCAAGAAATTCATCGAGGCGGGCGCTTATGGCGGCAAGGGAAGCGATGCCCACCATGCCGCCGTGATCGGGGACACCGTCGGCGATCCCTTCAAAGACACCTCGGGACCGGCGATGAACATCGTCATCAAGGTGATGACGATTGTCTCCCTGATCTTCGCATCGGCCTTCATCGGTTAGAACTGATGCGTGTGCAGTGAGAGCGGTGGGACCGGCCCCCCTGCACACGCAACCAATGCGTGTGCAGGGGGGCCGGCAGAACGCTTCCCCGTGCACACGCAATAATCCAACTATCGAGACGTAATGCCCACAATCACATTCATCCGTCACGCCGAGACCGAGGCGAACGCCGAAGGAGTCTGGAGCGGAAGGTCCGACGTGCCACTGAGCGAGCACGGCCGGATGTCCCTCGAGGCTCTCGGCCGACGGCTGCGAACGGTCTCTTTCGACGTCGTGATCAGTTCACCGCTGCGCAGGGCGAGAGAGACGGCAGCGGCCTTCTCCAGCGATGTCGCCATCTGGGACGACTTCGTCGAGCTGGACCTGGGCCGCTGGGATGGCATGACCACCGCAGAGGTGCGTGCCGACCAGGCCGAGGAGCTCAGCGCCGCCGTCTCCGGGCGGGAGGTTCCCATGGGGGGTGTTGGCGAGACCCTCAACCAGGTGGGGGCGAGGGCGTTTGCCGCGATAGACCGCATCGTGGACCTCCTCGGCGAGGATGGGCACGCGGCGGTCGTGACCCACGGTGGGCTGCTCCAGACCGTTCTTCATCGTCATTTGCGAGGCCGTGGCCGGCGGGTGCACGTTTTCACCGGAAACACTGCTATTTCCAAGCTCACCTGGACCTACGGTCGACCCCGTCTCGCCACGTTCAACGACCTCGGTCACGTCGGTCCCCGGCCAAAGGAGGTCGAAGAGCATCTGGCGAAAGGCGACCCCGTCCTGGCCATGATCCGTCACGGACGGACCCGGGCAAATGTTGAGGGCCGCTGGCAGGGTCAGGGCGACTGGGGTCTCGACGATTTCGGCCGCCGTCAGGCCGAGGCCTTCGCTGAGTGGTACGGACGGGTGCACACCGTCTACTCCTCTCCCCTCGGCCGGGCCGAGCAGACCGCCGCGGCTGTTGCAGCCGACGGGATTGTCCGGGTCGATGAGCTCAAAGAGATCGGCATGGGGATTTGGGAGGGCCTGACCTCTCCGGAGATCCACCAACGTTGGGGCCGTCAGCTGGAGTCCATCTACCGTGACGGTGTCGACCTCAGGAGAGGCGAAATCGGCGAGAGCTGGGGGGAACTGACCGCCCGGTTCCGTAACGCCATCCAGTCCCTCGAACCAGCGCAGGGCGAGCCCACGATGGTTGTTGCTCACGGCGGTGCCATTCGGTCCTACGTGTCTTCGCTCACCTCGGTCCCCGACACCCATGCCGAATCGCTCTTTACGCCGGGTAACACTTCTGTGACTCACGTGGCGATGACCGACGCCGGCCCGATTCTCCTCGACTACGCGGTCGCCCCGCATCTCGGGAACGGCCTCCTAGATTCGACATGAAGTGAACACATACGATTCGCGGCAATACGCCCTGATCAACAGATGGGATCCATCACATCTGAGGAGCATCGATCGGCTGCTGCCGTTGACCGGGGGGGACAGGGTCCTCGAAGTCGGCTGCGGTCAGGGTCATCTCACCCGTCGTCTGGCTGATCGGGGCATCGACGTCGTTGGGATCGACGCCAACCCCAATGCGCCGGAGGTGGCCGGGTCCGACCGCGTCTTGTTCATGAAGGCCGAGGCGCTGGAGTTCGAAGATGACAGGTTCGATGTCGTCGTGTCGGTCCATGCCATCGAGCACATCCCCCAACTCGACCAAGCCCTTGCCGAGATGAGCCGGGTTCTCAAGCCGGACGGACGTGTGCTGTTCATATACCCGGCCGAGCCGATCATGGGCCTGTACGCAATACCGACGTCGCTGATTCTCCATAGGACGCCGTTCAAGGCGCGCGAGGTTCATTGTCAGAAACTGTGGCCCGCAAAACTGAGGAGACTGACCAAGCCCCTGGGATGGGTCGAAACGCACCACGAGTTCAACCTGATCAAGTCCCCCCAGTTCATCTCGGTCTTCGCGGGGTCCGGACCATGAGCCGGATCACTCGGTAGGTAGGTTCGACCCGGTGTTCACCTGTCAGAACTGTGGCAAGCCATTCGATGTTCGCCCCGAGGTCCTCGAGCGCTACCCGGGTTGGACGCCCCGAGAATGTCTGGACTGCAAGAACCGGGCCAACGGCACTCCGGCGCCAGACCAGCCCGCACGCAAGGTCTCTACAACCAAGACCAGAGACCTGACGACAGCCGAGGTGCTCTCCAGTTTCACCGATGGTCCGGCCACCGGTGTGTTCACCGACGGCGCCTCGGAGGGCAACCCCGGCCCGGGGGGCTGGGGCGCGGTGTATGTCGTCGCCGGCGAGATTCGTGACCAGGCTCACGGTTCTGAGAAACACACCACGAACAATCGGATGGAGTTGATGGCGATGATCGCCGGTCTCCGGATGCTTCCCGCCGACTCAGCCGTCCCGGTCTATACCGATTCACAGCTGGTGGTCAACATCCTGACCAAATGGGCAGATGGGTGGAGGGCAAAAGGCTGGCAGAAGAAATCGCCTGGACCGATAGCCAACCTCGAGCTGGTGAAGGAGGCCTACGCCCTGACCCGGCAGCGTCCCAATGTTGCCATCCTCTGGATACGGGCACACTCGGGAAGCCGGTGGAACGAGTACGCCGACGCACTGGCCACGGCCTACCGGAGGTCGAGATTCTGAGTGCCCCGACCCGGTTGACACCGCAGTACCTTCGAGAGTGGGGGAGGCACGCCCCCGGGTCACCGCTTTACCACCACTTGGTCGAGGTCATCGCCGACGACCCGGAGCTGATGAGAGTGCTCAACCTCATCAAGCACCTTCCGAAGCCGAATCTCCTCTTTGCCGCCGTCCAATACCTGCTCGCAGATCACATCGATTCGAAACTCGCCGGGTTCTATCCGTCACTGGTCGAGAATGCATTGCCACCCGAAGGGTCCGGGCCCGCGTTCCGCGACTACGTCCTCGACCAGGAGGAGGCCATCGTCGAGATCGGCCGCACCCGACGCACCCAGACCAACGAGTGCCGTCGTTGTGTGGCCCTCCTACCCCTCGTCTGGATGAGCGGTTTCGATCGTTTTCACCTGATCGATCTGGGAACCAGTGCCGGGTTGAACCTGGCGCTCGATCACTACTCGTATCAGTGGGGCGAGCTCAGGTGGGGCTCCGGCGCCGTTCATCTGAAGACGGAGTTGCGCGGGGCGCCCCCGTTTCGTCGTGCCATCGACATCATCTCCCGGGTCGGGCTGGATATGGATCCCATCGACCCAACCTCGGATGACGACCGTCGTTGGCTCGACGCCCTGATCTGGCCGGAGCACGGGGAACGGCGTGAAAGACTCACACAAGCTCTGGAGACCGTCAGAAGCCTGGAAATCGACCTGATAGCAGGGGACGCTGCCGAGACTCTCGAAGTCGCTCTCGATCGACTTCCCGACGGCAGCCCGGTTGTGGTCATGAGATCCTTCGTGAGGTCCCAGCTGACGGAGACCCAGAGAGACATCATCGATGGGGTGTGCGCCGCAGCCCGCACCACCCGCCCGCTGTTCCGGGTCTCGGTCGAGTTTGAGCTTCCGTCAGAGGAAGGCGCTCTTCTGTCGGTTGACGACGGCACGGGTTGGATGAACGTGGGTTGGGCCCATCACCACGGCGACTGGCTGGATTTGCTCGACGATCAGGCCCTTCCGTAGACCGGGATCAGGGCCCCGTTGATGACAGCGGACTCCTCACTCAGGACGAAATCAGCGACAGCCGCGATCTCGTCCGGTGTGGGCCAGTTCACATAGTCTGCGTATGGCAAGGACTTCCGGGTGGCGGGTGTGTCGATCACCGAGGGCATCAGGACGTTGGCGGTGACGCCCGAGCCCTCGAGTTCCTCCGCGGCCGACTGTCCGAGGGCCACCACACCAGCCTTGGCGATATTGAAAGCAGCCTGCCCGCTGGGATGATCCAGGGCCGCCCGTGAGCCCACCAGGATGATCCGGCCCCAACCCGATTCCTTGAGGTGGGGGATGGCGGCGCGAACCGCATAGAAGGCGGACCTCAGATTGAGGTCGATCATTCGCTCGAACCTGACGTCATCGGTCTCCTCGACATCGCGCCCTCCGGCCCAGCCACCCACGAGTGAACAGAGACCATGGATGTTGCCCCAGCGCCCTGCCACGTCCTTCATGAGACTGGTCACGGCCTCGGGATTGGCGGCGTCGACTCGGAGGAGCAGAAGCCGGTCCTCGTCTATGTCGAACTCCGCCTCGAATCGCTCCGCTTCGTCTGGAAGGAGGTAGGTGACCGCCAGGCGGTAGTCCCCGTAAATGAGACGATGGACCAGGGCTGTTCCCAACCCTCCGGTTCCTCCGGTGATGACAACTGTCTTTTCCACACTTCCTCTGTTTCTCGGTCGGGGCTCACTTTACGTTGTGCTGTGGCCGGCTTTCCACCGAACCGATGATCTCCGCGAGCCATCGACCTCGCGGATGGGAGAGAATCGACCGGAGATCATCAGGTGAGTCCAGATCGTGGAGCAGTCCGAGCTCGGTCACGATCTCCGGTTCTCTGAGTTTCGAAACATGGACGGAGAAACTGCCCGGACCGTAGGAAAAGTCGATCGTCTTGACGCTCCCGATGAGGGTCGTACCGCCATCCGAAGAGGGAGCGATGACATCACGTCCGAGTTCGACCGCCTCCACAACCCCGCCCAACTCACCCGAGGTGAGTAGCGGAAGGTCGGTGTGCAGCACAACCCATGAGTTGGTGACGTTCTTCGCCCAGCTGACACCGGCCGTCGCTGCTGCGGAAAGACCCATGCCCGGGTCGGCGACTGTCGGGATCCCACCCGTCAGCGACCAGGCAGCCACCTCGGTGTCGCCGGCGACGACTATGGGCAGAAGCCCGGCTTCTTCGACAATGCCCATCGTCCTCTCGGCGAGGCTGCGACCGAGTCGCGCTCTCTCCTCTGGTTTCAGAAGATCGGCCAGTCGTCCCTTTCCGAGGTGAAAGGACTTGACCGGAAGGACGACGGTTGTTGGCACGATTTGAGGCTATTCGGAATAGCAAGCAGGTCGCTCCCGTTTCCCGGTGAGTCC
>JBFHXF010000018.1:0-25768 GCA_041599115.1 Acidimicrobiia bacterium
ATGTGCGCGCCGAGAACCCCAAGGGTGAGATGGGCTACTACCTGGTGTCGGATGGGGGCCAGGGGCCCTACCGGCTCAAGATCCGCTCGGCCAGCTTCTCCAATATCTCGATCTTGCCATGGATCCTCGAGGGCACATTGGTTCCCGACATAATCGCCATCATGGGAAGTCTCGACTTCGTCCTCGGGGACGTGGACCGATGAAGACTCCCTCACTTCGTTCGGTCGTGGCCATGAGTCATGAGTCATGGGTTCTGGGAAGGTTCCTGCCCTCGGGGAGGGAATTGGGCCACTCAGAACTCAAAACCCAGGACCGGAAGGCCACATAAGTGGACTTCCTCACCGACTTCTTTGCCAACTTCTGGGTGTCTCTAGGGGCGAAAATCCTGCTGGTCGCCCTGATGATCCCGTTGATCGGGATGGTGATCGGCTTCGCGGAGATGAAGCTCTCGGCCAAGATGCAGGCGCGCGTCGGCCCCTATTTCGCGGGAGGCCGCTGGGGTTGGGCCCAGCTCATCGCCGATGGCGTCAAATTCTTCCAGAAGGAAGACCTGATCCCGGAAGATGCCGACCGCCCGGTGTTCAAGACCGCACCCATCTTGGTGCTTGTCGGCACCGTCGCCCTGTTTGTGGTGATTCCCTTCGGACCCGGTCTGATCTTCCGTGACCTTTCCGTCGGGGTCTTTTATGCCCTGGCCATCTCCTCCATCAGCACCATCGGCGTGCTCATGGCCGGCTGGTCCTCGGCCAACAAGTACTCCCTGATCGGCGGCTTGCGTGCCGCAGGTCAGCTGATCGCCTACGAACTGCCCCTGGTTCTTGCCGTTGTCGGCGCCGTCATCATGGCCGGGACCCTCAGCATGAGCGGAATCGTCGAGGCACAGATCGAGGCCGGCTACCCCTACGTCATCTTTCAAGTCGTGGGGTTCGTGATCTTCATGATCGCCGCTTTGGCCGAGCTCACCAGGATCCCGTTCGATATGCCGATCGCCGAATCCGAATTGGTAATGGGATATCTGACGGAGTATTCCGGCTTCCGGTTTCTCTTCTTCTTCCTGGCCGAGTTCGCCAACATGTTCACGATGTCCGCCATCGCCGCCACCCTGTTCCTCGGCGGCTACTGGCTGCCGGGGCTCTCCACCCAGGTCCTGGAGTTCGCCGGGCCGGTGATCCTCATTGGGAAGACATTCATCCTGGTCTTCGTGATGATCTGGTTCAGGTGGACCTTCCCCCGGTTCCGCGAAGACCAGCTCCAGTCATTGGCCTGGAAATGGCTGATCCCGCTTGCCCTGGCCAACATCCTCGCCACGGCCTTCTTCAAGGTGCTCCTCTGATGGCTTCACTGGACACCCGTCAGGTTCCCGGAGTGGGGTTGGTCAAGGGCTTGGTGGTGACCATCACCACCATGGTCAAAACGATCTTCCTGCCCAAGAAGTACCTGGCAACCGTCAACTATCCAAAGGTCAAGGAGACACCCGTTCCCAGGGCCCGCGGGGTCATAGCCCTCGACCAGGAAGCCTGTACCGTTTGCATGCTCTGCGCCAGACAGTGCCCCGACTGGTGCATATACATCGAGGGGCACAAGGAGGAGCAACCTCCCTCCAAGCCCGGCGGCCGGGTCAAGGTCCGAGCCACCCTCGACCGCTTCGACATCGACTATGCCCTCTGCATGTATTGCGGGATCTGCGTTGAAGTCTGCCCGTTCGACGCACTTTTCTGGACGCCGGAATATGAGTATTCGGAGCTGAAGATGGGGGAGATGCTGCACGACATGGATCGGCTCCAGGATTGGCTGGCAACCGTTCCGGATGCACCGGGGTTGGAATCGTGAGCGTCGAAATTCCGGCCAAGAAAGCCCTGAAGTCAGGGCCCTCTGTCTCGGGCGGAGCCGCGTCATGGGTCGATGACATCTCCAGCGAACCGACGCCGGTTGGCTCCCGGCTGCACGACCCGGAGAGGCAGGTGGCGGGTTGAGCGTTCTGGACTGGGTTTCCGAGCCCGTCAACTGGGTGTTCGCCGTGGTGGCGCTTGTCGTTCTGGCGTCATCGGCTCGGGTGGTGACCGCGAAGAACGTAGTTCACTCTGCGTTGTTCCTGGTCGCTGCTCTTGCCGGAACCGCCGGCCTGTTCCTGATGCTCTCCGCAGAATTTGTCGCCTGGGTCCTTGTGCTGGTCTACATCGGAGCTGTGATCGTCCTTTTCCTCTTCGGCATAATGATCACCCGGGCACCGACGGGTCTCGACCAGGGACTCGACTCCGACCGGAGGGTGATCCCGGCGCTTCTGTCGGTGGGGGTCTTCGTGCTCTTGGCCTGGGCATCGGTCGATGCCTTCGGCACGACATTGGTCGCCACCAGCGGCCGCCCCACCTCGACTGAGCTGATCGGGGAGTCGTTGTTGGGAAGGTTCGTCATTCCGTTTGAGGTCGTCTCGTTTGTCCTCCTTGCCGCTTTGATCGGAGGAATCACCATCGCTCGCAAAGACCTGACACCCCTCCAGGAAGAGGAAGGAGGGCGGGTCTGATGCTGGTCAATCAGTTCCTCATCCTCGGAGCGGCTCTGTTCGCTCTGGGAATCTATGGTCTTCTGGTCAGGAGGAACATTGTGATGATCCTCCTCGCTGTGGAGCTGATGCTCACCGCGGTGAACATCAATCTGATCGCCTTCGAATCGGTTCTCGACAGTCCGGAGGCGATCGGGCAGATCTTCGCCATCTTCGTCATCACGGTGGCCGCGGCCGAGGTGGGGATCGGCCTCGCCATAGTCTTGATGATCTTCAGAAACCGCAAGTCCGCCAATGTCACCGACCTCAGTCTGATGAGGTATTAGAGGATGTCTGATTGCCGGCCGACTTCGCCCCTCGGCAACCCTCAGTCCGAGACCCTTTTGGATTTGGTGACGTCCACCCCTCGGGGCGAACAGACGCCGGTCGGCCGGGGCTGCCGCTCCTGCGCCAGGGTGATGCCACATGTTTGACCTCCAGGTTCTCGCCCAAGAAGCCCACGTGATCCACGCCGGCGACGGTGGCTGGTGGGCGGACACCGCCGGGATCATGCTGGTGCTGCCCCTGGTCGCGTTCCTCTTGATTCTGGCCCTCGGCAAGCGGATGAAGTACCAGGGTGCCGAGTTCGCCATCGGCGCGCTGGCGGTCAACACCATCTGGGCGACGGTCCTCCTGGTGATGAACATGACCGGCGGTGTGCTCACCCAGACGACCTTCGAGATCGGTCGAATCGGGGGTGGCCTTGTATTCGAGTTGGGTTGGGTGGTCGACGGGCTGTCGATTCTGATGTATTTCCTGGTCAGCTTTATCGGGCTCGTCGTCTTCATCTACGCCGTTGGCTATATGAAGGGTGATCGCCGGGTTCCCTGGTTCTTCGCCGCCTTCTCCTTGTTCGCCGGGTCGATGTTGATCCTGGTGGGAGCACCCAACTTCATCCAACTCATCGTGGGATGGGAGGGCGTCGGTCTGGCCTCCTATCTCTTGATCGGCTTCTATTGGGAAGACCTCGACAACGTCAGGGCCGGAAACAAGGCGTTCCTGGTGAACAAGGTGGCCGACGTCGGGCTGGTACTAGGGGCAATTCTCATTGCGGTCGCCATCGGGTCTTTTGATTTCTCCGCACTTGATGTCGCCTCTGTGGAGCAGAACGGGTCACTGGGGGCCGTCGCCTTGGCGGGCGGGTTCTTGCTCTTCTTCGGGGCGATGGGGAAGAGTGCCCAGTTCCCCCTGCACATCTGGCTCCCCGACGCCATGGCCGGCCCCACCCCGGTCTCAGCTCTCATGCACGCCGCCACGATGGTCACGGCAGGCATCTACCTGATGGCGAGGACGTTTCCGTTCTATCAGAACCTGGCTACGGAGGCCCGACCCTGGATGATCGCGATCGGAACGATCACACTGTTTGCGGTTGGCCTGCTCGCTCTCGTGGCCGACGACATCAAGAAGGTGCTTGCCTACTCGACCGTTTCCCAATTGGGATACATGATGACCGCCATCGCCGCCGGTGGATACACCGCAGGTCTGTTCCACCTGTTCACTCATGCCTTCTTCAAGGGTTTGCTCTTCCTGGGCGCCGGATCGGTGATCCATGCGGTCCACTCCAACAACATGAGTGACATGGGCGGCCTTCGCAAGAAGATGCCAACGACATATTGGACGTTTGTGGTCGCCTCTTTCGCGCTGGCCGGCATCATTCCGTTCGCCGGGTTCTGGTCGAAAGACGAGATTCTCGCCACTCTGGGACACGAGGGCTATACCGCTGTGATGTGGATCGCCATTGCCGGTGCTCTGGTGACCGCGTTCTATATGGCCCGGGCCGTCGCCCTCACCTTCCACGGCACCTACAAGGGTGTGGCTCATCCACACGAGTCTCCCCGGGTCATGACCTGGCCTTTGGTCGCACTGGCGATTCCCTCGATTCTCGTTGGCCTCCTCAACATCCCTGGAGTCTCCCTCCCCGCCGTCGGGAACTTCACCGAATGGCTGGCCAATCGAGTGGTAGTGATGGGCGATCACCACGCCGACGGCATCAACTTCGTCGTCGCCGCTGCCGGTCTGGCGGCTGCCCTCGCCGGGATCGCCATCGGGTGGCGCTTGTTCGCCCGCGACCGAGATACCCAGTTGGCCCGCGATAGCTTCGAGGTCCCCCTGCTCTATCCCCTGCTCCGTCGCAAGTACTACGCCGATCACGCGGCGCTGGGGTTGGTGGGGACGATAAAAGGCCCAATCGCTTCGTTCGTCGACTGGACCAACACCTACGTCATCGACGGCGTGGTCAATGGGGTTGGCTGGTTCGTCAAGGGTCTCGGCGGCTTTGTCTATGGAACCCTTGATCAGAAGGGTGTGGATGGCATTGCCAATGGTCTGTCGGCGGCGGCCGACAGCGCCGGCTCTGTATTGAGGAAGATGCAGACCGGGCGTGTTCAGCAGTACGCGGCGTTTTTCGTAGCAGGGGCGCTGGTGCTGGTGGTTGTATTCGTGTTTGTCCTATAGGAGAGGCTGATAGCGATGGAATGGTTCGATAACTGGGGCCTACCACTGATTGTGTTCCTGCCCGTGGCGGGGGCTCTATTCCTCGGATTCATCCCGAAGGCAAATGAGGACGCTCTGAAGCGGGCGGCCTTGGCCGTCGCCGTGCTGGCTTTCGCCCTTTCGCTGGTCCTGATCGGCCAGTTCGATTTCGCCGGCGGGGCCTACAACACTTACCAGTTCGAAGTCAATCAGACCTGGATTGGGGCGATCAACGCCAACTTCCACGTCGGCGTGGACGGAATCAGCCTGCCTCTCCTTGTGCTGTCGACCTTCATAACCGTGCTGGCCATCATCTACTCCTGGAACCACTGGGATGAACCGAAGAACCCCAAGGGCTTCCTCATCTTGATGTTGATCCTTGCCACAGGGATGAACGGGACATTCGTCGCGCTGGATCTGGTGCTTTTCTTCATCTTCTTCGAGGTCGTGCTGCTCCCGATGTACTTCATGATCGGCATCTGGGGAGACCGCACCCCCCGGAAGATCCCGGGTTTCGCCAAGGAGGTCGAGACACGGCTGTACGCAGCCATCAAGTTCTTCCTGTTCACCCTCTTCGGCTCGGCCTTCATGCTGCTGGGTTTTCTTGCCCTCTACTTCAAATCGGGCGCAGTTGGTGACCTGGGTCGCACCTTCGACATCGTCGAACTGACCCGCTTGGGGGCCTCGGGCCTCTTCACCGGCACGTTCACCTTTTGGGTGTTCGGGGCCATGTTCCTCGGCTTTGCGGTCAAAGTACCCATGTGGCCACTGCACACCTGGCTTCCCGATGCCCACACCGCGGCACCGACGGTGGGCTCGGTGTTGCTGGCGGCGATTCTCCTGAAACTCGGCGCATACGGATTCATCAGGATCGCGATACCGATCCTTCCCGGGGAGGCTGCGAACTGGGCGCCCGCCATTGCCATTCTGGCGGTGATCGGGATCATCTACGGGTCGCTGGCCTGTCTTGCTCAGACCGACATGAAGCGTCTGATTGCCTTCTCATCCGTCGGCCACATGGGGTTCGTCATGCTGGGGATTGCCACATTGACCGATGTGGGTCTCAATGCGGCGATCATCGGCATGGTCGCCCACGGGCTGATCACCGGGCTTTTGTTCTTCCTTGCCGGGTCCATGCATCACCGTTATCACACCCGTGACATGGCACGTCTCGGGGGGAACATGAAGCTGATGCCGCTGATGGGCGGGATCCTGGCCTTTACCGCCATGGCCTCGCTCGGTCTGCCCGGCCTTGCCGGATTCTGGGGCGAGTTCATGTCGCTGGTAGGTGCCTACAACCCCCTTGCCGGGCTCTCGTTGGGTGTCTTCCGCACCTCGATGGTGCTGGGCGCCGTGGGCACTGTTCTAACCGCCGGATACATGCTCTACATGCTTCAGCAGGTCAACCTCGGGGAGCCGGGAGTGGAGTGGGAGGGGCACGAATTGCACGACGTCGATCGCTTCGAGCTGGCGGCGTGGGTGCCGATCATTGTGCTGATCGTGGCCATCGGTTTCTTCCCGAAGATCATCTTCCACGCGACAACCGACAGCGTGACCTCCCTGATCGATACGGTCTTCAAGGGTGACGTGACGGCAGCCCTCACCACTCTGCGGGGCGGATAGAGCCGGTGAGCTTCGAAATCGACTATCTGGCGCTGGCCCCGGAGTTCGTGATTGTGGGGACGTTCCTGGCGGTGTTCGTGCTCGATATGCTCCTGCCCAGGGGCAAGAAATACTGGATCGCTACCACGGCCATCGCCGGAACCGCCCTGGCGGCGATCCCTCTGGTGGCACTGGCGGTCGAGGGCGGCTCCCGGTCCATGTTCGATGGCTCCTTTGTCGTTGATGAATTCGCCCTGGTCCTCAAGGGCTTGTTCATCGTCGGCGCCTATCTGGTGTTCTTGATGTCGCACCACTACATCGAATCGGACCGCTACTACCAAGGCGAGTACTACCTGTTGCTCCTGGCCTCTGTGCTCGGTTCGATGGTCATGTCTTCTTCACGTGATCTGATCATCCTCTTCATTGGCCTCGAATTGACCACCGCCCCCCTGTTCCTGCTCGCCGGCTGGAAGAAGGGTGACGCCAAGTCCAACGAGGCTTCGCTGAAGTTCTTCATACTCGGAGTGCTCTCAACCGCGATTCTCCTCTATGGGATGTCTTTCCTCTACGGATTGACCGGTGAAGTCACCTTCGAGGGCTTGGCCGCTGCAACGGCAGGGCGGGGCGGAGAACCGGCCATCGTGATGGCGATCCTGTTCGTCATCGTCGGGTTTGCTTTCAAGATCTCGGCCGTTCCGTTCCATTTTTGGGCACCTGACACCTACGAAGGTGCTCCCACGCCGGTCACTGCCTATCTGTCGGTCAACTCCAAGGCGGCCGGGTTTGTCGGGATGCTCCTGGTGCTGTACCTGGCGCTGCCGGACGCTTCGCAGGTGTGGGCTCCGGCCCTCTGGATTCTGGCCGCGCTCTCCATGACCGTGGGCAATCTCTCTGCGCTGAAACAGACCAATATCGTGCGACTCCTCGCCTACTCCTCTATTGCTCAGGCCGGCTTCATGCTGGTCCCGTTCGCCGCCGCCTCGGTTGCCGGTGTAGATCTCCGCGAGGCGTTTGCGGCCACGGTCATCTATCTGGTGATCTATGCGGTGATGAACCTGGGTGCGTTTGCCGTGGTCATCGCCGGAGCGCGCAAGACACGCACCGGCGAACTGGGCGGCTGGGCAGGCCTGGGGGCGGTGGACTCCCGGCTGGGCCTCATGGTTGCCGTCTTTTTCTTCAGTCTCGCCGGGATTCCGCCTCTGGCAGGATGGTTCGCCAAATTCGCGATGTTCCGCTCGGTGATGATCGCCGGTGGAATCGCTACGGTCGCTCTCGCGGTCGTGGCCGCGATCAACGCAGTAATAGCCCTCTTCTATTACGCCAAGGTCATCAAGACGGTGTGGATGGACGACCGCGCCGATGGGTTCGATACGAGCCTGGGGGCCGAGCCTGCAGGATCGCTGCGACTCGCTTTGGCCCTGTCGCTGGCCCTCACGGTGGCGATCGGGATCTTCCCGGCCATTGCAATCTTCGTCGGAGACGCCTCCCGGGTCATCGCCGCAGGTGGTTGACCCGATTGCGTGTGCAGGAGAGCGTGTCAGACGCTTCTCGTTGCACACGCATTGCGTATCTATTTGCGGACGCTGCCCCGTTTCAGGGCCCGGTATTCCCGGTCCAACAGCGACCAGAGCGAATGGTCGACCCAGTTGCCCCTGATGAGGAGCTCTTCGCGAAGTACCCCTTCCCGGGTGAACCCCAACTTCTCCGCGACCCGATCTGATGCGACGTTTCCCACGGCCACCCGGAGGGTGACCTTGTGATACCCGAGGGCGGTGTAGGCCTCCTCGAGGAGCCTGGCAACCGCCTCGGTGCAGATGCCCTTGGACGTCTCGTCACTTCTCACCCAATACCCGAACTCGGCGATCTTGCCGAGCTTCGACACGGTCCACATCGAGATGTTGCCGAGGTGACGGTCCGGGGCTTCCTTAAACCGGATGGAGTAATCCCAGGCTCGATCCTCCCGCCAAGCCTGCACCGAATCCCGGATGAAGGCACTGGTGTCGTCGTGCTGATAATCGAGCCGCGCCCACGGAAGCCATTGGTGCAGATCGGGCAACGAGCGACGGATGGCCTCGTCGACGCTGGTGTGATCGCGCCGGGAGAACCTCTGCAGGACGAGGCGTTCGGTCTCGAGACGGGAGCGTGGCACCCGGACAGGTTATCGAGAGCCGTAACCTGGTGAACGCATGTGGGATCGGCTTCACATTCTCGACTCGACACCGCTGACGGGCGAAGGCCCCATGGCTGCGGTCTTGGCCCCTCTTTTCGAGGATGACGAAGGGAAGGTTCGGATCGTTCTCACCAAGAGACCGGACTCGATGCCGACCCACGCCGGTCATATCGCTTTTCCCGGAGGCCGTTCGGATCCAGATGATGACGGCCCGATTGACACTGCGTTGCGGGAAGCCCATGAAGAGGTGGGCATCAGGCGGGAACAGGTCGAGATACTCGGGTTCCTTCCCGCCATCGACACCGTCGAATACAAGCCCTGGGTCGTTCCGGTGGTTGGCCGCGTTGCCACCCCTCTCCGTCTGGTCCCAAGCAGGCGGGAAGTGGCACGCATCTACACCCCGCCGCTCGCCGACCTGGCCGACGAGACCAGCTGGTGGTCGGTACCCTGGGATGGACGCCGGATCTGGTACTACGAGCTGGAAGGCGACACTTTGTGGGGCGCCACGGCCAGGATGATCCGATCGCTGCTGGGCCTCCCCCAATAGCCCCCGAGACCCAGACCGGGGACTCAAGTAAGTGGGGATCAACTGCCGATCATCAACGGGTGAGTTCGCGCGCCCCTTTGCCCACTCAACGGCACTTCCACAGATATGTGGCGGTACTCCTCGGAGTGTTATTCCCCACACTCGCTCTCATCGAGATCGTTCGACTCGACCAGATAAGGTCGCCTCTAGCTCCGGTACGGTGGGCCACCTACCTCATTCTCGCCGTGTGGGCGGTGTGGCTGACGCAGCAGAAAGATGCCAACTCGATGCCCCTGGTCCTGGCCACGACGTGGTTCTTCGGGACCCTTTCGATCATCGAGGCCCTCTTCAACGTGGAGATCTCGGCTCTCGACTTCACTACGACGTTCGGTCTCATCATGATGTTTGGGGTGCTGGCAGGGACACTGAGCGCCGGCAGCCGTCTCGTCTGGTCGGCAGCCGTCGGTCTGTCGATAGCGGTTTGGGCAGGGGCCATGGGCGTCCTTCTCGGCGAGGCCATCGAGGTGATTGCCGTCAGGGTGGTGATAGCGATCGCTGGAGTCGTTTTCACCACCACACTGGTCTCCAAGCTCTACGACCAGCTTTCCGACGCAATCTCCAAATACGATTCAGCGACAAGGCTGCAGCACGCCATCGCCACCTGTTCCGAAGCGCTCCTGGTGCAGACAGATGCCTTTGCGGTCTATGAGGCACTCAAGGCTCTCCTGAAGGCGACGAACGCCGACTACGCCTACGTCGACCGGAACACCGAAACAGATGGGGTGGTCGGATGGGAGATCGTGGCTGAGGCGCGCCGCTCGGCCACATCGAACTTCGGGGACTGGAAGGCCGGGATCTACGACCCGGAGTCGGCGATGTACCTCGCCCTCGCCGCGGGGAGGGCGGTCACCCTCTACACACGTGATCTCAAGGGCGATGAGCGAGCCTTATACGACAGCGACGGCATAATCTCCGAAGTCTCGGTTCCCATCTTTGTCGGCGGGGCCTTTCTCGGATCGATCGGATTCGTCGAGTACACCACCGAGAGGCGTTGGTCCGATGATGAAATCGACACCCTTTGGAGAGCTTCGCACATGATCGGCGCCTACTGGCGAAGGAATGAGGACCAGGAGAAGCTGCGAGCCTCCAACGAATCGAAAGACCGCCTGCTGGCCTCGGTGAGCCATGAGATCCGGACGCCGCTAACTGCCATTGTCGGTTTGTCCGAGGAGATCGCGTCGAGCCGGACCAGTCTTGGTGAGGGGGAACTCGACGAGTTGAACGGCATCATCGCGGTGCAGAGCAGGGAATTGGCCGAGCTGGTTGAAGACCTTCTGGTGGCCTCGCGGGTCGATGCTGGATCCTTGTCCATCCAGTCGTCCCTGATCGATCTCCGCAGGGAGGTCGAGGGTGTCGTCATCGGAGTGCGGGAGTCCCACCCTTCGCACAAGACCATAACGCTGCATGGGGAGGGGGTGGTGGCCTGGGCGGACGGGCTTCGTTGCCGTCAGGTGATAAGGAATCTTCTCTCCAACGCGATCAAGTATGGGGGCGATCGCATCGTTGTTGCCGTACGGCAGATCGATGGGAGTTCCCAGGTTCTCGTCGCGGACGATGGCAGCGGGGTTGCGGCGACCGAATCAGAGTTGATCTTCGACAGGTATTACCGGAGCAATGCCTCACCAACCCAACCGGGTTCTGTCGGGATCGGTCTCGCCGTGTCACGGCAACTGGCCGAGTTGATGGACGGGAGCCTTCGCTACGTGCCGACTGTCGACGGGGCCCGTTTCGAGTTCACCCTTCCCTCATCGGCTCCGGAGCAGGTGGTAGCCGCTGCGGTCCCGACCGGAGCCCACCGGCGACCATGAAGGCCTGAGCTTTCGGGGTCGATTCGAGGACCCATCCGATAGTTGGCGCACGTCCCGGGCTCTTCGCCCGCGAGCAGGCGTAGAATCGGCGATTCGGGCTGGCAGGGGTGGATGTTGCGGAAGAGGCTTTGGATCGGTGTTGCACTGATCGTCGTTTTGCTCGTGGCTGTTGCAGTTGTGTTTGCCGCGTCCGCGTGGAATGACGTGAAGAGGGTCACCATCGACCGCTCGGCTGTCGGCTTGGTCGCGGCGACACCTCAGCCGGAGGGCGGGCCGGCGCCCGAAGTCCGATCCGACGGAAAGGTAACGGTTCCGCCCAGCGGGGACGGCCTCGACGTTTTTCTACTCGTGGGATCCGATTCCCGCGCCTCGCTCGATGACCTCAACGGCTTCGGCAACATAGGGGGAGAAAGGGCCGACGTGGTGATGGTCCTCCTCAAGCCACGGGACGGTACGGACGCCGCTGTCCTCTCCCTGCCTCGCGACCTGCTGGTCGCCAACATCTGTGGCGGCGATGAGCGACGGCTCAATGAGGCCCTGTTCGGCTGTGGCAACACCTTGAACGGCCCAACCACGCTTCTTCTCACCGTCGAGACTCTCACCGGGGTCACCGTCGACCATTTTGCCTTGGTCGACTTGGCGGGCTTTCAGGACGCCGTTGACGCCGTCGGCGGTTACGAGATCTGCCTGGACCGACCAGTCCGCGATCGCCGGGCGAAACTGGATCTGCCGGCCGGGTGCACCCACGCATCGGGAGCGCAGACCCTCGCATGGCTGCGATCCAGGCACACCCAGGAACTGACCGAATCGGGGTGGCGCACCGTCCCGGGTGTCAACGACTTGACTCGAAATGAACGGCAGCGGAAGTTCATGATCTCGATGATGTCCCGGCTTTCGGATTTGACAAGCCCCGACGATATCGGCGTCCTGGCCAAAGCCGTGGCGCCTTATGTGACCGTTGACTCTGGTCTCGGCTTCATGGATGCGGTGGGTCTTGCCTGGACGATGCGCGGTCTCGAGACGAATTCGGTCATGACGCTCGAAATCCCGGTCGCGGACGCCGTCACGCCGGAAGGCGCATCAGTCCTGGTCGCTACAGCGGATGTGGCGTCGATTGTGGATTCCTATCTCCACCCGGTCACGGCCGGCAACGCCGACATCCTCGTTTCGAGTTGAAATCGCCAGTGAGAGGGATCCTGCCTCCAGGCCAAATCGCGACCGCCCGATTCCCCGTCGTTGGGGAACGACGTCCTTCGCCCGAGCTCGGAGACGGCTCAAAATGGCGAATCAGCGTGGCGGGAGAGGTTGAGCATCCCTTCGAGATGGCTCTGGAAGAGTTCCTCGGTATGGCTGTCCACCAGATCACGTTTGACATCCATTGCGTCACGTCCTGGACCCGGTTTGACTCATCGTTCACGGGGATGCCGCTCGCCACGCTCCTCGATATCGCCCGGCCCCAGGAATCGGCGAGGTTCGTCTCGTTCGAGTCCTATTCGAAACACGACCATCACACGTCGCTTCCGATGCCTGTGGCCGAATCCGAGAGTTGGCTGGTTCACAGCTTCGAGGGCGAGCCACTCGAAGTCGAGCACGGAGGGCCCGTGCGTGTGGTCACTCCGGGAAGGTATTTCTACAAATCTCTCAAATGGGTCAGACGAGTGGTCGCTCTGGAGGAGGACCGTACGGGATGGTGGGAGACCAATTCGGCCTATCACAACAATGCCGAGCCCTGGAGCGGAAGCGAGCGATTCGAGTCGGGGTCGCTCCGTCCCCAGCAGCTGACGAGGTTTCTCCAGGCTTCGAGCTACGACAAGTACCGCGGTCGTGTCCTTCTCGGGCTGGATCTCAAGCGATGGCGTCCATCATCCGGCGATTTGAGACGGTTGTATCTCAAGAACTGCGATCTTCGCGACGTCGATCTGACGGGAGCCGACCTGAGGGACTCCAATCTCTCCCTGAGCGATCTGCGTGGCGCCATCCTGAGGGGCGCCGACCTTTCCGGTTCCGATCTCGAAGGCGCCAACTTCGCTGGTTCAGATCTGACGGATGCCAATCTGACTGCCACGGCCCTCACTGCCGCACGGTTCTTCGACGAGACCGGCGAAGCGATTCTGAACGGTGCCAGGTTCGAGGCCGCCTGGGGTCTCACCGAGTCTCAGGAGGATTTCGTATGGCGTTGATTCGGGGCGGGGCCGTCGATACAATTCACGGCATGATTGTTTCGATCTTCACCGGATGGCCCAACTGCTGAGCGGTCGACCAACCACGCCATTAGTCGCCGCCGTGAGATCGGCGGCCTTTTCATTTGAGGGAGCACAGTGAAGTGACGGAGAAGAGAAGGGTTTTCTCGGGAATCCAGCCAACGGGTGATCTGCCCCATGTCGGCAACTATGCCGGAGCCCTGCACAACTGGGTCCGCATGCAGGCCGATTACGAGACGATCTACTGCGTGGTCGATCTTCATTCGATGACGGTGCCATTCGATCCCCAGAGGTTCAGGAGGACGCGGATTGACTACGCCAAGATCCTTGTGGCCGTGGGCATCGACCCTGACAGATCATTGCTCTACTACCAGGCGGACGTTCCGCAACACGTGGAGCTGGCCTGGATTCTGTCGACCATCACGGGTCTGGGTCAGGTCGAGAGGATGATCCAGTTCAAGGAGAAATCCGACAGGGCGGGCCAGAACCTCGGCTTGCTGTCGTATCCCGTTCTGATGGCGGCAGACATCCTGATACACAAGGTCCACGCCGTCCCGGTGGGGGACGATCAGACCCAGCATCTCGAGCTGACACGAGACCTGGCCGAGCGTTTCAACGCTCGGTTCGGCGAGGTGTTCCCGATTCCAGAGCGGATAACCCCCAAGCTCGGCGCCCGGGTGATGTCGCTGACCGATCCCGGGTCGAAGATGTCGGGCTCCGATGACAGTCCGAAGTCTCGGATTCTCCTGGTTGACTCCCCCGATACGATCATGAAGAAGGTCAGAGCAGCTGTCACCGATGCGGGCTCCGAAGTTGCCTACGATCCCGCGGGTAAGCCGGGGATCTCCAATCTCCTGGAGTTACTGAGCTTTTTCGGCGGTCGTTCCATAGACGAATTGGTCGGCGAATACGGCTCAGCGGGATATGGCCCGTTCAAGGTGGCCGCGGCGGAGGCAATTGCAGAGGGCCTGCGGCCCATACGGGAGCGGTTTGAGGAGCTCGAGGACGGCGATGTGGTCGCCATCATGACCTCGGGGGGTGCCCGGGCCCGGGAGCGAACCGAACACGAGATGACGACCGTTCGAGAGGCTGTCGGCCTCTCCTAGCGAATCTGGTTCAAGAGGTCGCTGGGGAGGAGCAGGGCTAGAGCTGCCAACAGGTTGAATCCGGAGTGAACGAAGATGGCAGGTCCCAGACGCCCATTACGTAGGGTGAGCCAGGCCAGGAGCAGCCCAACCAGAAACAACTGGGGCAGAACTATGGCGGCGGCGGCCGCCAGGGCGCTCGGGTCGAGACCTGCCAGATGGAACGCCGAGAAGACCAAGGCGGTCACCACCATGATCGTGCCCCGTTTTCGCCCGGACATGGCCTTCACCAGCACGCCTCGGAAGGTGAGCTCCTCAACCACCGGTGCCAGGACCACGGCTACGACGATCGCCGCGATGCGGGCAGATGCGGTCGTCAGCGACGACAGGGCGTCGCCGATCTGCTGCACGGAGTCGCCGTTGGGGAACAGTAAGTTTGTCAGCGGCAGGAAGAGCACGGCGAGAAGCAGTTGGAGGAGAAGTCCTACCGGTAGATAGAGGAGATCACGGGGTTCGAGGGCGAATCCGAGATCACGCTCCGACCGGTGACGTCCCAGCAGCCAGAGGGCGAAAAGGTGCCCCAGGTACTGGCCGATAAGGCCCAAGACCAACAGGAGATCGCCGCCGCCAAGTGCCAGACTCACCGCCAGAGCCACACCGGCGCCAAGGAAACCACCGAGCACAACGAGCACGAAGTCGACGACATTCCAGGGACGCTGCACGGCGGCGCACACTACCTATCCGGCCTCCCAACTCACTGGTACCCTGCGACCATCGCCGGCCGAGGATGATCAGCAGTGGAAATCGACATAGGTATAGGCAAATCGGGTCGTCAGGCATTCGGGTTCGACGACATCGCCATCGTTCCTTCCCGGAGGACCCGCGACCCCGACGATGTGGACATCTCCTGGCAGCTCGATGCGTTCAAACTCCGGCTTCCAATGATGGGATCAGCCATGGACTCTGCCATCAGTCCGTCTACAGCCGTTCAAATCGGTCTTCTCGGTGGTCTGGCGGTTCTGAATCTCGAGGGCTTATGGGCCAGGTACGAAGACCCCGAGCCCTATTTCGAGGAGATTGCCGACCTCCCCAACGACAAGGCGACGCTGAGAATGCAAGAGATCTATCTCGAGCCGATCAAGCCCGAACTGATCGGACAGCGGATCAAGGAGATCAAGGCTCACGGAGTCGTGACCGCGGCCAGTTTGACGCCCCAACGTGTGCGTATGTTGGCGCCATCCGCCCTCTCGGCCGGGTTGGATGTGTTGGTCATCCAGGGCACCGTCGTCTCGGCTGAGCATGTGTCGAGCCGCGAAGAGCCGCTCAATCTCAAGGAGTACATCGCCAGGAGCGAGGTGCCCGTGATCGTCGGCGGTTGTGCCAGCTATTCGACCGCCCTTCACTTGATGCGGACGGGTGCCGTCGGTGTCCTGGTGGGTGTGGGCCCGGGGGCAGCCTGCACGACTCGGGGCGTCCTGGGTGTAGGGGTACCACAGGCCACGGCCATCGCGGACGCCACCGGTGCCCGAATCCGCTACCTGGATGAGACCGGACGTTATGTCCATGTCATAGCCGACGGCGGCATGCGCACGGGTGGCGACGTCGCCAAGGCGATCGCTTGCGGCGCCGATGCAGTGATGATCGGTTCACCGCTGGCGTCGGCTGCGGAGGCGCCCGGACGAGGATTTCATTGGGGGATGGCCACATTTCATCCCACGCTCCCCCGCGGAGCGCGTGTGGAAGTCGGCAATCGGGGGACCCTCGAGGAGATCCTCATCGGACCTGCCCATGAGAACGACGGGAAACTCAATCTGTTCGGGGCGCTGCAAGTCTCGATGGCCACAACCGGCTACTCCGACGTCAAGGAGTTCCAAAAGGCCGAGGTCATGATCGCTCCCTCACTGCAGACTGAGGGCAAATCACTCCAGCGCAGCCAGCGTGTCGGGATGGGTTAGTGGTCGGGTCGAAACCCCTGGTTCCTGAGGGCGGGTCATGACACCTGATGCCGGATCGGTTCTCGTGGTCGATTTTGGAGCTCAGTACGCCCAACTGATCGCCCGCCGGGTTCGGGAGGCTCATGTTCACTCCGAGATCGTTTCGCGCGAGATCTCGGCACAAGAAGTGGCACGACGTCAACCCGTGGGTCTGATCCTGTCCGGCGGGCCGGCTTCGGTCTACGCAGAGGGGGCCTACCGAATGGATCCACGGATTCTTGAAATGGGCATCCCGGTCCTGGGTATCTGTTACGGACACCAGCTTCTGGCCGATATGGCGGGCGGCAGGGTCGAGAACACCGGTGAAGCCGAATATGGCAACGCCAGACTCGAGGTTTCGGGAGGGTCGGTCTTGATGAAGGATCTACCCGTCTCACAGGACGTCTGGATGTCCCATCGCGACCAGGTTGTCGACGCACCGGCCGGCTTTGCGGCGGTCGCCTCCACCCGGGGCTCCCGGGTGGCGGTCATGGAGGACCGACGCCGTGGGCTGTTTGGCGTTCAGTTCCACCCCGAGGTCGTCCACACACCGCGGGGAGCCGAGATCCTGAAACGATTCCTGTACGAAGTGTGTGGCGCTCCGCCGCTCTGGACCTCCCACTCGATCATCGACTCGCAGGTGGCCGCCATCAGGTCCGAGGTCGGAGATGCGAGAGTCATCTGCGGCCTCTCGGGTGGCGTTGACTCCGCTGTGGCGGCAGCCTTGGTCAGCCGCGCCATCGGAGACCAACTGACGTGCATCTTCGTGGATCACGGGCTGCTTCGGGCCGACGAGGCCGAGCAGGTCGAGGAGACGTTCCGGACGCATTTCACTGTTGACCTCGTCCATGTCAAGGCCCAGGATCGATTCCTCGAGGCGCTGGCAGGTGTCACCGATCCGGAGCGGAAGCGCAAGATCATCGGTGAGACATTCGTGAGAGTTTTCGAAGAGGCTGCCGATGCGGTGGGCGACGCTCGTTATTTGGTCCAGGGAACGCTCTATCCCGACGTGATCGAATCTGGCGCGGGTTCCGCAGCGACGATCAAGACCCATCACAACGTCGGAGGACTCCCCGATGACATGACGTTCGAATTGGTGGAGCCCTTGAGGGATCTGTTCAAGGATGAGGTTCGGGCGGTTGGAGAGGAACTCGGTCTGCCGGAGGAGATCGTCTGGCGCCAGCCATTTCCCGGACCGGGTCTGGCTGTGCGCATCATTGGTGAGGTGACAGGGGAACGGCTCGATCTTCTGAGGTCTGCGGACAAGATCGTCCTCGAGGAGATCAGACGGGCGGGGCTCTATCGTGAGATCTGGCAGGCTTTTGCGGTGCTTCCCTCGGTGAAGACCGTGGGAGTCCAGGGTGATGGACGCACCTACGCCTATCCGATCGTCGTGAGAGCGGTCACCTCGGAGGACGCCATGACCGCAGACTGGGCTCGGTTGCCGTACGACGTGCTCGAAAGAATCTCCAGTCGGATCATCAATGAGGTGCCGGGGGTGAACCGTGTCGCCTACGACATCTCCTCAAAACCGCCAGCCACCATCGAGTGGGAGTGAAATAGGCCCGGGGGCCACTCAAGCGGTTGAGCACCATGCCCGATAAGGACTCCATCGGCCAGGAATCTCTCCATTGGATCTGAACAGTCCTGAACTGAACCGCATTTTTCGTGATGAGCTCGAGGAAAGGTCCTCGCATCTCGTCGTTGGCGCGAGAGCGCTGCGAGATCGATCCATTGCCGCCGTCTCGATTCCTGATTATGTCCGGGACGCCCACACCATCAAGGGATCAGCGGGGCTTCTCGGTCACGAGGCGATAAGGGAGGTGGCCGGACGGCTGGAGAGGCTGTGGAAGATGGTATCTGAGGGCTACCTGCCCAGCCCCGAGATGATCGTTGCGATGGAGGCGACCGCGGGGCGGTTGGTTCAATCATTGGACGAGAACGACTATGAGGATCTGGTTCGCCTCGGCGACAGGCTCACGGTGGAACTGGAGGATGCCCCGGAGATTGCTGCAGTTTTCCCATTGCGTCATCATGAGCCATCGAATCTGGGAGGCCTGCTCACTTCGGTATCGGAGTCTCTGCTTGGAGGAGCCACCCGGGTCGACACCGGTGAGCTCTACCGGTTGATCAACAGGATCGTCGAAGTCTCTCTCGACGCTGATGCGCTGGCCGACCTTGCCCTCGTCTCAATCGAGGGGGCCGACCAGAGCCTGGTGCGACGGACCTGGCGTACCCAGTTGGAAAAGCTGAGCCGATCCATCGGCGATATCCAGGAACAAGCGGTGGCCCTGGCCAATGTCTCCTTTCGCGACGCGATGGCGACGCTCCCTCAGTTCGTCCGTTATCTCGGGCGGAGGCTCGGAAAAGATGTGAGATTCGAGCTGGCCGGCGAAGATGTTCAGCTCGATCGCCAGATCGTCGACCTGCTGAGAGAGCCTCTACGGCACCTGCTCGTCAACGCGGTTGATCACGGAATTGAGGTTTCGGCAGATCGCATCCAGGCGGGTAAGCCGGGCACTGGCACGATTCAGGTCGCATCCAGGCTGGTGGACGGGCATGTCGAGATCTCGGTGAGCGATGACGGAGCCGGCGTGGATTGGGACATGGTGGCTGATGAGGCGACAGAGCGGCGCCTCCCCTTCGTGCCCTCGGACCTGGTCCCGGTGTTGTTTCACGAGGGGTTCACCACCTCGGGAGAGGTGACCGACTTCTCCGGCACGGGCGAGGGCCTCGCCGCTGCTCGCGAGGGGATCGAGGACGTCAACGGGGTCATCTACCTGTCGTCGAGGCGGGGCTCGGGCACAACCGTGACCATGACGCTTCCGCTTTCGATGGTCCTCCAGAATGTCGTGGTCGTGGCAACGGAAGATCAGTTCTGGGGTTTTCCCGAGGCATTCGTCGAGGCTTCGATGCCGATCTCAGGAGCCGAGATCAAGAGCACTGACAGCGGAAGGATCGTCCGGATCGAGTCCAGCGCGATTCCCTGTGTCTCACTTTCTGCCGCCGTGGGGCTGGAGAATCCCATCGACGAATCGGAGTTGCTCATCGTCAGCACCCGTTCCGGGCTTGTTGCGGTGACCGTGAGCGAGATAGTTGACCGGCGCCGGGTGGCCGTGAAGAACCTGGGCCCGATAATCGAGGGTTCCGGTCATGTGACCGGAGCGGCCTTGCTGGGAGGTGGCCAGGTTCTGGTCGTTCTCGATCCGAACTTCCTGGGGATCGTCGGCTATGGGCGCCCACGGCTGGTCGGTCGCCGACCCCGGATTCTCGTGGTAGACGATTCCGCGGGTGTGCGTCAGCTGCTTTCGGCGACGCTCAGCGGCGCCGGTTTCGACGTAGCTGTGGCGGGCGGTGCTCGCGAGGCGGTAATTGCCATGGCGGGCAACGGGTTCGACGCCCTCGTCGTCGACTATTCCATGCCCAGGTCCAATGGCGTCGAGCTCGTCCAGGCACTCAGAGCTTCCGAGGTGAGGGTTCCGATAGTCATGGTGTCAGGCGTGGCCACTCCGGAGGAGAAACAGGCGGCATGGGAAGTCGGAGTGGACGCCTACCTCGACAAGTTCGACCTCCGTCAGGGGGTCCTCACTACCACGCTGCGTCGTCTCATCGGGATGGAGGGCTCGGAGACGGGATGAGTGTCGGGTATTGGGTATTGAGTATTGAGTATTGGGTTCTGGGTTCTGGGTTCTGGGTCAACTCATAACTCAAAACTCACAACTCAAAAACTCACAACTCAAAAACTCACAACTCAAAACTCACAACTCAAAAACTCACAACTCAAAACTCATAACTCGTTTCAGAGGGCCGCTGCAGATTCCGATATTTGACTTGCATGCTCGATCGATTGCCGGACTCCGTTTATTGGCTGATCCCGCTAGCGGGGTTGCTTTCTGTGCTCTGGGCCTTTTCGATCACCGCACAGGGGCGGCAGCGGGAGAAGGAGGTGCGACGCCTCTCCGAGGAGGCCCACAGCATCAAGAACGATTTTGTCGCCATGATCAGCCACGAACTGCGTACTCCGCTGACTTCCATCGCCGGCTTCGCACACACCTTGGATGAATCATGGAAAGAGCTTCCCCCCGAAGAAGTCGATGAGTTCCTTTCCATCATCAATCGGCAGGCGATCTATCTGGGAGATTTGGTGGAAGACGTCCTGGTTATCCCGCGGCTCGAAGCGGATCGGATGCGTTTCAAGAGCGAGCTGTTTGACCTCGGCGACCTGATTGAAGATGTGTCGAAGATGGTGTTTCCCAATGGGGGGCGAAAGACATCCCTGGTCTCACTCCCCGACGGCGTCAGAGTCAACGCCGATCGGAGACGGGTGCAGCAGGTGGTTAGAAACCTGATGGACAACGCCAGGAAATATGGCGGAGACCAGATCATGGTCGAGGGCTTTGTAATGGGCGATCAATACACACTCATCATCTCCGACAACGGCCCCGGCGTTCCGGACGAGGAGACGCAGAAAGTATTCGAGAACTTCGAGCAGCTTTCCAAAGGTGATACCCGCGAGGCCACCGGTTTCGGCCTGGGCCTCCCCATTGCGAGGCGTTTGGCCCGGGCCATGGGTGGAGAGGTCTGGTACGAGCGACGTTTTCCCACGGGGGCGCGCTTCTGCTACTCGCTGCCACTTCGCAGGCGGAGCGTGCTCGCCGAGGACGACATGCCCGGATCACCGGGTCCGATTGCCCCGGCATCGGTCGAGTTGTTGGAGGAGCGCAGGATCTCGACCGGCTGATCACATCGGTGTGGTCTCGTCGGCACGTCCCGGTACCATCGGCGCCAGATGCAGGCTGATTGGTTCCTCGACGACGTACCTGCCGACTCGCCTTTGTTTGCCGACCTCAACCCCACTCAGAGGGAGGCGGTTGCAGCAACTGAGGGGCCGGTTCTGGTGGTGGCGGGCGCTGGTTCGGGAAAGACCCGTGTACTCACATATCGCATCGCCCACCTGATCAGGGATCTGCGGGTCCCGCCTGACTCGATTCTCGCCATCACTTTCACCAATAAGGCCGCCAACGAGATGAAGGAGCGCGTGGGAGCCCTCGTCGGCGGGATGGTGCGATCGATGTGGGTGTCGACGTTTCATTCTGCTTGCGTTCGAATACTGCGACGTGAGGCCACACGACTCGGCTATCGATCCGGATTCTCCATCTATGACGATGCCGACTCGGTTCGGTTGTTGAATCTGGTGATCAAGGATCTCGATCTCGATCCGAAGCGGTTTCCTCCCAAGGCGATGAAGGCCACGATCTCCAAGGCCAAGAACGAACTGGTCGATTACGAGTCATTCGCCGATCAAGGCGAAGGGTTTTTTCATGAACAGGTGGCGGACATCTACCGGCTCTATCAGCAACGTCTTCTCGCCGCGTCGGCCATGGATTTCGATGATCTGCTGACGGTGATGGTCGAGCTGTTCGCTGCGTTCCCCGATGTCCTGGCCGTGTATCAGAACAGGTTTCGCTACGTCCTGGTGGATGAATATCAGGACACCAACCGCGCCCAATACATGCTCGTGAAGCAGTTGACCGAGACCCATCGCAACGTCTGTGTGGTGGGAGACACCGATCAGTCGATATACGGGTTCCGCGGGGCCGATATTCGCAATATCGGCGAATTCGAGAAGGACTATCCCGACGCACGAATTGTCATCCTCGATCAGAATTATCGATCGACGGAGACGATTCTGGACGCCGCCAACTCGGTGATCGCCAACAACACCAAGCGCACGCCCAAGAATCTCTGGTCCGACCTGGGGCGTGGTCATCCGATCATACGTTTCGAAGGTGAGGACGAGCACGACGAGGCGGGTTACGTGGTCGACGAGGTTGAGAGACTCAAGTCGGCCGGATACAAACTCTCAGACATGGCCGTCTTCTACCGCACCAACGCCATGTCACGGGTCATAGAGGATGTGTTCGTCCGCCGCGCCCTTCCCTATACGGTTGTTGGGTCGGTGAAGTTCTACGACCGCAAGGAGATCAAGGACGCGGTCGCCTACCTCCGGCTGCTGGTCAATCCCGCCGATGAGGTCTCCGCCAAGAGAATCGTCAATGAACCCCGCCGGGGCATCGGCAGCACCACCATCGCACATGTCGATCGGTTCCGCGAGGCCGAGCGAGTCACGTTTTACGAAGGACTGACCCGCGCCGGAGAAATCCCCCAACTCAACGCCAGGGCCAAGGCGGCCGTCGCCGAGTTCGTCGCGTTGGTGGAGATGCTCCGGTCGAAGGCGAATGAGGACGGCGTGGAAGCAGCGGTCAATGCTGTCCTCGAGGACACCGGCATGGTGAGAGGCTATGACGCAGAACAGACCATCGAAGCCATGGGGCGTGTCGAGAACCTGAGGGAACTGGCAGGCGTCGCCGCCGAATTCGAGAGCTCCAACGAGGGCGCGGTGATAGGCGATCAGGACTTCGACAGTCTCGAGAATGTTCGCCGACTGGAGATCTTCCTCGAATCGACGGCGCTCGTTGCTGATATAGACGAGTGGGATGAAGGCGCCGGCGCCATCACGCTGATGACTCTTCACACCGCCAAGGGCCTGGAGTTTCCCGTCGTCTTCATGGTCGGTATGGAAGATGGCGTGTTTCCCCATATGCGCTCATTGGGCAATCCGGCAGAATTGGAGGAGGAACGCCGACTTGCCTATGTGGGCATCACCCGTGCCCAGGAGCATCTCTATCTGACGTCGGCCTGGAGTCGGATGCTGTTCGGGGGATCGAACTACAACCCCCCTTCGCGCTTCCTCGGTGAAGTGCCGGAAGGCCTGATCGAAAAGGCGGCCAAGCGCCAGCGGCTCGATAAATCAGAGCGAGCCGCCGCAAAAGGGCCCCGCATCACCGTGGCACCGGGTGATATCGGGCCGGGCGACCGGATCAGACACGACAAGTGGGGTCTCGGGACCGTGCGTGAGGTAGTGGGTACCGGTGATCGCGCCGAGGCCGAGGTCATGTTCGATACGCAAGGCAAGAAGCGGCTTCTTCTCGCCTGGGCCCCCTTGGAGCGGGCGTGATCGAGTCTGCAGCCGGTCAGGCGCTCTCGACCGCTGCCACCAGCTCGAGCCAGCTAGCGACGAACTTATCGACGCCTTCCCTCTCCAGGGTGAGCACGACGTCGTCATAGTCGACGCCAATGTCGGCGAGACGATCCAGGTTCTCTCTCGCGACCTCGATGTCATCCGGGGTGAACGGCTCCGGATCCGGGCTCCCGTGATCCTGATAGGCATCGATCGTCTTCAGTGGCATCGTGTTGACCGTATTCGGCGCAACCAGTTCCTCCACATACAGGAGATCGCTGTACGCCGGGTTCTTTGTCGATGTCGAGGCCCAGAGAGGTCGTTGGGGCCTGGCTCCCTTGGCGGCGAGAAGCCCGAAGGAAAGTGAGGCGAACTCGTGGAGAAAGAGCCCATAGGCAACCCGAGCGTTGGCCACGGCGGTCACCCCTTTCAGGTCTGTCGCCCGGGAACCGGCGATTCCCTCGAGCCGTCGATCGACCTCGGTGTCGAATCTCGACACGAAAAAGGACGCCACCGATGCCACGGAGGAGAGATCGCCCTCTGCCGTGTACAGGTCGTTGAGGCCCGCGATGTAGGCGTCCATGACCTCGGCGTAACGATCCAGAGAGAAGATGAGGGTGACGTTCACAGAGATTCCCTCTCCGATGAGCTTCCTGATGGCGGGGATGCCTTGTGGAGTGGCGGGCACCTTCACCAATAGGTTGGGGCGGTCGATGCGCTTCACCCAGTCGCGGGCCTCGGCCACGGTGGCGGCGGTGTCGGAGGCGAGGGTGGGGGATACCTCGACCGAGACGAATCCGTCTTTCCCGTCGGTCTTCCGGTGCACGGGTGCCAGCACATCGCAGGCCCTCCGGATGTCATCGGTCATCAAGGCCTTGACGATCTCTTCGGAGGTTTGCCCGGTGGCTTTGAGGTCTCGTAATTGGGTGCCGTAGTCGGAGGACCCGACGATGGCTCCGGCAAATATCGTAGGGTTGGAGGTGACGCCGGTGACTGCGTCTTCGTCAACCCGTCTCGACAGCTCCCCGGAGTCGAGCATCCCCTTGGAGATCTGGTCTGACCAGACCGAAACACCCGAACTGGCGAGTCTGTGGAGATTGGAAGTCATCATCCCGTCAAGGGTAGGGCCAACCCCGTCATTCCGGATTTGGCGCGGCCGGTTCATCTCCAGCACGCACTAGCCTTCGTGTCCGGTATGCCCCGGAGAATCCTCATCGCCAAGCCCGGTCTTGACGGTCACGACCGGGGGGCAAAAATCATCGCCCGGACGTTGCGCGATGCCGGTTTCGAGGTCATCTACTCCGGGCTGCATCAGACCCCGGCCCAGATAGCCGAGACCGCCGTTCAGGAGGACGTCGACGCAGTGGGCCTTTCATCTCTTTCCGGTGCTCACCGGACCCTGTTCCCCAAGGTGGTGGAGGAGTTGGCGGTCCGAGACGCCGCCGACATCCTGGTCTTCGGTGGGGGGGTCATCCCGGAAGCCGACGTTGCCGCCTTGCTCGATTCGGGACTGGCCCGGATCTTCACTCCGGGTTCGGCCTTGGACGAGATATCGGCCTGGGTCGAGGCGAGCGTCCATTCCAGATCCTGAGAAAGAAGGGAATCAATTGAAGATCCACGAGTACCAGGCGAAACAGCTGCTCGCGGCACGGGGTATCCCGGTGCCGCTGGGGCGGCTCGCCACCAGCGTCGACGAAGCCGTCGCGGCCGTTCGCCCACTCATCGAGCATTCGGGGAATCCCGTCGTGGTGCTCAAGGCGCAGATACACGCCGGTGGGCGTGGCAAAGGGAGATTCAAGGAAAGCCCGGACACCCGGGGGGTCAACGTGGTGACCGCTGGAATCGAAGGGGGAGCCGCCGCGGCGGAGGCGAGTATTCGCGAGCTCGCCACCAAGATGCGCGGCTCGGCGCTGGTGACCATCCAGACCGGCCCCGAGGGCAAGGTGGTCAACCGTCTCTACGTTGAACAGGGCGTCGACATCTCCCGCGAGCTCTATCTGGCGGTCCTTCTCGACCGAGAGGCCGGTCGCAACATCGTGGTGGCCTCGACAGAAGGGGGGATGGAGATCGAACAAGTGGCCAAGGATTCCCCGGAAAAGATTTTGAGAGAAGAGATCGATCCGGCTATCGGGCTGGCCGATTTCCAGGCGAACGAACTCGCCTATGGCCTCGCGGTTACCGGCGATGCCGCGCGGAATCTCGCCAGGTTCGTGAGGGCTCTCAGTGCGGCGGCAACCGAGCTCGACACCGATCTGATCGAGATCAACCCTTTGGTCATAACGACCGACGGGACCGTGATGGCTCTCGACGC
>JBFHXF010000019.1:0-25485 GCA_041599115.1 Acidimicrobiia bacterium
ACTCACAACTCATAACTCACAACTCATAACTCACAACTCATAACTCACAACTCTTTTTGTCACCCCCGGCCCCTAGGTTGATTCTCATGGAGGTAGGACATGCTCATTGATTGTCAGCAGTGCGCCATGAAGGAGACCAGCGCCTGTGACGACTGCGTCGTCACGTTTCTACTCGACAGGGGGCCAATCGAACTGAGCGAAGCCGAGACCTCGGCGCTCGGGCATTTGGCGGCCGGGGGTCTCGTCCCCCGTCTGCGTCTGATCCCCGCCGAACGCAGAGTGGGTTGAACACTATCGAGGATCCCATCAACTGTGTCCGGGGGTACTCTGACGAGTCATGGTCAAGATCTACGCCATTGCCCTGGCGGCAGGCTTCCTGGGTCTCATCGTCATCATTTTCGGTGGAGCGCTTGCGGAGAACCTGGGACGTTCCGACAGCGATCCCGGTCTGAGAATGGGTCGTGCTGGCCGGATGATCACAGGCGGCCTTGTGGGGTTTGGGATGGCAGGCATGTCTGCGGAATTCGCTCCTCTCGGATTCAACTGGGGAACCTCGCTTGCTCTGGCCATCGTCGGGGGGGTCGGCGCCGCCGCTTGGACCCGATTCGCTCCGCAGCAAGACGGTACCGATTAGATGCTGGTGATCTCAGATGTCCACTACGCCACTGACGCACTGCGACGGGTGATTGCACGAGGCGAGCCAATGCTGATCCTGGGGGATCTGGTCAATCTGACCGATTACCGAACAGGCGAGGGAGCGATCGCTGAGGTTCTCGGGCTCGAGTTTGCCCGCAGAGCCGCCGCATCGAGGGGGTCCGGTGACTTCTCGGTGATGCGCGAAATGTGGGAGGAGGCCACCCGTGGCCGGATTGATGAGGTTCGCTCCGCCATCGGCAGGGTTATCGCCGAACAGTACGCGGTTGTGTCGGAGGCTCTCGTGGGTGGTTCGGGGTATGTGATCCACGGGAATGTCGATCGTCCCGACATACTTCGCGAGACTCTCCCGGAGTCGTTTGAATACGTACACGGTGAGAAACGCGTGATCGACGGTGTCGTCTTTGGATTCGTAGGGGGTGGAGTCGAGACCCCGTTGAGAGCATCGGGGGAGTTATCGGAGGCCGAGATGCATCGGGTTCTGCAGCAACTCGGCCCCGTGGACGTGCTCTGCTCACACGTGCCTCCAGCAGTCGATTCCTTGCGGACGGATGTCATCACAGGAAGAGCGGAGCGAGGATCGACACCGATCCTCGACTACATACTGGAATATCGACCAAAACACCATCTCTTCGGGGACGTACATCAACCTCAAGCAGGGTCATGGCGTATCGGGGGCACGGTTTGTCGCAATGTCGGCTACTTCAGAGCCACAGGTAGGGCGCTACGTATCGACATATCCAGCCTTGCATAGCGTCGAGCGGGGCTAGCCTCCTGTTCGTGGCGACCAAATTGGAGACATGACCGAAGGCACTTTTCAATCTCTCGAAATCGATGCTTCCCCAGAAGAGCTATACGACGTTGCAGCCGACATCGCCTCGTACCCGGAGTGGGCCACCGGTATCAAAGAGGTCGAGATCCTCGAAGAGGACGAATCCGGCCGAGTCTCTCGGGCCCGCTTCGTGGTCGAGGGTTTCGTCAAACAACTCGAGTATGTGCTCGCTTACACCCATGACCGACCAGCGCAGCTGAACTGGGTGGCCGAGGACAGTCCGGATCTGAAGATGCTTCAGGGCTCATACACGTTTTCACCATTGAACGGGGCAACCGAGGTCGTCTATACGCTGCGGGTGGAACCGAACTTCACGATTCCGGGTTTCATCCGGAGACAGGCCGAGAAGCAGATCGTGACGACCGCGTTGCGCGGGCTTCGCAAGAGGGCTACCGGCTCCGGCTAGAAATGAGAATCGTCCTCGTGACCGGCAAGGGGGGCGTCGGCAAGACCACGGTTGCCGCTGCGACCGCGCTTGCCTCAGCGGACGCCGGTCATAGAACCCTGATCACATCCACCGATCCCGCCCATTCCCTGGCCGATGCTCTCGGCATCGGACTGGGCACCAGCCCGTCGGGGATCGTCCATGGTCTCGATGGTCAGCAGATCGATACCCAAGAACAACTCGACAAGTATTGGGGGTCGATAAGACGCCAACTTATGGATGTCCTCGACTGGGGCGGTGCGGCCGGGATCGAGGCGGAGGAGTTCTTGGCTTTCCCCGGCATGGACGAGCTGTTCGCCCTGCTCGAGGTGAATCGTCACGCCAGGTCCGGTATTTACGATGTGCTGATCGTCGACTGCGCTCCGACAGCGGAGACGCTGCGTCTCCTTTCCCTGCCGGAGGTGTTGAGCTGGTACTTCGAGAAAGTAATGCCCACCGAGCGACGGATCATGAAGGCTGCCAGGCCGGTCCTGACCCGGCTGACCAATCTGCCAATTCCCCAAGACGAAGTCTTCTCGGCGGCTCAGACCGTCTTCGAGTCGGTCGAAGGGGTTCGGGAGCTCATGGGCTCGCCGGCGATCACATCGGCGCGCCTTGTGGTGAATCCGGAGAAAATGGTCATCGACGAAGCTCGTCGCACCTACAGCTACCTGGGCCTATTCGGATACGGGGTGGACGGAGTGGTCGTCAACAGGATCCTGCCCGATGAAGTGTCAGATCCCTATTTTGAGAGGTGGCGCTCGATTCAGAAAGGTCATCTCGCGGCCGTTGATGCTTCGTTTGCTGACGTCCCGAGACTTCGTCTCCGGCTCTTTGACGACGAGATGGTGGGCGTGGATCGACTTCGCTTGATGGCTCGCGAGCTATACCAGGACTCCGATCCGATCTACGACTTTCATGCCTCGAGCCCCTTTCGAATCTTGGAGTCGGCCGAGGGCGTTGTGATGGAGGTCGACATCCCGTTGGCGGACAAGTCCGACCTCGACGTGCACCGGCATGGAAATGAGGTCTACCTGAGGGTGGGTCCATATCAGCGATCCTTCATCCTTCCTGATGCGCTGCAGCGTCGGCATGTCAGCCGAGCCCGATACGAAGACGGGACTCTTTCGGTGATCTTCGCCGAGGGTCAGGCGGGCTGATGACCGACCCGGCGCCCACGATGGAAGTTCTGGCTCGCGCCGGACGGAGGGTGGCATATCACCTTCTTCAGGCGTTGGTCGAGGGTCTCAAGGCGGTGGAGGCCGTCCTAGAAGAGGTGGGGAGTCTCGCCGAATCCGAGGGGGAGCCTGCCGGGACCGGCATCACGCGGATCGAGATCGAATGATGGCTGGCAGCAATCGAATCAGACCGGACGAGATCCTCCCACCGGATGGGCGTTCGCTGCAGCTCCGGCGTTTGGTCACGGATGCGGTCTTCATGCTGCCGAATATCGCAAAACTGATCAGTCGACTGCTCCGCGATCCGCGGGTTCCCAGGAGGTCGAAGATATCTCTCGGACTGGCAGCCGCATATGTCGCCAGCCCGATTGATCTCATACCCGAGGCCATTCCCGTCATCGGTTGGGCCGACGACGTGTTCGTGATGATGTACGCGCTCGATTCCCTCATCGACCGGGCAGGTCCGGAGATCGTCGAGGAGCACTGGGATGGCCCCGGCGACTTGCTCTCTTTGGTCCGGGACGTGGTCGGCGCGTCGCGCAGCATTCTTCCTCGCGGCCTGACCGCCTTGATGGATCGTTTTTCCGGCTGAAGGCCCGCTCCGGCCTATCGAAATCACCCTGCCTTCGACGGGGCTCACGGCATCTTGGGATTCAATCTCGATACCCTTGAACCATGGCCTTTGCCGATGGAATTGCAGACTTCAGATCTGACACCGTTACCCGCCCCACCCCGGAGATGATCCGCGCCATGGCATCCGCCCCTTTGGGTGATGATGTCTATCACGACGATCCGACCGTGAACCTTCTGGAGGAGGAATCGGCGATGGTGGTGGGAAAGGAGTCGGCCATTTTCGTGCCGACTGGAACGATGGGGAACCAGTTGGCGATCATGTCGCAGACTCATCCTGGCGAAGAGGTTCTCGCCAATGAGTCTTCGCATGCGCGCAGCATCGAGGCAGGGGCGCCCCAAGCGCTCTCCGGCGTCGGCTTTCGAACAGTGCCCGGGGTCGGTGGCAGAATCGAGCCGTCCGATGTTGATTCGGTCATGGCATGGAGCGGGTTCTTTCCGCGAATCAGCCTGATGGTCTGGGAGAACACACACAACCTGTCCGGAGGGCGTGTGATCCCGATCGATCTCATGGAGAAGACTTCCGACGTGGCCAGGGGTCACGGACTCCGAGTTCATCTCGACGGAGCTCGCCTCTTCAATGCCGTAGCAGCCAGCGGAACGCCGGCCGAAAGGTACGCGGACACGGCCGACTCCGTTCAATTCTGCTTCTCCAAAGGCCTGGGGGCGCCGATCGGCTCCATCCTCTGTGGAACGGCTGACCACATTGCGGAGGTCCGTTATCTGCGAAAGAGGTTGGGGGGCGGAATGAGACAAGTCGGGGTCATTGCCGCCGCGGCCCGGGTGGCTCTGGCAGGTCGTGACCGGCTGATCGAGGATCACATCCTGGCCCGTCACCTCGGAGATCGTCTTGCGGACACGTATGAGGGCTCTGTCGACCCGGCGTCCGTCGAGACCAACATGGTCCTGGTGGATTTTGCAGCGCTGGGCATGACATGGCCGGAAGTTGAGGGCAGACTCATCTCTGCCGGCATACGGATCAATCGCCCGCTTCCCGGGGGATGGCGTCTCGTGACCCACCGCGACCTGAACGCTGCCGACGTCGAGCGACTGATCCAGGCCCTGAAGTAACCCGGGACAAATCTCGAAGGTCGTAATTGCAGTGAGGTTCGCAGTTCTGTTCCCGGGTCAGGGGAGCCAGTTTGTCGGCATGGGGGCCGATTTATTCGAGAAGCGTTCCGACCTATTGGGCGACCCGGCGAACGAGGTGCTGGGTTTTGATCTGAGGTCCATCTGCCTGCAAGGTCCCGAGGAGGATCTTCGACGAACGGAATACGCCCAGCCGGCTCTGTTCGCCGTCTCCTATGCGCTGTACGACGAGCTGCATCGTCTCACCGGCCTCCTCCCCGCAGGGATGGCCGGGCACTCTCTGGGTGAATACACCGCTCTGACGGCGGCAGGAGCTCTCGATTATCCGGATGCGCTGGCGATTGTGGCCCTGAGGGGCCGAGCGATGGCCACGGCTGCCGACGCCGAGCCTTCGGGAATGGCGGCGTTGATCGGGGCCGATTATGTGAAGGCAATGGACATCTGTGAGGTTCGTCAGGCGATGGGTGGCCGTCTCCAGGTGGCCAACATCAATTCGCCCTCGCAAATCGTGGTCGCCGGTGGGGCGGAGGACATCACCTGGCTCACGGAGCACGGCTTGGAACACGGGATTAGGAGGACGATTCCACTAAGAGTCGCCGGGGCGTTCCATTCCACATTCATGGCGTCCGCCGCTGTCTCCGTTGCCGAAGCTCTCGAGGAGGTCCCCATGGCTGAGCCCAGCGTGCCGGTGTGGGCCAACACGACGGCACAGCCTCACCAGCCCGGTCAAGTCGCCTCGCTACTAGCACGGCAGGTGATCGAACCCGTGTTGTTTGCCCGCTCAATCGAGAACATGGGCGCCTCCGGGATCAACGCGTTCGTCCATGTGGGCCCGGGAGATGTCACGGCGGGCCTCGTTCGCAAGGTTCTTCCCGAAGCCGAAGTGATCGTCGTGTCCGACACCGAAGACATCCGAGCGGTGTCCCAGTCCCTGGGTACCATGGATCGACGCTGAGGAGACCATCTATGCGAAACGCCGAGATCACCGGATGGGGCAAGTGCATGCCCCCCAATGTGTTGTCCAACCATGACTTGGAGCAACTGGTCGACACGACTGACGAATGGATCACGAGCCGCACAGGGATAAAAGAACGCCGAATAGCTGATGTCGAGGTCTCAGACATGGCAGCGGTGGCCGGCAGGAGAGCATTGGCGGCGGCGGGAAAGAGCGTTGAGGACGTCGACCTTCTGCTGCTGGCGACCTGCAGCGGAGACTCGATCATCCCATCAACAGCCTCGGCCCTGCAGCAAAAGCTGGGTGCCTGGAATGCCGCGGCGATGGACATCAATGCCGCTTGCAGCGGCTTTGTCTACGGACTCGTGGCCGGCACCAACATGATCCGCGGAGGGACCAACAGCACGGTCCTGCTGGTTGGGGCCGAGAAGCTGCATTATTTGATGAACTTCATGGATAGGACGACCTGTGTTCTCTTCGGCGATGGGGCGGGTGCGGTCGTTCTGGAGCCGACCGAAGAGCCGATTGGTCTGCTCTCTTCCGAACTCGGCATGGATGGATCACTTGGACATGTCCTTCAAGTGCCGCGCGACGGGACCGCCGGCGACCGCGTTCATCTCGATCCAGCCCAATGCGGCATCACCATGGAGGGCCCGGAGGTTTTTCGCCGCGCGGTCACCACGATGACCGATTCCTCGAACCGCGTCCTCTCCGAGGCAGGGCTGACACTCGATGACATCGATCTTCTCATCCCGCATCAGGCCAACATCAGGATTATTGACGCCACCGCGAAAAGGCTGGGGGTGGATCCGGCGAAGGTCTACGTGAACATCCACTCATACGGCAATACCTCTGCTGCCACGATTCCCGTTGCCCTCTGCGAGGCAATCGAGGACGGAAGGGTTCAACCAGGCGATCACCTTGCTTTCACCGCATTTGGCGGCGGCCTCAGCTGGGGCTCGGCCATTTATCGCTGGGGCAATCGGGTCGAGCCGATCGCTCAGAGTGATGCGGCACTTCCTCCTTCGAATCGGACGACCCTGGAACTACTCCAGCCGAACTTCGATTTCTTCGGGCTGCCGGAGAGACCGGCGTGACGGGGACTGGTGGGAGACGGATAGCCGTCGTCACCGGAGGCTCGAGGGGGATCGGGCGCGCCATCGCCACGCGTCTTGCAGGATCGAAACATGCCGTGGTCGTCAACTACGCGGCGAACATGTCGGCCGCAGACTCGCTCGTCGATGAGATCGAGGCTTCGGGTGGTATCGCGATCGCCCATCGGGCCGATGTCTCCGATGTCGACCAGGTCACCGCCATGTTCGAGAGGGTCAGCGCCGATCTCGGCCCGGTTTCGGTTCTGGTGAACAACGCCGGTATCACCCGGGACAACCTCTTGATGAGGATGTCAGTGGAGGAGTTCGACGAGGTGATCGCGGTAAACCTGCGCTCGGCGTTTCTCTGCACCAAGGCTGCTCTCCGGGACATGATCAGAGCGCGTTGGGGCCGCGTGATCTCGATAGCCTCGGTTGCAGGTGTGACGGGTAATGCTGGTCAAGCCAACTACGCGGCGTCCAAGGCCGGTCTGATCGGGTTCTCGAAATCTGTCGCCAGGGAGTATGGCGCCAGAAACATCACGGCGAATGTGGTCGCTCCCGGTTTTATCAATACCGATATGACATCGGCGCTCGGCGAGAAGGCGCTTTCGGTCGTCGCTGGTGCCATCACACTTGGTCGGTTTGGGGAGGCCGGAGAGGTCGCCGCCGCAGTCGACTTCCTCGCTTCCGATGATGCCGGCTACATAACCGGCCAGGTGTTGTCGGTTGATGGCGGGATGGCGTTGTAAGTTCCCAGGACCAGAACAGATAGGAGAGAAGGAAATGGAAAGAGATGTCGTTGCCGAGAGACTCACGGGGGTGCTCGTCTCTGAACTGGGGCTCGACGAGTCCAAGATCAATGACGCGGCTCATTTCGAAGAGGACCTCGATGTTGACAGTCTCGGCGTCGTCGAATTGTTGATGGCCCTCGAGGACGAGTTTGGTGTGAAGATCCCCGACGAGGAGGCCGAGTCGATCATGACCGTGGGCCAGGCGATCGATCTGGTTCACCAGAAGCTCGGGGAGTAGCCGTTGTCAGCCGAGCGGCGACGGGTGGTCGTCACCGGCCTTGGCGCAGTCACACCTTTGGGCCATGACGTCGAGACGACCTGGGAGGCGATGCTCGCTGGCAGGTCGGGGATCGGCCAGATCACTCTCTTCGACACCACCGGATATCGGTCCACCATCGCCGGCGAGATCCGCGACTGGGAGCCCGAGTTGCATTTCGACCGAAGGGAGATTCGCCGTCTCGACCGCTTCAGCCAGTTCTTCCTGGTGGCGGTGCGTCAGGCCCTCACCCAAGCCGGTCTCGCCTTTCCTGAGGGTGATCCGTCTTCGTTGCGGGCCGGAGTGGTTGTCGGCGCCGGATTCGGCGGGATGGGGTCCTTCATCGAGGAGATAGAAGTGCTGGTCGAGCGAGGTCCCGACCGGGTGAGTCCCACCGGGGTGCCCCGTATCATCCCGAACATGGCGGCTGGCCTGGCCTCCATCGAGCACAACCTGCTGGGCCCGGTTTCATGCATTGTCACCGCATGCAGCGCCTCGGCCAATGCCATAGGTGACGGAGCTGAGATGATCCGTCGCGGAGCGGCCGACGTCGTGGTCGCCGGGGGCGCCGAGGCGGCAATCACCACATTTGGCATCGCCACCTTCGCTCAGTCTCGGGCCCTGTCAGTCCGTAACGACGAACCCGAGCGGGCATCGCGTCCATTCGACGCGGACCGCGACGGCTTTGTCATGGGAGAAGGTGGGGCGGCCCTTGTGCTGGAGGAATACGAGAAGGCGAGGGAACGCGGGGCTCGAATCTTTGCCGAGCTCACGGGATACGGGATGTCTGCCGACGCGTATCACATCACTCTGCCGCGACCGGGCGGCAGCGGAGCCGCGCGCGCCATGACCGCGGCCATCGATGATGCCGGCCTGTCACCTTCAGACATCGGATACATCAACGCCCACGGGACATCGACGGACGCCAATGACTCCACCGAGACTGCCGCGATTCGCATCGCAATGGGGGACGCGGCTGATGCGACGCCGGTCTCGTCCACGAAATCAATGACAGGGCACCTGCTCGGAGGAGCCGGTGCCGTGGAGGCAGTAGTGGCGATTCGCTCATTGATGGACGGCGTTGCCCCGCCGACCATCAATTACGAGACTTCCGATCCCGAGTGTGATCTCGACTATGTGCCCAACGAGGCGAGGGAAATCGTCTTGGACCATTCGATGTCCAACTCTTTTGGCTTCGGGGGTCACAATGTGGCCCTGGTCTTCAGCCGCATCTGAAGCCCACGCATCGGACCCGGGAAATCACTCCGACTCACCGACTCGAGTCTTCGCGCCTCTCTTGCCATTCCCCGATGCTCCGGAACACGAGTACGAGAACGAGGGCGGTTCCGATAGCTACGAGCCCGAAAGCGCCAAGAGCAGCGGCGGCCGACCAACCCACGCAGCCGGTCAGCGGATCAGACAGGTCACAACTCACGCTGGCCACGACCCAGGCGAGGGCTGCGGCGAGAACTCCCAGGCCGAGGGAGGGTATCGCTATCCACGGGTTGGGGAGTCGTCTCAAATCCGACGGCCTTTCTCATCCAGCTCTGCTGCATCCAGGACTTCCTTCGGGGCCAGCTCTGGCGGGATGGGATACACGGTGGCGCGTTCGGATGGCGGGTAGAAGGCGACCTTGACACTTGGATGGAGGGCGATCACGGCGACCACGATTCCCAACAAGGCCGAGGCGGCGGCCGCGGCTATTGGCTGGGTCGGAGCGAGGCCGAGAGCGAGAACTGGCCACCCGTAGCGGGCCAGGTAGAGGCCTCCGGCCATGACCCTCGAGTACCACAGAGCAAGAAGTGGTGCGGATGCTCCGACGGCGACGGTCGTCAGGCTCGATCCTGTCAACGAAGCCAACCCGAGAGCGAAAGGCGCCGCGATGAGCACCAGGGTCAGAAGGACGGATCGTTCCGGCGGTCCGGTGGCAGCCGGCAGTTTTCTCACGCCGGAGGCCACCGGACGGGCCGACACGGCCACGATGGCCGTGGACGTCAGGATTACTCCTGCAATCCACCAACCGTCGACGGGACGGCCGATCGCCAGAAGGAAAGTGCCGGCCAGAGCTCCGTCAACAGTGCGTTTCGCCCAGCGGCCACCAACCAGAACCAGGCCGACGATACCGACGGTCGTGGCAGCCAACAGACCGAGACCAATCAGGAATGTGGCACCGGAGTCGTAGGGTCCGGGGTCGATGATCAGGGCGCCCACCCAAGCCAAGGCCGCGGCCAGGGACATCGAGGACAGGAGTATCGCTGTCATTCGGGGAGTGTCCCAGCCGCCCGGCTCAAGCCGAAGTTGGCGACGACCCGCCGTCGGAGGGGGCCAGGATCCGCAAATCCGGTTTCTCACCAAAACGAGGTGATTGACCCGGCTCCCAGACCGTCTCCTCACGCCAGGTCGGGCCCGGTCGAAGGGTCACGACGGTCCCAAGCCCCGGCTTCTCATCATTCAGCAAGGACAAGCTCGAGCCGAGCAACCGGAGCCTCGCCGCCTGAATGGGATCCTGATGCGAGATGATCACCACGTCTCCGTGAGGGTGCTCGGCGTCGAGCCTCCTGGCGACATTGGCCACGCGCTCGGCGACGGCTGCCAGGGTCTCGGGGGCGAAGGGGAGATTCTCCGGGTGTTTGAGATACGCCTCCAACTCACCGGGATAGCTCTCCGGAATCAAGCGCCAACTGTGACCTCGCCAGCGATTGGCCAGCTCCCACTCGGTGAGGTCAGCATCGACCTTCACCGGGACACCGCTCCGTGCGGCAATGTGCTCCGCGGTCCTCAAGGAGCGTTCCAGCGGTGAAGACCAGATGGCAACCACGGGCCGGGGGCCCAGGTAGCGACCAATTCGCTTTGCCTGCTCAACTCCGTGAGGTGAAAGGCCGAATCCGGGCAGATCGCCGTAAACGAGATGTTCAGGATTCTCCACTTCACCGTGGCGGACGAGGTGTACCAATGCAGCCATTGTTTCTAGTTTGGCCTTATCGGCGCCTTGTGCCGGGTAACTTCGCCCTATGTGGACCGAGTCGATCCTTCATGTCGACATGGATTCGTTCTTCGTCGAGGTGGAACGACTCGAAGATGGCACTCTTCGCGGCAGGCCTGTTGCGGTGGGTGGAACGGGGCCGAGGGGCGTCATCGCCAGCGCGTCATACGAGGCCCGGAAGTTCGGAGTGAGCTCGGCGCAACCGACGTCGACTGCACGAAGGCTCTGCCCAGATCTGGTCGTTATCTCCCCATCACATGGTCGATACGGAGTCGTTTCGGAGCAGGTCTTCTCGATACTCCGCACCTTCACGCCAAAAGTGGAAGGACTGAGCCTGGACGAGGCGTTTCTCGACGTCGCGGGTTTGCGCCGCCACTACGAGTCCCCGGTTTCAATCGCTGTGGCCATACGCGCTTCGATCGCCGGCCAACTGGGCCTCCCGGCCTCGGTGGGCATAGCGGCATCTAAATTTGTCGCGAAGCTGGCCTCGGAGGCAGCCAAGCCGGATGGTTTGGTCCATGTGCCCCAGGCGGAGCAGAGCCGGTTTCTCGATCCGCTCCCGGTCGAGTCCTTGTGGGGTGTGGGGCCGGCCACCCTGGCCGGTCTCAGCAGACTCGGCGTCTCCACCGTGGGCGATCTGGCGAGTATTCCTGAAGCGGCTCTGGCAGCCGCTTTTGGCCCGACAGCGGGGAGGCATCTCATCGATCTTGCCATGGGAATCGACCCGCGTCCCGTCGTCGCTGACGGCGAGGCCAAATCGGTGTCGGTCGAGGAGACGTTTCCGGCTGATATCGCGGGTCGGGAAAACCTCGAGGCGGTCCTTCTTGGTCAGTCACAGCGACTGGCGGGTCGACTTCGTAGAGCAGGATTGGCGGCCGCGACAGTCACAATCAAAGTGCGCTACGAGGATTTCTCCACGATTACGAGAAGTCTCACCCACGGTGCACCGATCGATTCGCCGCGAGATCTCTTCAGCCTCGGGAAGCGGCTTTTGGGTGAAGCCGACCTCTCCAGACCGGTCCGTCTGTTGGGGCTTGGCGGATCCTCACTGGTCCCTGCCGGCATGCCAAGGCAGCTGACGATCGATAGCAATCAGCGGTGGGATCGAATCGCGGAGGCGGTATCAGGGATCCACGAGAAATACGGCGACGGATCTGTTTCACCCGCCCGGCTTCTCGACATGCCTGACGGAGATCCTGGATCTGACAAGTGAACTGTCGCCCGACCGGGTGTATTGTTTGACAGAGACAAGACTTGGGTTGACGGAGCGGTGCCGATGCCACTCGATGACAACGAACAGAAGATCCTGGCGGAGATAGAGCGCCAGTTCTACGAGGAGGACCCTCAGCTCGCCCGCGCCGTTCGCAACATCCACCACCCCTCGAGGCTGTGGCTGCGTCTTTCTCTCATCGGCGTCGTTGCCGGCCTGGTTGTTGTCGTCGCGTTCTTCGCGTCGAATACGATCGTGGCCGTTGGCGGGTTCGCCTTGCTTGTGGCCTCGGCAACCACTCTCGTAACCAGGTTGGGCTCGCGGATGAGGAGTCATAGCGAAGTTCCGACCGAACAGGACACGGTCGAGTAGCCGGATCAACTTCTGAATCGACCACGCCGCCGGCATGACGTCGAACAGTCGGAGACGCCGGCGGCGCGTGCCCGAGACAGACCGGCTAATGTTCCGGCCCCGGCGTTCGCTTCGGGAGGCGGGGAATCGTCGTGGAACGTAATCCGACCCTTGCCTCAGGGTCGTCGTAGGAGTTTTAGGAAGGGACCAGTGGAGCAGTCATTCACCGCCGAGCAGGCATGCCGGCTGGCCAATTGCACACACCATCAAATACGATACTGGGACCGGGTTGGACTGGTCACACCGTCGATTCAGGGAAGTGGCGGGCGCCCTGGAGTCCGGCGCCTCTATTCGTTTCGGGATCTCGTGGCCCTGCGGGTCGTGAGAAGTCTTCTTGACAACGGCATGTCCTTGCAACGGGTCCGCCGCGCCTGGGACTATCTCAGACGCGAAGGTGAGATGGAGAATCATCTGGCTGACGTGAAGCTCGTCACCGATGGACAGTCCATTTTCCGGGTGAGTTCAGATGAGGGCGAGTTGATGGACGCCCTCAGACAGGGACAACTGGCGTTTTTCGTGGCGATCGATGAGATCACGCGGGAGGTCCAGGAAGACGTCACCCGGTTCGAGCTCGATCGAGACCAGTTCCTCAATATGCTGAGACGTGTCGAAGACGACGTAGCCGACGAGCTCCAGGCCTCAGGATCTTGACCTCAGTCTGAGCGCAGCAGCGACCTGGGGTTGAAAGCGGCCCTGATCCTCTGGCCCCCCTCGTAGCGGCGACGCAACCAGTCCTCGATGATCTCGAGGTCGGACGATGTGGCCATGCCGTTGCGACCCCCGTAGACGGCAGCTGAGTAATTCGAGGCCAATGAGACGAGGCTCTCGTCGGTCCGGGAGGCGAATTCGAGTGGTGTTTCTTGGGGCGGTATGGGCTGACCGAGGTCGGCGAGACGGTCGACCATCTCGTGCCAGGCGGCGGTGATGTCACCGTCCCTCAATCGGGCCAGTCGGCGCCTTCGCCGGGTGGCCTTCGCCCAGGGCACGATCCCGAGAGCGGCTATCGCCGGTGGGATAACGAGCAACCATCCCCAGGGGAAGCCTGGTCTCTCCGGCAAAGCGCCACCGCCCAACTCCGATTCGAGCAGGTTGGGACGGTCGAACGGGTTGGGGCGATTGGCGTTGGCAGCTGGTGGGGTCGGTGCTTCGAGGAAAGCTATCGGGTTGAAGCCGGCGGTGACACTGCTGGGCAGGACGCCACCGCCACGCGGAGTTGGATCGAACTTGACCCAGCCGAACCCATCCATCCACATCTCGACCCAGGCATGAGCGTTGTTGTCTCGAACGACCACGATTTCTGTCCCGTCTGATTGAGCCTGGGTCTGTCCCGGGGTGAAACCCCAGACCACTCTGCTGGGGATTCCGAGAGTTCTCCCGAGGACGGCCATGGAAGCGGCGAACTGCTCGCAATAACCGACGTGGTAGTTGAGACTGGTGGGATCGGTCAGCCATTGTTCGAGTTGAAGACTCCCGAATCCGCTGGAGACCGAAGTGCTGTAGGAAAACTCGCCACTGTCACGGAACCAATACTGAAGCAGCCAGGCTCGTTCGAAATCGGTGGATGCTCCTTTTGTCCTGGCCACTGCCTCAGCCCTGACAGCCAGCGGGAGGCCGTCGGGCAGAGCGACAAAACGATCCAAACCTTCAGGCCGCGTTTGTTCCCGTCGCACCGTGTTCGGTTCGTAGTTGAACAAGCCCGCTTCCTGCGCTCTGGCAAAGACGGGACTGAAGGCGCCTTCGGGCGTGCTCGCCAGAGCGCCGATGTCTTGTCTCTCCAGCGGCAGCAAGGCTGTTATCACGTACTCGTCGTCCTGGTTGAGCCCGGGTTGGTAGATGACCGAACCATCTTCCGCCACCCGCAGAATTGACAGGTTCACTTCGTCGGCTTCTATGTCGAGTGCAATCCCCGCCGTGGGAACGACCTCACTCCGCAGCTTGTCGATCTTGATTCTGGCGGCTATTTGCTGAGCCGACCCCCGATAGGCGTAGTCGGGGTTACCACCCGCTCGCCCCGGCTGGAAGAACCCGCCGACGACACCGCCGGGTCGCCACGCGGCTCCGTCGAAATCGTCGAGGCTCTCCATGCGCCAGTAGATCTGGCTGGCCGAAGGAGCGTTGGCGTCGAGCACGGCGGTGAACATCACCTGATTCGACCGCTCGATGACCAGCTGGCGGAGGTCGGCCAGCCGGTCGAATGACACGCCGTTGTAACCCGGCCCGTATCCGTTACCCGGCCCTAACTGGAGCTTTCCGAATGGGGGCACCAAATCGGACGCCGCTGCGGTGACCGCGACGGCACCAAAGCCGATCACCGACGCAAGAGCGATCGCGGTGACGCGGGTCTGACGGGGAACCGGCCGTCCTTCTTCGGTTCGGACGCGGCCTGCTTCGATCCGACGCTCCGTCGCCACCGCGACCATGGCGAGAGCGATGACGGTCGTCGCCGCTGCCATCCAGCCCAGAGTCAGCCTCCTACGATCCATCACCGCAAACTCGAGATAGAGGGCGAGTGAAGGCAGGGCCATCGACATCGTCGGGCCTTCGCTGGCTCCCCTCATGAACAATCCGCCGATGATCCACATGAGCCCGGCCAGGATCGCCATGATCCCCGGGGTCGGGCTCACCGGAGCTATCCCGAATCGAATCAAATCGATCGAGGTCGCCAGTTCACGAGACAGGGTCTGAACGGTGTCAGGGGTAGGTATGAATCCTGCGACGAGGTTCTCAGGGCTCGAGATTCTCAGAAAAAGGATCGTTCCACCGAGAATGAACAGCCCCGCGGCCAGTCTGGCGCGGGACACGGTCTGACGGAGCAACCACCAGACCACGCCACCGAGAAAAGCCGAGGCCACCATGATCAGTTGCCAGGACGGAGCCGACCCACCCGACTCGATCAGACGGCTGAGGCGCCCCATCATCAGGCCGAAAGCGGCTACGCCGGCTATCCGACCGAGGCGGTTGTCCATGAGGACCTCATAGCTGTCATCCAGGCCGGGGCCCAGAGACCATCGGGGGGAGCCGAGATCGTGATCACACCAAGGCGGTTGAATCTGGTCAGTGCTTCGGAGGAAGTTGGGGAGACCGTCAATAAGACCGTGGTGGGGTAATCGTGAGAAAGCAGTTGTTGCACGTTGAGCAACGGCTGGTCGGCATGGCCGGTGACCATCACAAGTGCACCGCCGCCGCCTTTTTGGCGGATCCTCGTGGCCACCGACTGGATGTCGACGGCCGGGTCGGGGCCAACCAGCGCCAATCTCTGCATGGCCGATCCGTAACGGGACGCATCGATGGGCTCGGCATCACCGGCCCAGAGGTCCGCGTCGAAGCCTGATCGGATGAGATGAGTCACGATCGTGGCGGCGCCGGAAACGACTCTCTCGAAAGCTGTCGAGGATTGATAGGACCCAGCCCGAATATCGAGGAGGACCAGAGCCCTCGACTGCCAGGGGGTCTCCAACTGGCGGATCATCAGGTCATCGGTCTTGGCGGAACTCGGCCAATGGACCCTTCTGAGGTCGTCACCCAACTGGTATTCCCGCAGCGTGTAGAAATCCTCACCACCCTGGCGACTGTGCTCGGGCCGGGAGGCCTGCATGGTGGGATCCTGGCCCCGCACGATCGGGAAACCGCTCAAGGCCTCGATCGCGGGGTAGACGACGATGCGATCCACCGGGCCCACGGTGATCGCAGTCTCCGCCAGCCCGAGTGGATCCGTTTTCCGGACGATGGCGGGCCCGACCCGGTAGATGCCGCGAGGGCGGCAGGTCACCCGGTATGTGGCCGAAGTGGTGGCGGCTCTGGCGATCTTGGCGACCTCGAACGTTGCCACACCCAGGCGGTTGACATCGTCCTCGATAGTGAGGTTGGTCGCAGCCCTCTTCCCGGCGTTCTGGACGAGCAATGTGATCGTCGTCGTGTCGCCGTCGTAGACGATCGACGAGCCGATGCGACGAGTGACCTCCATCGTGGGGCGGCTGAGCCTGACGATGAGGACGGCCCCCACTTGGGCGAACAGCAAGAAGGCCCCGGCAAGAAGAAGCTCTGCCTCGCCGAGGGCGTACCAGAGGAAGACCAGGGCGAGACCGGCACCGGTCAACGACCATCCCCGGATCGTGGGCATCAGGTGGCTATCCGGGAGGTTGTCCCTGGTACTCGCAATCTGCCGATGATCTCGTCGATGAGGTCGGGAAGCGCTTCACCTCTCATCTGTGCTTCCGGTCGCATCGATAGACGATGCTCCAGGACCGGGTGGGCCAGGATTTTGACATCGTCGGGGGTGACATAGTCACGCCCCTGCGATATGGCGCGAGCCCGGGCGAGACGCTGGAGGAACAGGGCGGACCTCGGTGAGGCGCCGAGAAGGATGTCACTGTGGTTTCGCGTCCCCTCGACCAGGTCGACGATATAGGTCTTCACCGCATGGGATACCGACACCGCTCTGGCCAAAGCGATCATCTCGAGGATCTCATGGATCGTTGCCACAGGCATGAGGTCAAAGAAGGTGGATCGCACGCCATGAGTGTCCAGGATTTCGAGTTCCTTCTGCCGGCTCGGGTAGCCGATCACCACTCTCATCATGAAGCGATCGAGTTGTGCTTCCGGCAGTGGGTAGGTGCCTTCGTGCTCGAGGGGATTTTGCGTGGCCAGCACCATGAAAGGCTCATCCAGCGGTCGGGTGACGCCGTCAGACGTCACCTGACGCTCCTCCATCGCTTCGAGCAGGGCGGACTGAGTCTTAGGGCTCGCCCGGTTTATCTCGTCACCGACGACGATGTTGGCGAATATTGGCCCCGGTTTGAACTCAAACTCGCTGCGATGACGCTCCCAAATCGACACACCCGTCACGTCCGAGGGGAGGAGGTCTGGTGTGAACTGGATCCGCTGGAAGACGCTGTCGATCGACCTGGCTATCGACTTGGCCAGCTGAGTCTTGCCGACTCCAGGCACGTCCTCAACCAGAACATGTCCCTCCGCCACCAAGGCCAGTATCACCAGTTCCACGGCTTCCCGCTTGCCCTGGATGACCTTCTCGACATTGGTGGCGATACGGTCGAAGCCGTCGACGAAACGCTCAACATGCGTAGGTGTCAGTTCAAGCAAGCGATTCTCCCGCCGTCCGGTTCCGATTGGAGATTCTACCGGTGCCCCTCCATTGCGGGCGTTAGACTCCCTCACGGGAATGGCTACACCGTCATGAGAAACCGCTTGGGCGTTGGCAGACATCTGCGGCTTTTGCTCCGCCACCCGATGCTGCTCTGGGAGGCGGTCAGGACCGCCATGGCTTTTCGCTCTCATCGTGGGGTGTTTCCCTCCTCGGATTACCTCGATTGGAGGTTTCATACCGCTTATGGCAACGACATGTCAGCCGTAGTCGAGGTTGATACTCTCGATTTTCTCCGATGGCGCCGGAGAATGAGACGGTTTGCATGACGAACCTCGCTCTTCGTCTCGAGGATCTTCCCGGGGTGGCGTCGGTGTCGGTGGATCTCGACGACACCGTGAATGGTGGGATCAACGTCAGACTGGAGCCAGGGGCTGATGAGAAGGAAGTCATGGAAAGGGTTCGTGCGCTGCTTGTGGCTTACGGCGTCAGACCGGCTTCGTCGGCAAGGGTGAAGGTGGGTCGGGCGGCCATGTCGACCTCGGAGGGGAGCCCCGGCGTGGAGGTCCGGGTTACGCCGATAAAGGGCGGCGCCCGGATCGAGGTGATGGGCCGGAAGGTGAGGTCCTTTCGCATCGCCCCTCCCAATCCATCAGCGATCGTTCAGGGCGTGGCAGATGCTTGGTGCCAGGTTGTGGGCAAGATCCCCGTGGAGATCGTCGGCGTCTCGATCGGCGATCGTGGAGAACTGACAGTTGTCGCCTCCAACGGCACCTCGGAGAGCGTCGGCCGGGCCAATGTGGGGGAGGGCTGGCAGAAGGCGATCACCACCGCGGTCGGCGAGGCGCTCAGACTCACAGGCGGGACCGGCGGGTCCCGGGATGCGGAACTGACTTCACCCGCTTGGTAACGTCGTGAAGGCGCGCTAGGCATCGAAATGGCCAGAGTTCTTGTACTGAATGCGAGTTACGAACCACTTTCCGTGGTTACAGCCCGCCGTGCGGTGGTCTTGGTCCTGAATCAAAAGGCCACCGTCGTCGTGCACCGGGACGAGTCGTGGAACAGCGAACGCTCAAGCCTGTTGGTGCCCTCGATTGTACGGCTCACTCGTTTCGTCAAGGTCCCATATCGTCGCGCCGCCCCGGTGACGAGACGGGCCGTTTTCGGGCGAGACGGACACCGCTGTCAGTATTGCGGGGCAGCGGCGGAGTCGATCGACCACGTCACGCCCCGCTCCCGGGGCGGCGATCACAGCTGGGAGAATGTCGTTGCTTGTTGTCGAAGCTGCAACATCCGCAAGGGAGATCGACTCATCGGCGAGGCGGGCTTCAAACTGGCCAGCGCCCCCGGGCCACCGCGTCGATTCGCCTGGATCTTGGCGAGCACCGGGTTCGACCTCGATCCCGACTGGCGCCCCTATCTCGAAGTCGCCTGATTCGCACATTCTGAGTCTCTGACCAAAGCTCTCGGGCGCTTCATCGATATCAAATCTGACTCGCATTCTGTGCCACTTTGCCCTTGAGGAGGGCAAAGTGGGAGAAAAGGTTGACAAGTGGGGGAAAGTGGGTCATAGTGGCGCACACGACCAAGGATGGTCAGTAGTGCGGACGGACGGAGATGAGCAGAAGTGTTCCTCGGTGAGTACTTCCACAGCCTTGACGGGAAGGGACGGGTGGTCATGCCAGCCGGTTTCCGCCGTGGGCTCGAGGAAGGCTGCGTTGTGGCCAAAGGTCAGGATCGTCAGCTTCTCGTCTTTCCCTCCGAGGACTTCGCGGCAAAGGCGTCCGAGGTGATCGATCGGCCCGCCGACAAGGGGGGACGTCGGGTGGCCAGGACGGTGTTCGGCGGCGCCGATCTGCAGGCGCCGGACAAGTCAGGCCGGGTGCTGGTGAAACCCGACCTGCGCGATTTCGCCTCTCTGGAAACCTCGACGGAAATCGTTGTTCTTGGCGTCTATGACCACATCGAGCTGTGGAATCGGGATCGGTATGTCCGGGACCGCGAGGCAGGCGATGCGATCTATATCGAGGAGGACGACTGATCTCAGCACCCAGATGAATCTTGCTGGCCCATCGCCAGCCCCCCGGAACCAATTGGAAGGCCCCTGACTCCGCCCGCTTCCTTATTGGTACCAGCGCCCGGGGGGCTGGCCATGAGCCAGGACCGTGCCAGTAGTGACCGCGGTTACCACCGGCCGGTGATGGCTGATGAGGTGGTCGAGTTGTTGACCCCCATCATTCCCGGAGTGGTGGTTGACGCCACATTCGGTGGTGGTGGTCACAGCGGACGGTTGCTGGATGAGTTTGGAGAAGACGTGACGGTTCTGGCCATAGACAGGGATCCTGATGCGCTCGCAAATGCTCGCGGGATGGGGATCGCCGTGGCGCAAGGGAACTTCGAGAATCTCGCCGAGGTCGTCGCGGGGCTGAGTGGTCAGGCGGTTTCGGCGGTGCTATTCGACCTCGGAGTCTCGTCACATCAGCTCGATCAGCCGGAGCGAGGATTCTCATATCGAAACGACGGCCCACTCGACATGAGGATGGGTCCAGACGCCGGGCTCACCGCCGCCGACGTCGTCAACCAATGGCCGGAACTCGATCTGGCCCGGGTCATCCGTCGCTACGGAGAGGAGCCGCTGGCCAAACGGATAGCCCACGCCCTTGTCATGCACCGCCCGTTCAGTTCAACACGCCAGGTCGCCACTGTCATCGCAGAGGCAACACCCGCGGCCCGTCGTCGGGCGGGACATCCCGCCCGACGGACCTTTCAGGCGATTCGGATAGCCGTGAACGGGGAGCTGGAGGCGATTCGATCCGGTCTCGATCAAGCCCTGGATCTCATAGAGCCGGAGGGTCGGGTTGTGGTCATCTCCTATCACTCGCTCGAGGACCGCATCGTCAAAGAAAGATTTGCCGAAGGTGCGAGAGGCTGTATCTGCCCTCCGGACCTCCCGATCTGCGGATGCGGCCGCTCCGCGGAGCTTCGGCTTTTGACCCGGAAGGCTCTCCGACCTTCTCCTTCTGAGATCCAGGCAAACAACCGTGCGAGGTCCGCCGCGCTGCGAGCGGTCGAAAAGGTTGCCTCGTGACCGCCCATCCGGCTCGTCGAGTAGCGGACGAGCCACGTTTCCGGGTTGTTCGCGGGCGACGCACCCGTAAGCCCATCATGGCACCTTGGATGATCGTGGTTCTCGTTGCTGTCATTGGCTTTCTGGGCCTGGTCTTCGCCCGGACCTCGTTAGACGGCTCGGCGTTCGAACTTGCCGACCTGCAAAGGTCGATTGCCCAACAACACGCTCTCAATCAGGAGCTTCAGCTGGAAATCGCACGTTTGGAGAATCCGGCCCGGATTGCGCCTCTCGCCGAGGAACTGGGAATGGTCATGCCACGTTCAACCAACCAGATACTCGTAGATCTCACTCCGGTCGGCCCGACGGTGGCCTCCGCCGACGCGAAAGAGAAAACCCAATGACGACCCGACGGCGCGCTGGAGCCGGGCTCATGGACGGGGATCGAGGGCCCCGACCTCCGGAGTCACGGCCGGAGACCTGAGTCGTGGCGGCCAGAAGGTCTGCCCGACGCTGGACCGCCAGTCATGTCCGCATCGCGATTGTCGGGTTGGCTCTCGTCTTCGCCTGGCTCGGGATGGGATACCGGCTGATTCAGGTGCAGGTTGTGCAGGCAGCCGAGCTCGCCGACAAAGGTCTCTCCCAGCGTCTGGTGTCCCGGGATCTGCCACCGCAAAGGGGCAAGATCTTCGACAAGAACGGGGAATTGATGGCGCTCACCGTCGAGGCCCAAAGCCTGTATGCGGTGCCCGTCCAGGTCAAGGAGCCACTTTGGGCGGCGCAGCAACTCGGGGCGATTCTCAACGTCGACTCTGACCTGCTGTATAAGCGGTTCACCTCTGACAAAGATTTCGTGTACATCGACCGCCAGGTTGATCCGGTCCTTGCCGATCAGGTCATTGGCATGGGGATAACGGGGGTCTATTCCCTGCCGGAGGCAACCCGCGTCTATCCCGCCGGCACCGTCGCCAGCCACGTCACGGGTTTCGTCGACATCGACGGCAATGGCCAAGAGGGTCTGGAATTCAGATATGACCAGGAACTGCGTGGCACACCTGGCCACGCTTTGTTCGAGCGCGATCTCAGTGGGCGGCCGATACCCCAGGGAATCAGTGACATCGTCCCCGCGGTGCCTGGCGTCGATCTGATGACGACTATCGACCTCCCAATTCAATACAAGGCCCAGCAGGCATGTGTCGTTGCCCTCTCAACGACCGGGGGCCGTTCATGCTGGGTAGTCGTGCTCGATATCCAGACCGGCGGAGTTCTGGCGATGACCGGTGCCCCGGTGTTCGATCCAGAGGCCCGCCAGACCATCGACCCGTCTTGCGATTCGGCTGAAGACCCGCCGTCTTGTCGGGCCTTTTCCAATTTCATCGTAAGGGGTGTTTTCGAACCGGGATCGACGGAGAAGCTGATCACATTTGCCGCCGCCATCGAAGAGGGTGAGGTCGAGGTGGGAACGGTCATACCGGACGTGGGTGACGTCATCGAGCTTCGCCCCGACGCTTGCCGGTCGGCCGATGATGACCTCTACGGGTGCTATCGCGATTTTGACCACCATCCCACCGCGAGCATGACTGTCGCCGACATTTTCACCCGCTCCTCGAACGTCGGATCGATTCTCATCGCTGAAAGGCTGGGCCAGGACCGGCTGGTCTCTTACATCGAATCTTTCGGGCTGGGTTCCAAGACGGGTGTCGACTATTCCGTCGAGGCTCCCGGCATTCTCAACTTCGCGGCCGGCTGTGAGACCTGCTGGGCGTCAGCCGCGATCGGTTACTCGGTAGCGGCCACGCCCCTGCAGATGGCGGCGGCTTACGCCGCCATCGGTAACGACGGCATCTGGACCCAGCCACACATCGTGTCCGCCACTGTTGACGGAGATGGGGTCTCGGCGCCCTTCTCGCCGGCGACGCATCGCGTGGTGTCACAAGGAACCGCAATACTGATGCGCGAACTTCTCGCCTCGGTCGTTGACGAAGGCACCGGAAAGGCCGGCCAGGTCGAGGGTTATCGCGTAGGCGGCAAGACCGGGACCGCCAACAAGCTCGGTCCGGACGGCCGATACACAGATGAGACGCGGGCGTCCTTCGTAGGGTTGGCCCCGATCAATCACCCGCGGGTTGTGGTGGCCGTCGTCATCGACTCGCCTTCGCGGGAATTCCGGACAGGTGGTTTGTCTGCCGCACCCGTCTTCGCCACCGTGATGGAACAGGCGCTACACCGTCTCGGGGTCACCCCTGATGTCGGGTAAGAACGCGTTCGAACTTGCCCGGCTGGTGTCTGGATCGGTGGTTGGAGACGGCTCGATTGCGGTGGTCGATGTGACTCACGACTCAGAAATGGCAGGGCCGGGTGTCCTCTACGTGGCGGTGCCCGGTTTGGTCCACGACGGACACGACTACGTGAAGGACGTTGTGAAGGCGGGTTCCCGGGTTGTCTGCGTCGACAGGGTGATGAACCTCAGCGTCACACAGATCGTGGTCGAAGACCCGAGATCGGTAATGGGCCCAATGGCGGCCGCTGTTCACGGGGATCCGTCGCGGACCGTTCCCGTGATCGGCGTCACCGGAACCAATGGGAAGACGACCGTCACTCATTTCATCGAGTCGATTGCGGAATCCGCCGGGTTGAAAGTGGGTCTGATCGGTACGATTCGGTCATCGGTTGGCGGCCTGCACGTGGGGCCGTCGGTGAGGACGACCCCGGAGGCGACCGACTTCCAGCGTCTTCTGGCACAAATGAGGGATCTCGACGCCCAGGTCATCTCCACAGAGGTCTCCTCTCATGCGCTCGAACTGCAACGTGTCAACGGCACCAGGTTCGCCGTGGCCGCATTCACCAACCTCTCTCAGGATCATCTCGATTTTCACCGCGACATGGCTTCATACCGAACGGCCAAGGAGCGGCTTTTTCGAGAGCACGACATCGGTCGGGCTGTGATCAATACCGACGACCCTGTGGGTAGAGGAATCGCGTCATGGGCCGATATGCCGGTGACTGCAGTCGGGTCTGGCGGTGACTTCTACGCCACCAATCTGATCTTGGGATCATCGGGGAGTTCCTTTGATCTTCACGCCCCGGGCCGGGTAGTGGCGATCGAGAGCCCGGTGATCGGCGAGTTCAATGTGAAGAATCTGATCATGGCCGCTGCCTGCTGTGCAGCTCTTGGCATTGATGTCCAGCGTGTCTTGGACGGTATGTGCAGTGTCGCCGGTGTGCCAGGCCGGTACGAGCTGGTTTCGGGGAGTTCCCCACTCCAGGTCGTTGTGGATTACGCCCACACTCCGGTCGGAATCGGGCTCGCCATCGAGACGGGCCGACAACTCGCCCGAGGAAGTGTCATTGCCGTGCTTGGTGCGGGAGGAGACCGGGATGCCAACAAGCGCCCTTTGATGGGAGCCGCGGCTGCAGCTGCCGACCTTGTGATTGTCACCAGTGACAACCCTCGTTCCGAGGACCCGGCGGCGATAGCGGGTGCACTGGCGAGCGGGATTCCATCGAAGACCAAGCGGGTAATCGAGCTCGACCGAAGACGAGCCATCGAGATCGCCCTGTCAAGGGCCGAGCCGGGTGATTTGGTCCTGGTTCTCGGTAAGGGACATGAAACCGTCCAGGAGATCGCCGGAGTGGCCGAGCCATTCAGTGATAGGAAAGTCGTGTTGGATCTGCTGGGGAAACTCGATGAATCCGCAGGTCCGGACCCGGCTTCGGGGAGCATGACGGCGTGATCTCTCTTCTCACGGCCTCAGCTGTTGGGCTCTTGGTCTCCCTGTTCGGGACGCCTTATGCCATTCGGTACTTCAGAAAAAGGGAGATCGGCCAGTTCATCCAGGAGGACATCAAGGGCCACGCTCACAAGCAGGGTACCCCGACGATGGGAGGGGTCGTCTTTGTCCTCGCGGCCATCGTTGGCTATGTGCTTGCTCACCTGCGGGTCGGCGGAATCTCGGGGGGGATCTCCGTCCAGTGGCTGCCCTATCAGGCGGGCGGCCTATTGGCCGTCCTGGCTCTCACGGGGATGGCAGCTGTCGGGTTCTTCGACGACTGGATCAAGTTCTCTCATCAGCGGAGCCTCGGGCTCTCCAAAGCGGCCAAATTCGGGGGCCAGATAGTCATTGCGGGTCTTTTCGCCTGGGGGGCGACCGAGGCCGGGGTCGTCACCGAGATTTCCTTTGTCAGACCCCTCGGAATCGATCTCGGGGTGTTCTTCGTGGTTTGGGTACTTGTCATGCTGACAGGTGCGGCCAATGGAGTGAACCTATCCGACGGTATGGACGGCTTGGCCGGGGGATCGTCGGCCCTCGTCGTGGCCTCCTATGCAGTCATAGCCTTCTGGCAGTTCAGAAATGGAATCGAGTTCAGGGCGGATCCGGTTTATCACGCGGTGGACCCGTTGGAATTGGCGATCGTGTCGGCAGCGATGTTCGGGGCGATTCTCGGGTTCCTCTGGTGGAATGCCCCTCCGGCACAGATCTTCATGGGCGATGTCGGCTCCCAGGGAATCGGGGGCCTCCTGGCCGCCCTCGCCGTTCTGACGAACACACACCTGCTGTTGGTGATCCTCGGAGGGATCTACGTGGCGGAAACCGTGTCCGTCGCCCTTCAGATCGCCAGCTTCAAGCTTTTCGGGCGTCGAATATTCAGAATGGCGCCACTTCATTTTCACTTCGACCTGCGCGGCTGGCCGGAGACGACGGTTGTGATCCGATTCTGGATTCTCACGGGTATCGGAGTTGCCCTGGGTCTGGGCTTCTTCTACGCAGACTTCCTCAGGCTGGAGGGGATTCTGTGAGGAGGGCGTTGG
>JBFHXF010000020.1:0-25298 GCA_041599115.1 Acidimicrobiia bacterium
GCAAGACCCTTCGGTATCCCTCCAGTAGTATCGAACATATGTTCGATACTACCTCATGCCCCAGACAGTTTCCAGTGGTTCACAAGGTATTTTCCGAGAAATATCAACGCTTCTCGCCGGCTTGGGGTGCAACACGCGCCAGTCTCGGAACATGTCCGAGGGCCTTCAGGCGGGCAAACCCGATTTAGGGTATTTCTGCTCTTCATGTCGCGCAGACCCGGGTGGTATCGGTCTCATGGGTTGAGAGAACAGGGAGATCCTCTTGGAGTGGGAGCCGACCGAGAGAGGTTTCGAGCGCTTCGTTGAGAGCTCGGGGCCGCGACTGCGACACGCATTCATTGCCAGATACGGTCCCGAAGTAGGTGGCGATGTAACGTCTGAGGCCCTTGCCTACGCCTGGGAGCACTGGCGGAAGGTGGCTGGAATGAGCAACCCTGCCGGCTGGGTTTACCGCGTGGGACAGTCGCGCTCGAGGCAATACCTGAGGAAGCCCGTCAGGTTGCCCGCTCCTCCCGACCACCACAATCCCAGTGTCGAGCCCGGATTGCCGGCGTGTCTCTCGGGACTGTCCGAAAAACAGAGAGTCGCCGTGATGCTTGTGCATGCCTACGGATATACCGTGCGGGAGACAGCCGACCTCCTTGGTGTGACACCGTCGACGGTCCAGCGCAATGCCGGACGTGCTCTCGCCAACCTTCGAAATGGCTTGGGGGTGAAAGCCAATGCGTGACCTGATGAGTCAGCTCCGCGATTACGGCGAACAGCTCGACAGGGAGGCTCCTTCGCTCGCTGAGATCGCAGCACCGATGCAGCCATCGCGCCCGCAGCGAAGGGCCTTCTCTCCCTGGGCTACAGCGGTCGCCACCGCGGTAGCCGTACTTCTCGTCATCGGCGGTGTTGCGATACTCCTGACACGGCCGGATCAGAACGTCGGACCGATCGACCAGCCTGGAGTCACCACTCCTCCACCAACTGCGCCGCTCTCCACCCAGCAGCCAGCGCCGGCGTCGACCGCTGTCTCCACGGTTGTGCCTGCCTCGACATGGACGGTCGCTTCGATGGATCCACCAGTGCTTCCCGCTTGTTGCGATATGCCGGTCATTGGCCCGATGTCTCCGACCGGTGAAATTCCAGCCGAAAACTGGCCCGCCGATGGTTTCTATGCCATCACTGCCAACCGTCCGCCGGGTTCGTCGGGGACCATCGAGTTGAACGTCAGTCGCTGGGTCGCCTGTGGCGATCTCCCCGGTAGATGTGCGCCCGGCTGGCCGGCCGACGGTGTGGGTGACGATCCGGCGACAGCCGTGCCAAGGACGTTGCCCTTGGACGACCGGGCGACGGTGGTGATATTCCCCATCACCGAAAGCCTCGAACCCTCCGCCACGCCAACAGCAGTAATCGGCTCGGGAACAGCTTTTGCCGAGTTGCTGGGCAATCTGGATGCCGCGTACGCCGAATGGGTCGTCAAGCCGATCGAGAAGGGGCGCTCACTTCCCGAGATCGTCGGCGACATAGTGACACTGGCCAATGACCCCAGCTTTCCCTTCGGGCCGGAGCCCTATACCGGGGCGATCGCCTATCGAGGCCCGTTGGGTTCGGCGCTCCTGGCGGACCCGACCCGGATCCCTGCCGAGCAGTGGCCGTCGGGCAAGGGTGGCCTTTACGGTTGGTGGCTGACTCTCGAGATCCGTGACGGTGCGCCGGTGTTGTACGTGCACGCCGGTCTCATCGCCGGGTGACACGACTCGTTCAGGGTTCCTCAAGTCCAGCAAATACACGGCTAATCAGCCAACCCCAAATACCCTCGTTTTGATGTTGACGTCCGATCAACTTGAAGTCCTCGAATTCGAGCGGACCTGGTGGCTGCGACCCGGACCAAAGGATCAGATGATCGAGTTCGACCTGGGTCTGACCGCTCAGGCCTACTACGAGATCCTGCTTTGCGTCTTGGATGACACCGAAGCGTATGACTGCGATCCGCTCACGATCGCACGGTTGCGCGCTTCGATCGAGCCGACTGGCCGGCCGGAGGAGGCGGTCGTCTGATGGCAAAAGGCCGTCACGCCGACCGGGCCTCGGGGAGCTTTTATCGCGATCTGGCGATGATGACGCTCGGCATTCTCCTGGTAGGCGCCGCCGTGTTCATACTCCTCTATCTGGTGGTCGGTGACGGTTCGGTGCCGACGACGTCTCCCTCTTCGGCGGCCACGTCGTCAACGACCGTGACATCGATCGATGTGACCACGACTACCGTCCGCGGCAGCACTACTTCTACAACGGTGATCACCACGACCTCGGAGGGCGTGCCGGTGCGGCCCCCGAGCGAGGTGAGGGTCGTCGTGCTCAATTCGATCGGTGTGGCCGGTGCCGCCGGTGCATTCACTTCGGTTCTCGCCGACGCGGGCTACAACACCGTCCAGCCCGGCGATTACCGACCTGAGCAAAATCCATCACGGATTTGGTATCGGGAGGGCTTCTCCACGGAGGCAAATGCCTTGCTCGAATTCCTCCCCAGAGCGCTGGTTGAGCCGATTCCCGATCCGGAACTCGAACCGGGTGCCGACGTCGTCGTTGTGCTCGGCACCGGCTACACAGGGTGACTCACGTCGTCGGCGGGCGTCGCCGACGCATTCCCAGAGGATGGTTGGTCCCGCTTCTCGGCATCGTGCTGATCCTCATCGCAACGGCCGGGGGTCTCGCCAGCAAAGCGATTCTTCTCGATCTGGCGGCCTGGTGGCCGGTTTGGGGACTTGTCGGTTGGCTCGCCTACTGGGCGCGGGATGCCCGCTGGGGCAAGATCCGGGTTTCAGGTCTGGTTCCTTTTGCTGCGGTGCTCTCACTCGTAGCGTTCGGCTGGGGTTACCTCGGAGGCTGGGCTCTGATGCCTTCGGCCAGCCTGCAGCTGATCGGTCCCCGCGCCGTTGATTACGACGTCGCCGCCCTGTCAGCGAGGATCGACGGCGCTCTCGAAGTGGCTGCGACCTCAGAGTTCCTCTATGAGGTCCGACCCCTGCGCTCCGGCGGTGCCATCGGGGCTGCCGAGGCAATGGAGCGAACCCAGGGAGCAGGTTTCTCGGTGGTGCTGCAACCGGTTGTCGACCCCGGCAGCTACCTCTTCTCAGGATGGAATCTGTTGCTCGCCGACGGTGTCACCTGGAGTCTGGTCCTGCAAGGCAGCGAGGTGAATGCCGATCTCACAGCTCTGTCGATATCCGAACTCAACCTCCTTGGCGAAGGAGAAGTCGGGCTGGGTTTTCCCGAGAAGAGTTCGCCTGTCACGGTCCAGGGGGCTTTTCGATTGGAGGTACCGGTCGCGGCGCCGGTGAGAGTGATCGGCGATGCCCGGGTACCCGGCGACTGGTCGCAGACTGCGAACGGCTGGGAATCGCCTGCTGGAGGTGACGGATGGGTGGTCTCGGTGAGTCCCGGAGCGAACCTGGTCATTGCCGTCCGCTAGTTACACTTCCGCCCCATGGTGGCACCCGATCGTCTGCGTCAAGCCGCCCTGACAGTTTGGCTCGTCGTAGGCGCGCTTCTCCTCGCGGCTGTCGCGATCTTCATCGCCGGGCAAGTGAGGGTGATCTGGATGCCGATCGCCTTTGGCGCAGGTCTGGTGTTTCTCCTCGAACCGGCCGTAAAGGCGCTCGAACGTGCCCGGGTGCCCAGGCTTCTCGGCGTGTTCGTGGCTTTCCTTGCTTTCGTTGCCGTGATCCTGGCGGGGGTGGCGTTGGTGCTTCCGACTCTGCGGGATCAGGCGGTCGAACTGGTGCAGCAACTTCCCCAGATATACGTCAAGGCGCTCGACTGGGCACAAGAGGTAGGGACGAACCTGGGTGTCGATGTCAATGCTCTGATCAGCCAGGATGCAATAACTGCATGGCTCAACGATCCGGCAAACCAGGAGACGATCCAAAACCTTCTGGTGGGCTTTGGGGCCGGCGCCGGCCAGCTGATCAGGACCGTCACCGAGACCGTTGCCATCATCGTCCTTGCCCCGGTCCTCGCCCTCTACATCCTCATCGACCTGGATCGCTTCAAGAGGGGCTCGCTCAATCTCACCCCTCCCAAACACCGGGACGAGACATCGTTCGTTGCAGGCCAGGTGGCGACGGCGATGGGATCGTTCGTCCGGGGGCAGTTGCTGGTGGCCTTGATAGTCGGCGTGGCCTCGAGCATCGGGATGTGGGCTATCGACCTGCCCTTCTGGCTGCTCATTGGGATACTTGCCGGTTTTCTCAACATGATTCCGTTTCTCGGGCCGATCGTCGGAGGAGCGCTCGCTGCCTTTGTGGCTCTCATCAACGGAGACCCGACTCAAGCCATCGTCGCCGTGGTGATATTCACCGGCATCCAGCAGGTGGACAATCACGTGATCACGCCTTTGGTGCAACGGACCAGGGTGAACCTGTCTCCCCTTTTCATTGTGCTGGCCCTGATCGTCGGCGGATCCCTGGCCGGACTACTGGGGGTCCTGGTCGCGGTGCCGTTGACCGGCGCCATCCGGATCGTGGCCGGCCACTTCTGGCGGACTCGGATGCTGGGGGAGTCGTGGCGCGAGGCCAGCGAGCACATGATCGAATACACCGACCCACCGGAGCGCATCGCGGGGATTCGGCGTCGTCCACCCAGCCCCGACCAGACCCGGCTGTTCGACACCCAGGAGATCGCCGCCTTTCAAGAGCCGCCCGCACAGGACTCGCCGGAATAGCGGGACGTAGGCAGGTCTAACCTCCGCCTATGGCCTCATTTCATCTTCTCAGCTCGGGTTATGCCGGCGATTCGGTGGCGTCCACCGTTTCGCTTATCGAATCGGGGGATTCCCTGATCGTTGTCGATCCCGGGATGGTGCGATCGATCTCGGCCATCCTCGATCCACTCGCCGGCCACGGGCACCGTCCCGAGGACGTGACCGACGTCATCATCTCCCATCACCACCCCGATCACACCATCAACATCGCCCTGTTCCCCAACGCCCGGGTACACGATCACTGGGCGATCTACAAGAACGACGTCTGGACATCGCGATCGGCGGAAGGATTCGAGGTGGCCGACGGGGTGGTGTTGTGGGAGACCCCCGGGCACACCCCCCAGGACATCACAACCACGGTCTCGACAGATGGCGGGCTTGTGGCGTTGACCCATCTCTGGTGGCACCAGGATGCCCCATACGATGATCCTCTGGGCACGGATCAGACGGCCCTTCATCTCGGGCGGGCCCGGGTTCTCGAAGCGGCGACCCTCATCGTCCCCGGTCACGGACAGCCTTTCATTCCCCACGAGAACACCTCCCGGTAGGCTCGTCCGATGGCCGGTTCGGGACCCACTGATGAACTGGCGGGGAGGAACGCCTATCTCGCCACAGCCGAAGGAAGTGTGACCGACGTCGCCGGGGGCGGCATCTTCCTCGACCGCACCGTGTTCTATGCCCGGGGCGGAGGACAACCGGGTGACGTTGGTGTGATCCGATGGGACGGCGGGGGAGTCGAGATCATCGACACGATTCGCCAGGGGGGCCGGCCGCTCCATGTCGTCGCCGAAGGAGCGGCCTTGCCCGAGCCGGGAACCCGGGTGGAGGGTGTCATCGACTGGGGGCGACGGTATCTGACCATGAAGACCCACACCGCCTTGCATGCGCTCTCCGGAGTCATCTTCCGGGACTTCGGCGCCAAAGTGACCGGTGGCAACATGACCCCCGGTGAGGCGCGAATGGACTTCGAACTCGAGTCGATGTCGGCGGAGTTGGGACGGGAGGTGGAGAGGAGGCTCAACAATGAGCTGGTGAAGGGATATCCCACCGAAGTCCTCTACATGGCTCGTGAAGAGGCGCTGAAGGACCCCGACCTGATTCGCACCAAGGTGAATCTGATACCCGATTGGGTGAAGGAAATCCGGGTCATCGACATCGTCGGACTTGACCGGCAGGCGGACGGAGGAACGCACGTGGCCTCCACACTGGAAGTGGGTCAGGTGGAAGTGGTCAAGACCGAGTCGAAGGGAAGAGCCAACAAGAGGATGCGAATTCGGATCCTCCCCCCTGATGCCGGTCATTCCGGGTAGCCCGGGTTAGGTTCTTTGTCAGTCAGGGCGGCGTTGGATGCCGCCCTTCTCCGTAGAAAAGGCGAGGTTCCCGAAAGCGCATGCTCGATTTCATCCTTGGAGTGTTCCTTGCCGGTGTGCTCGTTCGCGGTTGGATGAGGGGATTCGCCAGAGAGGCTCTCGATCTGGTGGGGTTGGTCGCCGGCATTTGGATCGCCTTCAGGATGAGCGGCCCGCTCGGGGAGTTCCTCGTCGACCGATTCGGCATCGCCCCCGAAATCGGGGTTATCGGGGCCGGAATAGTCCTGTTCCTTCTCTTCGGGGTGTCGATGGGCGTCGCAGCCCACTACCTGTCCAAGGTGATGAGTCTTCCCGGTCTCAACCTGATCAATCGGTTCGGTGGCGCCGCGGTTGGGGCGCTGTGGGCGGTTGCCTTGCTTCTGGTCGTGTTCAGTGTCGCCAAGGCACTTCCGTTACCGGAAAGCTGGCTGGCGGGCATCGACGATTCCACGGTCGTCGAGGCCATTGCCGGACCCGCCGCTGTTCCCCAACAGCTCTTCGAGACTCTTGGACCCGACAACGTGTTCGGATCTGTTGCCTCGCTCCGATCACTCTTCGGGACAGCGCGAGTTGTGCCCGAGGGCGACGAGATCCTGACCATCCCGCCGGCGCCTGCAGATGAGGTTCGTCAGGCGAGGGATGAGTCGGTGGAGGTTCTGAAGCTTCTCAACGAGTTCCGGGCGGGAGAGAGCCTCGGGGCACTCGACTCCAGTGAGGCCCTGACCGTGATCGCCGAACAGCGCGCCGCGATGATGTATCAGACCGGGCGGATTTCGCGGGACAATCCTCCCGGGGAGAATCTTGCCTATGACCTCCTCGACGCCGGCATCCGGGTGGCGATCAACGGGGAGGACATCGCTCTCGCCAGCAGCGCCAGGGCCGCCTTCGCAGCCATGCTCGACTCAGAGAGCGGGCGGAACCATCTGGTCGTATCAGGGTATGACCGGGTTGGCATCGCTGTCGTGGAAGGGCCAACCGGGCGGCTGGTCGTCATCGACCTCGGGGGTTAAGCCGGTGATTCCGCAGGTCTGGGCGAGGTCCGGGCCCGGGCGGCGGCGACCATCCCCACGCCGGCGAGTACGAAGGTGGCACCGATCAGCTGGAGAACCGATGGGCGTTCCAAGAAGATCAAGGAGCCCCAAATCATGGTCAGGGCGGGTTGGAGGAGAATGATGGTGGACGTTTCCACGGCGGGCAGACGAGGCAGGGCGTAGCCAATCAGCAGCCATGCCATGACCTGAGCTCCAAGGGCGAGCAGGAGGAGCCAACCGTGGGAGGGCCAGGATGGAGCGAAAGTGATGCCGGGTCCCAAGGTTCCAATCAACAGCGAGGCCATCATGGCCCCGGCGGTCGCTTCCATCAGGGGTCCCGCGCCGGGGGCGCGGTCGGCGTTCGATGCCCGATAGCCGAGCAGGAAGGTCGCGTAGAAGAAAGCGGCGATGAGTGCCAGGACCGCTCCGAGCAGGGGGTTGGCCCCAAAGGCTGCCCCCTGACCCACTCCCGAGACAAAGGTCACCCCGAGGAGCACGATTGGTATCGCTATCAGGACTCGTCGGGTGGGTCGCTCACCATGAAGCAGCCAGGCCGCGATGGCAACGATGATCACTTGGGAGTTGGCCAATAGGGTCGCCAGACCGGTCCCTATGTTGTTGATCGCGGTGTGCCAGAGGACGACGTCGATTCCCAGAGCCAAACCGGCTCCGACTGCCAGCCATCGACGACCAGCCGGGCGATGATCCCGGTGCCGCCGGATGAGCCAGATGATGAACAGGACGGGCAGCGCATAGGCCGCCCGATAGAAACTTCCCGTGACCGGGTCCACGGCGGAGAGAGCGAACAGGATCGCCGAGAAAGAGACCATGACTGCCCCGGAAAGAGCCGCGGCCAGCGTCATGGAAGCGGCGCCAGGTCCGGCTCGACCCACTCCCGTCGGCAGCGCTCGTCGTCGAGGTTGGAGAAATGACGTCTGGGAAGATCCGGGTCTGCCAGGTCGGGATAGGCGGCGACGGCCCCTTCGATCGACCCCTGTTCCGGATAAGTGCGACGAACGTGGTCGAGAAGTCGGATCCAGAACACGGTGATCGTCGTGTGGAACTTGTCGGGGTTTCCCGCCGCGGTGGTGACGTGGCGAATCGTCAGCAAGGCGACCCTGGTGGCGTCCTCGGCGTCATCGGCCTCGTCGAGCAATGCCCAGGCGAAGGCGAGGTGTTCCCGATGCCCGAAACCAGGGCCGGAGGCCGCCTCGTTCATGAGTCTCAGACCATCGGCGAGGTCGAGACGGCTCACCTGGTCAGTTCCTGCAACTCCTTGAACGAGACGTTGATCGCCTCGATGAAGAGATCGGAGTCGGGGAGGGTGTCGTAATCGGCTTGGATCCCCCATTGCAGGCGCCCGTTGTAAGAAAACAGGGCAACGCCGATGCCATGCTGACCCCAGAGCGGCACCATCGGGTAGTTGGCCAGCATGCGCGCTTCGAGAAGGTACATGGGGAACTGCGGCCCCGGGATATTGGTGACCGTCATGTTGAAGGGACGAATCCTGGGACCCACGAAGCGACTCGCCAATGAAAGGAGGGTTATCGGGGTGCCGGAGCTGACCTCTACGAGGGTTGCCGCCCCCAGGGCTTGTTTGGTCCTTTTGAGGTTTCGGGTTCTCTCCTTGATCAGTTCGTATCGAATCAGCGGGTCGACCGTGCCTATGGGCAAGTCGATCAACCACATGGCGACCTGATTACCCATCGCACCAGCGGTTGCAGCGCTTCGTGTGGAGACTGGATTCATTGCCCGGAACTCGACTCCTTCGACGTCGAAGTCGCGGTGCTCGAGAAGGAAATGCCGAATCGCCCCGGTCGTTATGGCCAGCACGACGTCGTTGACCGAACCACCCAGTGTGTTCTTCGCATCTTTGATGTCGGCGAGTGCCAACTCGGTCCAGTCGAAGCGGCGGTTGGGACCGATCTCGGGGTTGAGCGGCGTTTTGTCCGCTGTGGAAAGCCACCCGGACCGGAGGGAGGACATCGCAGCGACTGACTTGTCGCGGGTGCGGTCGCTGATCAGCTTGCCATCACGGAGCTTCTCGGATAGATGGCCGAGCCCGTCTATGACCTTCCTGGTGGTGCGGGCCGCTTCGGCTACCGCGAGTTGGGTCGAGGTTGGCGGCTTCCTCGGGCTCCAGCTTGGAGTGGGTTCGATCTCGGAGGTTGGGATCACGTTGAGCAGGATCGTTGTCAGGTCGACCCCGGAAAGCCCATCGATCATGCAGTGATGGATCTTGGCGATGACAGCGAATCGGTTCCTATTGAGCCCCTCCACGACCCAAAGTTCCCAAAGCGGCTTGTTCCGGTCGAGCGGAGACGAGACGATTCGGCCGGCGAGGGCCTTCAACTGCTGATCGGTTCCAGGCCGGGGGAGCGAGGTGTGACGGAGGTGGTAATCGAGAGAGAAGTGGCCGTCATCGACCCATACCGGGCGACGGTCGTACGGAATCCATTCCAAACGCTGTCGATAGCGGGGTATGTACTGAAGCTTGGAATCGACATGGGCCCTGATCCGCGCAATGTCAATTCCGCCGCTCTGGTTCGTCAGCGGTGAGGCGTCAAAAAGGGCCACTCCCGCAACGTGCATGTGACTAGTCGGGGTTTCGAGGGCCAGGAACGACGAGTCGAGATAACTGAGGGGTTCGTAATGGAAGTTGGCCATGGGGTGTCTGCCCACACAAGACTAGGCGCCATGGGGGTTATCGACTGATGACAGCACACCGTCGCCATCTTGACATTTCATTAACACGCCACTCCCTACGATCGTGGGTTGTGGGAAGATCCTCATCCTCTGTGAGCCAACCGAGAGACCACACCGAAGGCGACATGCGGATCGATCGAACCCATATGACCGCCATGTCCGAGGCTCCCTGATCCGAGTCGCCTGACGATGCCCGCCGGGATTTCGTCACCCTTCCCGCCCGCCAGTTCGGCGCATCTCCGAACCCAGGCCCACCGCGGTTGCCAGTCCAGAATCCTTGACAAATGGAGGTCCCTACCCAATGCCCTTGATCAAACGCTCACTGACGATGCTCGCAGCGCTCGCTCTCCTTCTCCTCGCCATCCCGGCGTCGGCCCAGGAGAGCACAGGCGTACGGCTGCTCACTCCCTACACCGGCATCTCGGTCAAAGCCGGAGACGCTGCCTCTTTCAATCTCCACGTTCGCGGGACGAGCGGTGCGACCGTCAAGCTCTCGGTGGAGGGTCTGCCCCAGGGTTGGGACGCTTCGTTCAAGGGTGGCGGGTTTGTCATTGATTCCGTCGTGATATCGGATGAATTCGATCCATCTATCACGCTCGAAATCGACATCCCGGCCGACACTTCCGATGGTGCATACTCACTTACCGTTGTGGGCACCTCTCCGGCCGGCAACGACCGTCTGACACTGGGTCTGACGGTTGCAGAGACGGTTGGGGGCAGTGTCAGCCTGACCTCCGAGTTTCCCGACCTGCAGGGTCCTTCCGATGCGAAGTTCAACTACACCCTCGAGCTCCGCAACGACACCGCCGACGAGATCCAATTCGGGCTCCAGACACAGGGCCCGGCGGGATGGCAGATCCAGGCGAGGCCGTCCGGGCAGTCCCAGGCCTCGACAGTGACCGTGCAGCCGGGCGGGTCTGAACGGGTGACGGTGGACGTCGATCCTCCGGATTTCACCGACGCCGGTTCGTACCCCGTCTTGGTTCAGGCCGCCGGAGGGGGCCAGACCGCCGAGGCACAGTTGACCGTGGTGATAACGGGCACATACGACCTGGCGCTGACCACCCCTGACCAGCGGCTCAATGTCGACGTTGAGAGCGGCAAGCCCGGAGAGCTGAAGCTGTTGGTCGTCAACAACGGTACGGCGCCGGTTACCGGTGTCACTCTTTCGTCGACGCCTCCCCGAGGCTGGGATGTGACCTTCACGCCATCGACGATTGCCCAGATAGATCCGGGGGCTTCAGCCGAGGTCACCGCCACCGTGACTCCGTCAGACCAGGCGATAACGGGCGACTACCTGATCACACTGCGAACCAGAGTCGACCAGGCCAGCGACGAGATCCAGATTCGGGCGACCGTCAAGACTTCGACCGTCTGGGGCCTTGTTGGTGTAGGAGTCATCGTGGTCGCCTTGGGCGCACTGGCTCTGGTGTTCCGTCGTTTCGGTCGGAGGTGACGGCCGTGTCGGATGAGAGCGGGGTCCTCATCGAGGCCACCGGGCTCAGAAAGAGCTACGACAACGCCGTGGCGGTGGACGGTATCGATCTGGCTGTATCCGCCGGTGAGGTCTTTGGATTGCTGGGACCAAACGGCGCGGGGAAGACGACCACGATCCTCATGTTGCTCGGACTAACCGAGCCCTCCGGTGGCGAGGTGCGAGTGGGCGGTCTGGACCCGATGAGGCATCCCCTTGCGGTCAAGCGCCAGGTGGGTTATCTGCCCGACGCTATCGGCTTCTATGAAGGCCTGACCGGCCGTGAGAACTTGAGGTACACCGCCGCCCTCAACGAGGTCTTGCCACCAGAAGCCGGCGATCGCATCGACGATCTCCTCGAGCTCGTCGGTCTCACCGAGGAAGCCGATCAGGCAGTTGGCACCTATTCGAGGGGAATGCGGCAGCGGTTGGGTCTCGCCGACGTCCTGGTCAAAGATCCGAAGATCGTCATTCTCGACGAGCCCACGGCTGCGATCGACCCCGAAGGTGTCGCCCAGATGCAACAGCTGATCGGGTTGCTCGCCCACCGCGACGGTCGAGCGGTCCTGCTCTCCAGTCATCTTCTCCCCCAGGTTCAGGAGGTGTGCGATCGGATGGCCATCTTCGTCAAAGGCAGGATTGTTGCCGAAGGGACAGCTCAAGAGCTGGGGGCTTCGCTGGCCGACGGCAGGGCTCGCTTCCGGATCTCCCTCGACGCCTCGGAAGAGGTGCTGCGTACCGTTGCCAACACCCAGTTCGGCTCCGACCAGGTTGAGATCGAGGCAGCGGGCCACGGTTCATGGACCGTGATCGTTCCGTCACTGTCGGCACAGTCCCTTTTTGCCGCCCTGGTCAACGCCAACGTCGAGGTGCGGGAGATGAGGGATCTCAACTCCGAGCTAGACCAGATCTACAGACGCTATTTCAGAGAATCTGCGGAGACATTGGCATGACAGCTAACCCGGAAACGACCTTCACGCCCTGGACCAGGAAGCGATCCGGCTGGGCGATCATTGCCCGCAAGGAGTTTGCGGACCACATTCTGTCGATTCGATTCATCGCACTTTTGGTGCTCCTGGGGCTTGTTGGAGTTGGCACGGTCTATGCCGCGGCCACAGCACTGAAGGATGCGGCGCCTGCGACGGCCAATACTCCTGGGTTGTTTCTCCGGCTGTTCAGCGTCCAGGCCGATCCGGTGCCACTGTCATTCGTGACCTTTCTCGGGTTCCTCGCCCCGGTGCTCGGGATCGCGTTCGGGTTCGACGCGATAAACGGTGAGCGGTCACAGGGCACCCTTCCCAGGTTGGTCTCCCAACCAATCCACCGTGACGACGTCATCAACGGGAAGTTCGTCGCCGGGTTGTCGATCGTCGGCCTGATCATCACCGTGATATCGGTGCTGGTTGCCGGTGTCGGGATCGTGATGCTGGGCATCGTCCCCAGCGCAGGCCAGGTTGCCAGGCTTCTGATATGGCTGATTGCCACTGTGCTCTACGTAGGGGTATGGCTGGCATTTGCCACCTTCTGTTCTGTGATAGTGCGGCGTGCCTCGACATCAGCCTTGCTCTCGATCGCCCTGTGGCTGGTGTTCGCCCTGTTCGGCTCGTTGCTCGCTCATCTCGCGGCCGGCGTTTTCTCCCCGATTGACCAGGGGAACCCGGAATCGGCGTACAACAACGCTCAGGCTGAGGTCACGCTGGCGCGGGTGTCGCCGACCGTCCTGTACCAGGAGTCATCGCTGGCTCTCCTCAACTCTGATGTGAGGTCGGTTGGACTGATCACCTATGAACAGATAGACCAGGCGCTGCCCTCCGAACTGTCGCTCACCCAGAGTGTGCTGTTGGTATGGCCCCAACTGGTTTCGCTTCTTGCCATCACCGTGGTGATCTTCGCCTTCGCATACGTGCCGTTCATGCATCAGGAGGTGAGGGCTTGAGCCACGGATTGCAACGATCCGTCTGGTGACGCGGTTGACACATGCTGATTGACATGATCGTGGAGATCCCGAAGGGGAGCCGCAACAAAAGCGATGCCTGATCCATCCAGCGATACTGTGGACACATGCTGATTGACATGATCGTGGAGATCCCGAAGGGGAGCCGCAACAAATACGAGATGGATCATGAGACCGGTCAGATCTTTCTCGACAGGATGCTGTTCACCGCCACCCGCTACCCGGCCGACTACGGCTTCATCCCCAACACTCTGGCCGATGACGGGGACCCTCTCGATGCTCTCGCTCTGGTGTCCGAGCCGACGTTCCCCGGGTGTCGGATCAGGATCCGGCCGGTTGGCCTGTTCGTGATGGAAGACCAGGGTAAGGACGACCACAAGATCCTCGGGGTACCCCTGGGTGATCCGGTGTGGCGAAATGCGGAATCCCTCGACGATGTCCCCGACCATCTGCTACGCGAGTTGGAGCACTTCTTCGGCATCTACAAGGACCTGGAGGACAAGAAGACCGCGGTTAAGGGGTGGCGGCCCGCCGAAGAGGCGTTTGCCACCATCGATCGCGCCCTGGCCGCTCACCGACCTTAGGGGTCGGTCCGCTCTCGCCGGCGGGGCCTGCTACAGCTGTAGCACCGAGCCCACCTCGATGACGTCGTCGATGGGCAGGCCAAAGAACTCGGCGGCACTGCGGGCGTTGCGCTGCATCAGGGCGAACAACTTGTCCCTCAATCGCATGAAGATGTTGGCGCGGGTGGGGACGATCGTCTCCTTGCCCACCAGGTACACCGCATCGGTGGGGTCGAAACCGAAGTCGACCATGGTGATGTCGGCGAGGGCACGCGGCACGTCGGTTCGTTCCATGAATCCATATCGGAGCAACACCTGGTAGAAGCCCTCACCAAGGGAGTGAACCGTGGATCGGGCGACCCGAAGCACCCGGGGCACATTGGCCCATTGAATCGAAACCAGGAGCACCGTCTCGTGGAGAACCCCATTGTGACGCATGTTGGTGAGGAGGGCCGGGGGAGTGGCCCCCACCTGTGAGTAGAGGTAGACGGCGGTGCCGGCGATTCGATCCTGGGGATGCTCGGTGATGGAGCCGATGAACCTCTCGATGGAAAGCTCGCCTTTGCGCATCCGCGTTCTGAGCCGGGCCCGGCCGGACTGCCAGGTGACCATCACCAACAGGACGATTACACCTACGGCAAGAGGGAACCAGCCTCCATCGCGGACTTTGAGGATGTTGGCCCCAAAGAAGGCGAGATCGACGAAGAGGAAAGCGGAGGTGAGCGCAGCTGCAAAGACCGGATTCCAATTCCAACGGCGTCTCATCACGACGTAGAGAAGAATGGTGGTGATAACCATGGTGGTCGTCACAGCCACGCCGTACGCGGCGGCGAGACTGGTGGCGGATCCAAAGGCGAACACCACCGCGATACAGGTGAACATGAGCAGATAGTTGACGGTGCCGATGTAGATCTGCCCGATCTCGCGGGGCGAGGTGTGATCGATCTTGAGACGGGGCAGATAACCCAATTGCACCGCCTGCAGAGTGAGGGAGAAGGCGCCAGAGATCAGGGCCTGCGAGGCGATCACGGTCGCCATGGTGGCCAGGACGATGAGAGGGATCAGGGCCCATTCCGGGGCCAATGTGTAGAACGGGTTCTCGATGGTCGCCGGGTCGGCGATGAGCAATGCCCCTTGGCCGAAATAGTTGAGCAAGAGAGCCGGCAGCACCAGGACGGTCCAAGCCAGACGTATCGGCCGCCGCCCGAAGTGACCCATGTCCGCATAGAGAGCCTCACTCCCGGTGACCACCAGGAACACCGCTCCCAGTGCGAGAAAGGAGAGCTTCGGGTGCATCCGCACGAAGTCGATCGCATAGAGAGGGTTGACCGCTGTGACGATTCTGGGGTGATTGAGAATCTGGGCGACACCAAGAACGGCCAGGGTCGAGAACCACACGATCATCACTGGGCCGAAAGCAGCGCCGACTTTGGCCGTGCCGGCACGCTGGATCACGAAAAGAGCGATGATGATGAGGGCGGCGATGGGAGTTACGAAGGACTCCAGATGTGGTGCCACCACCTCGAGACCTTCCACGGCGGAGAGCACCGATATCGCCGGGGTGATCACGCCGTCGCCATAGAGCAGGGCGGTGCCGAAAAGACCAACCAGGAGCAGCGTGCCTCGCGACCTCTTGCCCATCTTGATTCGGTTGTCGGTGGCCAGGGCAGCCAGGGCCATGATCCCGCCCTCACCCTCGTTGTCGGCCCGCATCACGAACGCCAGGTACTTGATCGAGACCACCAGTATCAGCGACCAGAACATGAGAGAGAGAATCCCGTAGACCGTGGACGGATCGACGACCAATCCCTCGGCGACGAGAAACGTCTCCCTGAAGGCGTAGAGGGGGGAGGTGCCGATGTCGCCGAACACCACCCCCAAGGCGCCCAGGGACGTAATCAGGAGATACTTCGAGCCGCGCTTGTCTTCCGCCATATCAGGGTTATCGATCTGGCGTCACGGTGGGCGCCGGCGGATGATTGTGCCATTGTTGGGCGATCTAGGCGATCTCAGAAGATTGCCGTAGGGACGGAGCAATCAGATGACCCCAGATTTTGCCGAGACGACCATGGATGAGTATCTGGCGGAGGCACGAGCGGGCCTGCAGCGGGTGGCTGCAGTCGAACTGTGGGGTCTGGTCGATCAGGGTGCCCTCCTCGTCGATATCCGTCCCCTCGAACAGAGGGAGAGGGACGGCGAGTTGCCCGGGGCCACGGTGATAGGGATGAACGTCCTCGAATGGCGTCTGGCACCCTCGAGCCCGGACCGGGTTATCGACCTGGACGCAGGGCAAAAAGTGATCCTGGTCTGCGATCAGGGCTATAGCTCGAGTCTCGCGGCGGCGCGCTTGCAGCGTCTCGGCATTCCCGGGGCCACAGACCTGGTTGACGGGTTTCAGGCCCTCTTGAGGGCGGGGATCGTGGAACGCCACTAAACCGACCGTTCTCGACGGCGCCCTCGGCAGGATTCGAACCTGCGACACCCGGTTTAGGAAACCGGTGCTCTATCCCCTGAGCTACGAGGGCGGGATGGCCAATCAGGAGGATCCTAAAGCGGGAGTAGGGTCGGGCCGTCCGACCCAGGCGAAGAATGCCCTTCGAATCCGATCTCGTTGTCTCCGAAACTGACGAAAAACACTGGAGGCTGGCCGCAGATCTGATGTATCGAGGGAGACACGATCTGTTTGTGGTCCCCTCCGGGTTTGTCACCGACTTCGCCTCGGTTCCCAGGGTTCTCTGGTCCTTGATCCCCACCTATGGCCGATACACCAAGGCAGCTGTCCTCCACGACTACCTGGTGCGCGAGAGGGCGATATCCAGGTGTGACGCGGACGGGTTGTTCCGCCGGGTGATGCGGGAGATGGGTGTTGGCTATGTCCGGAGACGGATGATGTGGGCCGGGGTCAGGTGGGGCGGCAAAGTCGCCAGTTGCGGTCCGGGCCAATTCCTTGCTGTCCTCTTGATCACGATTCTCTCCTTTCCCCTCGTCATCCCCGGAGTGGTCGCGGCTCTGTTCATCGTTCTTCTCTGGTTGGTGGAAGTCCTGGTCCATGGTGTCCGCCTGGCATTGGGGCTTGACGAACCCGGAGTCCCGCCGTTGTTTCCTCGCTGATGCCCTCACTCCGCTCTTAACGCCAGATCGGTCGGCGCGGCGGCCTACCCTTCGACTATGGAAGAAGAACGCATCGCCCTATTCGTGGACTACGAGAATCTCGCAATCGGGGCCCGGGACGCGCTGGGGGGGATGGAGTTCGACTTCGAGCCGATCGCCAACGCCCTCGCCGAGCGAGGGCGGGTGGTGTCACGCAAGGCCTATGCGGACTGGTCGATGTTTTCCGACGCCCGTCAGAAGCTGACCCGGAGCCATATCGAGCTGATCGAGATTCCGCAGCGGATGGGCTCGTCGAGGAAGAACGCGGCAGACATCAAGATGGTCGTCGACGCCATCGAGGTCGCCTTCGAGAGGGATTACGTCACCACGTTTGTGATCTGCACCGGCGACTCAGACTTCACCCCTCTGGTTCACAAGCTGCGTGAGTTGAACAAGCGGGTGATCGGTGTCGGCGTGAAGGGATCGACGTCCAAATTACTGCCACCGGCTTGCGACGAGTTCCTCTTCTACGAGAATCTCGAGGGTGTCGACCCCCGTCGACATGACCCTCCCAAGTCCGACGACGACGCTGCTCCCGAGGTTCCTGAGCTGGAGACACTCATCTCCACCACTCTGAGCGGACTATCCCGCTCCTTTGGCGGGGAGGTCCTGGCGTCTTCTTTGAAGCGAGCCCTCCTGAGAAAGGACTCCACCTTCTCAGAGGCCGACTACGGCTTCCGCGCCTTTGGTGAGCTGTTGCGTCACCTCGAGACCAACGGGCTCATCGCGCTGTCCGAGGGACCCAGCCACGGTGACCCCGTGGTGTCGATTCTGGCGGGAGGCTCGGCCGAGCAGAAGGTCTTCGATCTGCTGGGGCAGGTCGTGGCCGCTCTTCCGACCAAGAACGGTCCGGTCGTCCTCTCCGGACTGAAGAATCAGTTGCGTAAGAAAGATCCGGACTTCTCGGAGAAGAAGTTCGGGTTCTCCGGGTTTCTCCAGTTCTGCCGGGCCGCAGCCACACGGGGGATCATTGCTCTCACCTGGAACGAGGAACTGGGGGACTACACGGTGACTCCGGGTTAGGAGGAGGGGCGGCGACTTGGTACGACGCGACTCATGTCCCAACGCTAGGGTTCCCGATCTGTGACTCGGATCCTGGATCTTGCGGGCGGCTCTCGGCGACTAGTTGGCTTCGCCTTGCTCACAACCCTGGTTCTCTCGCTCTTCGCAGTTTTTGCCCCGGTGGCCCGAGCCGATGGCGAGGCAATAGGCACGCGACTGCTCTACAACGAGCCCGAGTCGGGTGAGCGGCTTCCGGTCGCGGGCGTTTCGTTCACCGTCCAAGATCTGTCCGGGGCGACCATCGCAGAGGGGGTGACCGATGCCGAGGGAGTGGTGGAACTCCCCATTCCCGGGTCGGGCCGGTACGGGCTCACCATTGATCCCGAGACTCTCCCGCCCGGTGTCTTCCTGGCGGACCCCGAAAGAACATCGGTAGTGGTCGACGTTCTGCCGGGCAAGACCGGTCGGGCCATTTTCCAGCTGGTCAACGAGAACGAGGCGGCGGTGTCGGGGATCGCGAGAACCATCACTTTCCGTCAGGTGGCTCAACTCACCGTCGAAGGTCTCAAGTTCGGTGTGTTCCTCGCCATGGCGGCGATCGGTTTGTCGTTGATCTTCGGGACCACCGGTCTTGTCAACTTCGCCCATGGCGAGATGATCGGTTGGGGCATGCTCTGGGCCTATTTCTTCAACTTCTACGGGTTTGCCGGCGTTTTCGGGTTCATGAAGGACTGGCCCCCTCCCTTCGGGTCAGGGGTCAACCTCATCTTCGCTGCGATTCTCGCCACCGGAATGGGGCTGCTGTTCGGATGGGCCTTCGACAAGTATGTCTTTGCTCCGATGAGGGCAAAGGGGGTGTCTCTCATCTCGGCGATGATCGTCACCATCGGTTTGTCCATTCTGATCCGGTATGTCTTTCTGTTCGTCTTCGGTGGTGTGCCCCGCTTCTTCAAGGACTACACCGCGCAAAGCGGAATCCAGATCGGGGTTATCGACATCACGCCCAAGGATCTCGTTACCGCCGGAATATCGGTAGCGATCCTCATATTCGTTGGCCTCTTTCTCGGGCGGACCAGAATCGGCAAGGCGATGCGAGCAGTCGCCGACGATCGCGATCTCGCCGAGTCCTCCGGGATCGATGTGGCGAAGGTGATTCGGTTTGTTTGGGTTGCCGGGTCGGGTCTCGCCGCTCTCGGCGGAGTGTTCATCGGGCTCTCCGAGCAGGTCTCGTGGAACATCGGGTTCCGTATCCTGCTGCTGATCTTCGCCGCCGTGGTCCTCGGTGGTCTCGGCACCGCTTATGGTGCTCTGATCGGGGCCCTGGTTGTGGGTATTGGCATCCAAGTATCGACTTTGTGGATCCCACCCGAGTTGAAGAACCTTGGCGCTCTGATTCTGCTGATCGTGGCCCTCATGATCCGCCCGCAGGGGATCATGGGCCGGGCTGAGAGGGTCGGTTAGCTATGCACTTCGTATTCGGCGTGTTCGACTGGCTCTTCATCCTCCAACAGAGTCTCAACGAGGCGTTCGACGTCAATGCAATTGTCTTCGCACTTGCCGCCATAGGTCTGAACGTGCATTTCGGCTATGCAGGACTGCTCAACTTCGGTCAGGTCGGCTTTGTCGCCATGGGGGCATATGGAATGGGCCTCGCCATCACCCTGTGGAGTCTCAATCCGTTCCTGGCGATCCTGGTAGGTGTGCTCTTCGCCGTCGTGTTCGCCCTTCTGCTCGGTCTGCCCACTCTTCGCTTGCGGGCCGACTATCTGGCGATTGTCACCATCGCCGCTGCGGAGATAATCCGGCTTGTTGCCCGGTCGACTGCGATGCGCGGCATAACTCGTGGCGCCGAGGGGCTCAACGAATTCATCGGCCCCTTCCGGGACCTGAGCCCCTTCAATCCCAGCCACGATTACGGCTTCGGCCCCTTTGTTTGGCGTGGTAATCAGTTCTTTGCAATCGTGGTCGGCTGGATTCTCATCCTTATCTTCCTTCTGCTGGTGTGGCAATTGATGCGAAGCCCCTGGGGTCGGGTGGTCAAAGCAATACGGGAGGACGAGGACGCCGCCCGGGCTCTGGGCAAGAGCGCCTATTGGTACAAGATGCAGGCCCTGATCCTCGGCGGTGTCATCGGTGGGTTCGCCGGAATGGTTCTCGCCATTGGAAACGCAACTGTTCAGCCGGACTTCTTCGTGGCTCCACTCACGTTCTTCTTCTGGCTGGTACTCATCCTCGGCGGTGTGGGACGGGTGTGGTCACCTGTTGTCGGATCGGTGATCTTCTGGTCGCTGATCACCTTCGTTCAGAACCTCGGTCGTCAGTTGGTGGACAACGGTTACGTCCCCACATCGATCATGGATACAAGCCAGGTCGATCAGATTCGATTCTGGATCGTCGGTATCGCCCTGGCTCTGCTGATGGTGTATCGACCTCAGGGGATCTTCGGGTCCAGAGAGGAGATGGCGCTGGATGCCCACTGACCTGGCCCAACTCCGTCACGAGCCCGGAGTTTCCAAACCGGACCCGATCCTTGTGGTGGACAACATGAGGAAGCGTTTCGGCGGCATCGTCGCCGTTGACGTAGACCATCTCGAGATTCAGCGGGGAGTGATCACAGCGCTGATCGGGCCGAACGGCGCCGGTAAGACCACCTTCTTCAATGTGTTGACCGGCTTTGACACCCCCGACGAGGGTCACACTGTCTTCAATGGGGAGAACATCGATGGGGCCAAGCCGCACCGGCTCGCCCAAAAAGGGATGGTGCGGACCTTCCAGCTGACCAAGGCATTGACCAAACTGGCCGTCATCGAGAACATGAAGCTGGGCGCCAAGTATCAGAAGGGCGAGCACTTTCTCAACGCCCTGATCAGCCCGATCTGGCGCGGCCAGGAGGGTGACATCGAGCGCCGGGGGGATACTCTGCTAAAGAGATTCCAGCTGGGGCACATGCGTGACGAGTACGCCGGGTCGTTGTCGGGGGGTCAGCGGAAACTGCTGGAGATGTCCCGCTCTCTCATGGCCGAGCCGAGCCTGGTCATGCTCGACGAGCCTATGGCCGGTGTCAATCCCGCGCTGAAACAGAGTCTGTTGGATCACGTCCGGGAATTGAAGGACGAAGGGATCTCGGTCGTGTTCGTGGAGCACGACATGGACGTAGTCCAGGGCATCTCGGACTGGGTGGTGGTGATGGCGGAAGGGGCCATCATCGCTGAGGGGCCGCCGGAGTCGATTGCCGCCAACAAGCTGGTGATCGATGCCTATCTCGGCTCCCATCACGACGCTCCCCTCGACTTTTCCGAGGAAGAGGCGATCCTGAAGGCGAGCGATCGGGGAGGCGAGACCGTAGGTGGTGAAGAGGAATGACTGACCAGACGACCCCCATAATCGAGATCAAATCACTTGTCGCCGGTTACGTTCCCGGAGTCGACATCCTCAACGGTGTTGATTTGGTGCTCAACAAGGGTGAGCTGGTTGGGATCATCGGGCCCAACGGTGCCGGGAAGTCAACTTTGCTCAAATCGTTGTTCGGGCTGATTCCTGTCAGATCCGGATCCGTCGAGTTCAACGGGACCGACATTTCCCGTCTCAAGGCGCATGAGCTGGTGGAGATGGGAATCGGTTATGTGCCTCAGCTCAACAATGTGTTCCCCAGCCTCACCGTCAGAGAGAACCTCGAGATGGGGCTCTTCCTGCACCCGGGCAAGGTGAAGGAGAGGATCAGCTACGTGGTCGACATGTTCGAGCGTCTCGGCGAGCGGATGGAGCAAAGAACCGGATCGTTGTCAGGTGGTGAGCGTCAAATGGTGGCGATGGGCCGGGCGCTCATGGCCGAGCCATCGGTCCTCCTCCTCGATGAGCCGTCCGCCGGTCTCTCCCCTGCGCTGCAGGATCAGGTCTTCATCCGGACCCGGCAGATCAACCGTGCCGGCGTCGGGGTGATCATGGTGGAGCAGAACGCCAGGCGGTGTCTTCAGATCTGCCATCGCGGATACGTTCTCGACTCGGGCACGAATGCCTATACCGCCAGCGGCGAGTCGCTGCTCAACGATCCCAAAGTCATCGAGCTCTACCTGGGGACGCTGGCCAAAGTCAAGTGATCTGACACTCGGGCCGGTTCGTCAGGTTGGGTTCAACGGGACATAGCGAGGAACACCATCGTTGGCGTCCTTCACCCCATGTTGACACTGCACGACGCTCTTGAAGGCGGGGATCAGATCGGGGTCCCCGTAGCTCGCCAGCTCTGGTTTCGGGAGGTCGATCACCTTCTCGAAAGCCAGAAAGATGGGCGGCATGATTTCGTGATATGAGGGAGTGGTCTCTTGATAGCTGTCCATGATCATCGTCTCGGTGTCGTCGATCACCTCATCGGACAGGTCGAGGCCCTTAGAGATCTCGGAAGCGAAGAACTGCTGATAGCGGTTAGTGGGGAGAGCGGTGAGTCTGGCACGCAGGGAGTCGTTGACGGCGCGGGCACGGTCCATCGTCTCCAGATAGAGACTGAGTCGGTTCGCCCCGTTCTCTTCTCGAAACGCCTGATATGACATATCGTTCATGACCGATCCCATGGCGAGCTGCCATTGCCACATCATCGGGCAGATGTCGAGAGCGACCTCGACGAACGCGGTGTTGAGCGGCGGATCCTCTCCGCCGGCGGTGCATGCGGTCGCCGCAAGGAGGGTGGCCAGGATGAAGACGATGAGGCGCACCCGCCAAGTATGACGCCAGGTCAAAGAAGAGGGGCCGGCAAATGCCGGCCCCTCTTCGGTCAGTGGTTGAACAGTCTTAGGAGGCGAACACGTACTCGTCGAGAGCGGTGTTCGGGGTCTCGCCACCGTCGTAGGTCGCGATACGGAAGCTCGCAGCAGCCGGCTCTCCGGCGTCGACGAACTCATAAGGGCCACCTTGACCGTCGTAGTCGATGTTGGTTCCGGCGTTGACCAGAGCGATGCAATCGGCGAAGGAGGTGCACTTGGTGCCGTCCTTCGTCACACCGTTGATCTCAGCGGCAACCGCCACCGGGTCGTCAGTGCCGGCAACAGCGGCTGCCAGGGCAATGATGATCACGGCGTCATATGTCTCCGCACCGTAGGCGAACACGCCGCCTACTCCGCCCTCGTAGGCACCGTCGAGACGGGCCGTGAAGTCGGAGATGGAGTTGAGGTCTACCGAAGGCTCGGTGCCCCTCATCCCGGTGAGGATCGACGGATCGGCCATTTCCTTGCCGATGCCACCGATGTTGCCGTCAACACCCCACACATGCATCCCGTCGGTGGGGCCAATGCCCCGCTCGTGCATGGTGGTGAGAATGTTGGCCGACTCGGCGAAGCCGATCACGACGACGGCATCAGGGTTGGCCGCCACAATGGCGTCAACCTCGGCGTCGAAGTTCTCGGTGTCAACCGCGTATGCCGTGAACGGGTCCACGGTGCCGCCGGCCGCCTCGAAGTTGGTCTTGAAGGCCTCTGCCAGACCCTGTCCGTATGACTCCTGCCTGTACAGGACAGCAACACTCTGGTTGCCCTCCGCGGCCACCTGGTCTGCCAGGACCTTGCCCTGAAGCAGGTCTGACGGGGCGGTACGGAAGTAGAGGCCGTTGTCGTTGTAGGTGGTGAAGTCAGGCGAAGTATTCGCCGGGGAGAAGTGGATGACGTTGTTGCCCGTGATCTTGTCGATGACCAGCTTGGAAACCGCCGAAGAGGCAGCACCGACGATGGCGTCGACTTTCAGAGCAAGAAGTCGGTCGACTTCGGGGTTGGCAATGTCCTGGTTGGTGTCACCAGAGTCGCCTTCCTGCAGCACGACGTCTTTGCCGAGGACGCCGCCTGCGGCGTTGATGTCCTGAACAGCGAGTCGGGCTCCGGCTACTTCTGGCGGGCCTAGAAAGGCCAGGTCACCGGTGACCGGGAGCAGAGTTCCAATGGTCAGGACTCCGTCAGCAGAAGCTGAACCGCTCGGGGCCTTGGTGGTGGCCGTGGGGGCCGCGGTCGTGGTCGAAGCTGTGGTGCCACCGCAGGCGACAGCCACCATCGCCAGTACGGCGATCAACACCACAGTCCGCAACCAAGTTTTGTTGCGCATGTACTTAATTTCCTCCTGTTTGTGTGCTTGCCCAAAGGGCAGGTGCCTGAACGATAGACACTGCTGCGCCCAATATCCACCCGAGTAGGCCTCCTGCGAGGTCATCGAACCCTTGTAATAGGCTGGGCGGGAGTGAGTCGAAGTGCCGAAGTAGTGGTGGTCGGAGCCGGGATAATCGGGGCCTCGATCGCACTCCAACTGGCCCGGCACGGGGTCGAGAGTGTGATTGTGCTGGACAAGGCTGCCGGGCCGGGAGAGGGCTCGACCGGCGCCTCGTCCTCGATCTCACGATGTCGCTACTCCCATTCGGAGGTGATCCGTCTGGCATTGCACGGCCAGCGGGCCTACGGGGCATGGTCAAAGTTCACCGGTCTCGGCCGAACCAGGGCAAACCTCCATCGGATCGGGGTCTTGTGGATGATGGGCGAGACCCGGGCGAAGACCGAGACCGATGCCGGGAGACTCCGAAAGGAGGGAGTCCCCGTCGACACTCTCGGTGCCGATGAGCTTCATCGGCTGTTCCCGACGCTCTCCGACTGTGGCCATTCCTTCGATCTCAGCGGGGAGGTGGAGCATGTCTGCCAGCCGGGCGAGGCGTTTCTCTTCGAAACTGCCGGGGGGTATGTCGATCCGGTCGGGGCCAACCAGGATCTGATCGAGGGAGCCCGTTCGCTAGGAGTCTCCGTGCGGTTCAACAATCCGGTTTCCGGCCTGCTCATGCAGGGTGAGCGGGTAGGTGGGGTCCGGATGTCCGACGGTTCTTCGATCTCAGCAGGCCTGGTGGTCAACGCGGCCGGTCCGTGGTGCAACCAACTCAACGCCATGGCCGGGTTCACCCACCGGTGGACCCTGACTCCCACGAGGGTCCAGACGGTATACCGTCCCTGGCCCGAGGCCCTCGGGCGGCTCCCTGTCGGGGCCGATTCCTCGACCGGGATCTACTTCAGGCCGGAGTCAGGGTCGGGGCTGGTGCTCATAGGCTCGGTCAGACCCGAGGACGAGACCGAGATCGTCTCCGATCCGGATGGATTCAAACGTACGCCTGACCCGGCTTTCACCGAGAGGACCCTGGCCGCATTTCACCACCGTGTGCCGGATTTGGAGGCCCGGGGCTCGGTCACCGGGATCGCCGGGCCAACGGGCGGGACCGCCGAGAAGCCGGTCGGCCTGACATGGGTCGCGGTGAGCGCGGCCTGGGGCGAATGGTCCGAACGATATGTGTTCGACGGCGACCGCGAGGCGAA
>JBFHXF010000021.1:0-25011 GCA_041599115.1 Acidimicrobiia bacterium
CGGGCGACGAAAATGTCCAGAACCGTCGCTATCCCGAGGGAGATGGCGAAACCCTTCACCGCGCCGACAGCGAGGGCCCAAAGCAGTGTTGCACCGAGAAGGCTGACGGTGTCGGCCGTGATGATGGTGCGAAACGCCAGTTTGAAACCGTCCTTGGCGGCGTCGGTGACGTCGGAACCCTCCCGAATCTTCTCCTTTATTCGCTCGTAGTAGACGATGTAACTATCGGCGGTGATCCCAACCGAGACGATGATCCCGGTGACACCGGCCAGAGTCAGAGTGAGCCCCACTGCTGAGCCGAGCAGACCGAAGATGGTTATGAGAAGAGTCCCGAAAACCGTCAGCCCGGTGATCGCCATCAGACCCAGGGACCGGTAGACGACCATGAGAACAATCGCCACCAGAACCAGGCCGACGATTCCGGCCGCTATCCCGGCCTGGAGCGAATCCGCGCCCAGTGTTCCCGACACCTTGGTCACGGCCGAGATTTCGAATGCAACCGGAAGGGATCCGTAGCGCAGAACGACGGCGAGGTCGTTCGCCTCCTTCTGGGAGTCTTGACCCTGGCCCATGGTGATCTGGGCTCGACCACCGGCGATCCCCGTGGCCGGTGAAACGTTCTGGTTGACCGCCGGGGCCGTGATGATCTTTCCGTCCAGGACGATGGCTATCTGTCGTCTCGGATCGCCAACCTGATATCCGGCGGCCGCGGCGGTCAGGGCGGCGAACTTCTCGCCACCAGGGCCGGTCAAATCGAGACTCACCGCCCACAGCGCCGAATTGGCCTCGAACTGAGGAATGGCCGAGGCGACTTCATCCCCCTGAAGCTGGGCGGGTCCCAGCTTGAGCACTTCGGGTGACCGGCCATTCTGTTCATCGAGAAGCCACGACTCGCCGTTGATGTCGTCCTTGATGGTCAATCCGGTCGCGTTGTCGATACCCTCGGTGTTGGTTCCCGCCAAAGGCCCTATCGATCCGGGGAATGCGTCGAGCACCGGTCGGAAGGCAAGAAGACCCGTCTGACCGACTGCGTCGATCGCCCGCTGCTCGTCTTCGACGCCGGGCAACTGCACGACGACTGTGTTGTTCCCTGATATCTGGATGTCCGGCTCCTGGACCGATCCGATCTCTTCGATCCGTCTCAGCATGATCGAGGTGGCCACCTCGATAAGGTCGGGAGGGGTGCCGTCAGGTGCGGTCAGCACCACGGCCGTGCCTCCCTGAAGGTCGAGACCGAGCCGAGGGGTGTTGCCCGTCGCTATCGATGCCGCGAGTCCCCCCCACGAAATAGCCAGGACTATGGCCAAACCGATAAGCCGGCGACTCATTTCAGGATTCGTCGCCCCCAATGGCGCTGCCTATGGCCCGGCGCGAGACACGGATCTTGCCCTCTTCGACTCTCAGCACCACGCTGTCGTCGTCGAGCGAAATGACCCTTCCGTGGATCCCACCGATCGTCTTGATCTCCTGGCCCACTTCGAGTGAACTCGCCAGTTCACGCTGTTTCTTGGCTCGCTGTCGCTGCGGCCGGATGATGAACAGCCAGAAGACCGCGATCATCAGACCGAGGAATATGAAGGAACTGACCGGGCTTGCCGCGGTGTCCTGGGCTAAGACGTAGTTCACAAGGCTCCTCCGAAACAGGATGAGACGGAAGATGCGAGGTTAGACCCCGCTGGGTCGTTAAGACGAACCATGTTCACGCAGGGCAAGCGCCTCCCCGACGAAATCATCGAACCGGCCTGCGGCGATAGCTTCCCGGACTTCTCTCATCAGCCCCAGTATGTAGTGGAGGTTGTGGATCGACAGGAGGCGATGACCGCTCATCTCGTTGATGCGAAGGAGATGGCGCAGGTAGCCGCGCGAATACCCGCGGCACGTCCCACACGAGCACGTCTTGTCGAGAGGGGCGGAGTCGGACTCGAAGCGAGCGTTCCTGATACTGAAATCTCCGCTCCGGGTTAGGACTTTTCCGTGCCGGGCCAGTCTCGTAGGGAGGACGCAATCGAAGATATCCGCTCCCCGCGCTATCGCGCCGAGAAGGCCTGAGGTGTCGCCGAGACCCATCACATAGCGAGGCTTGCCCTCGGGCAGTTCGGCCATGGCGCACTCCAGGGCCCGATGCCTCTCTTCGACTCCTTCCCCCACCGAAAGCCCACCGATGCCGAACCCGGTAAAACCCAATTCTGCGGTCTGCCGGGCGCTCTCGGTCCTGAGCGCTGGGTCGACTCCCCCCTGGACGATTCCGAACAGAGCTTGATCCTTGCGTTGGTGTGCCTCGGCACAGCGTTCGGCCCAACGCAGCGTGCGGTACATCTCCGCCTCGACGAGGTCCCTGTCCGCCGGCAGGGCAACACAAACGTCGAGAGCCATCGCGATGTCGGGTCCCAACCGTTCCTGGGTGAGGACCGCCTCCTCCGGGGTGATGCGGATCATCGACCCGTCGTAAACCGAGCGGAACGTCGCCCCCTCGTCGTCGACGTCCGGGCGGAGCGAGAAGACCTGGAAGCCACCGGAGTCGGTGAGGATCGGACGGTCCCAGTTCATGAATCGGTGCAGACCGCCGAGCCGCTCCACCACCTCCGCACCGGGTCTGAGCATCAGGTGGTAGGTGTTGGCCAATACGACGTCCGCCCCCAATTCGAGGAGATCCTCACTCGAGACCGCCTTCACGGCCGCTCGGGTCCCCACGGGCATGAAGAGCGGGGTAGCGACCCGGCCATGGGGCGTGTCGAGCCATCCCGTCCTCGCCGCGCCGTCTTTGGCCGACTCTGACCAGGTCACTGCCGAAGACGGGCTCACCCGCGCTCTCTTCGACAGATCATGGCGTCGCCAAAAGACAGGAAGCGGTACCCGTGACCCACGGCATGACGGTAGGCATCACGCCAGCCATCACCCATGAATCCCGCCACCATGGCGACCAGTGTCGAGCCGGGTACGTGGAAGTTGGTCAACATGATGTCGACCACATGAAAAGGCGAGCCCGGTATCAGAAACAAGTCAGTCTCCTTCTCACCAGCCGAAACGGTCCCGTCGGGCAAGGCAAAGGTCTCCAGGGTGCGAACCGTGGTCGTGCCGACCGCCACGATCCGACCGCCGGCCCGTCTCGCTTCATTTATCTGCCCTGCCGTTTCCGCGGGGAGGGAGCACCATTCCCGATGCATGTGATGGTCTTCGACCCTTTCGACGGTCATCGGGCGAAAGGTGTCGATCCCGACGTGAAGGTCGACCTCGGCCAGACAGATGGAGCGGGCAGTCAAACCCCCGACGATCGCTGGTGTGAAATGGAGCCCGGCGGTTGGCGCCGCCGCCGAGCCGGTGTGCCGGGCAAACATCGTCTGATAACGGTCCGGGTCAGGGAGCTGCCCGGAGAAATACGGTGGCAGGGGGATGTCGCCGGCTTTCTCAAACGCCCTTTCGACATCCTCCGAATCGAAGTCGACGGTCACAATTCCTGAGTTTGGCCCGTCGACGACGGTCGCCACGAGCTCTCCGAATCGGATCCTGGTGCCTTGATGAATCCGCCGTGCGGGGCGGATCAGCCCCTCCCATCGCCCGTCGGGAAGTGCGGTGAGGATCAGCAACTCCACTCTTCCGCCGGTGTCCGCTTTGACACCGGTGAGTCTCGCCTTCCTCACCCGGGTGTTGTTGACCACCACCAGATCGCCTGACTGCAACAGGCCCGGCAGGTCAGACATGAGGTGATCGCTCATATCTCGCGTGTCGAGCAGACGGGCCGAGTCGCGGGGCTCCGCCGCCGACTGGGCAATGGCCTCTTCGGGAAGCTGATAGAAGAACTCATCGACCTTCATGAGGTCGGAGAGGTTAGAGAAGGCTCTGCTGGGTCTCGGTCGGCGGGATCATCCCGAGATGACGGTATGCCCCTGCCGTTGCCATCCTTCCCCGCGCCGTCCGCTTCAACAGTCCCGACTGGAGGAGGAATGGCTCGTAGGCGTCTTCAACGGTCTCCGGTTCCTCTCCCACTGCAATCGCGAGGGTCGACAGGCCCACCGGCCCTCCACCGAATTTGGTGACCACCGCCTCGAGAATCGCCCGATCGACCTTGTCCAGACCCAGAGAATCGACTTCGAACACCTCGAGGGCCTCATCGGCGACGGACTCGTCGACAAAGCCCGATGCCCGGGCCACGGCATAATCCCGCACCCTGGCAAGGAGCCTGTTGGCGATCCGAGGAGTGGACCGACTGCGCCGGGAGATGAGGTTCGACGCAGCATCATCGATCCTGACACCGATGATGCTGGCAGAGCGGGTGATGATCCTGGCAAGCTCATGAGGCTCGTAGTAATCGAGCTTCTCCTCGATCCCGAAACGGTCGCGCAGCGGAGCCGTCACTTTTCCCTTGCGGGTGGTGGCACCGATGAGTGTGAACCGGGGCAGATCCAGCCGGATGCTTTGCGCTGTCGGGCCTTTACCCAGCACGATGTCCAATTGAAAATCCTCCATCGCGGGGTAGAGGACCTCTTCGACAGCGCGGGGAAGGCGATGAATCTCGTCGATGAAGAAGACGTCACCCGGCTGGAGGTTGGACAGGATCGCTGCGAGATCTCCCGGACGCTCCAGCGCAGGGCCTGACGTGACCCGCATGGGGACGTCCAGTTCATGGGCGATGACTCCCGCCAGCGTCGTCTTTCCCAGACCCGGGGGGCCGGACAGGAGGACATGGTCGAGTGAGCGCCCGTCGCTGGCAGCCGCCTCGACCGAGATGCGGACTCTCTCCCTGACCCGATCCTGGCCGACGAACTCATCGAGACGCCGGGGTCGAAGAGAGACCTCCTCCTCGGTCGCGGGGTGCGGGCTGAGCAGACTGTCCTCGCGCATGTCAGCGACGTCCCAGAGCCTGGAGAGCGGTCTTCACTTGAGCTTCCAACGTGTCCGCGGGGTCGACCTCGCCGACGACCCGATTGATCTCCTCCGTGGTGTAGCCGAGACTCTCCAATGCTTGCCTGACGGTGAGCGACCGGTCGGTGCCCGCTATCTCGGCTTCACGGCCTGCCAGCTTCGGGGCAAGTTCCAAGACGATCCTCTGAGCACCGCGCTTGCCGACACCGGGCGCCGCGGTCAAGGCGTCGGCGTCCTCGGAGACTATCGCCCGGACGATCTGGCTGTGATCCAGCGTCGCCAGCATCGCCAGCGCCACTTTCGGGCCTACACCCGAGGCCCCGAGCAGAATCCTGAAGAGGTCGCGATCGGGTTCGGTTGTGAAGCCGAAGAGACTGATGTCGTCCTCACGGACGTGGGTATGGGTATGGACGACCACTTCTTCTCCCAGACCCGGCATCGACGCCAGCGAACGCGGGGTCATCGTGATCTCATAACCGACGCCACCAACATCAACTATGACCGACTCACCACGTCGGGAGACGAGGACTCCCCTGATCCGGCCGATCATCGTCGTGCCTCGAGGGGCGCAGCCCGGAGATGACAGAGAGCGAGGGCGAGGGCGTCTGCGGCATCCGCCGGCTTGGGTGGCTCCGCCAGACGCAGCAGGCGTGCCACCATCATCTGCACCTGGGCCTTTCCGGCCGCACCGTCCCCCGTCACTGCCGCTTTCACCGCGGTCGGAACGTACTCGAACACCGGCACGCCATACTGCGCCGCCACCAGAAGAGCCACCCCCGAGGCGCGGCCAACCGAGGCGGCCGTCTGCAGGTTGCGATTGGTGAACACCGTCTCCAGGGCGACCGAGTCCGGCCGCAGTTCGGCGAATAACTGAGTGAGACCTTGGTACAACTCCGCCAGTCGCTCCGGGACCGGCGCATCAACCTCAGTTCGAATGACACCGGCACTCACCGCGGTTGGCGGGTTGATGCCTTCCACCAGGCCGTAGCCGGTGGCCGAAAGACCGGGATCGATGCCCAGGACGAACATATGTTCTACGACTGTACCCGATTGCCCTGGTTTGTTGGGGTATGCACCCGAGATCTCATCGCCACGCGGCGGTCGATCAGTCGGGCGGGATAGAGCTGCTGGTGACGTGGGCTGCCAACCGCTGTGTCACGCCTCCGCCAGGACCCTCTCCATGACCTCATCGTCGATGTCGTAATTGGCGAACACGGTTTGAACATCATCGAGATCGTCCAAGGCGTCGATCAGCCGGAGCACCTTACGGGCCCCGGGCTCGTCGAGAGCCACAGTCGTCGACGGCATCTGGATGATCTCGGCAGAGTCGATCGTCAAGCCGGCGTCCTCCAGTCCCCGGCGAACCATCCTCAGCTCGGAGGGAACGGTGATCACCTCGTAGGAGCCCTCTCCGGCCTCCCGTACGTCTTCGGCCCCCGCCTCGAGGGCGACCAGCATCACCTCGTCTTCATCGCCGAGGGCGATGATCTGGCCCTTCTGCTCGAAGAGATATCCGACCGACCCGGGCTCGCCGAGGTTGCCGTTGTTTCGGGTGAAGGCTGAGCGGACGTCGGATGCGGCGCGATTTCGGTTGTCGGTCAGGATTTGGACGTACAGGGCCACTCCACCTGGCGCATAGCCCTCGTACCAGATCTCTTCATAGACCGCTCCCTCGACCTCGCCGGTGCCCCGCTTGACGGCGCGGTCGATGTTGTCGTTGGGCATGGAGGCGGCCTTGGCCTTCTCGACGGCAGTGGCCAGCGTGGGATTGAACTCGGCGCTGCCGCCACCTTCCCGGGCCGCCACTTCGATCGCCTTGGCCAGCTTGCCAAACAACTTTCCCCGGGCCGCATCCTGTCGACCCTTGCGGTGCTTGATGTTCGCCCACTTCGAATGTCCCGACATCACCTATTCCTCAGGTCAACTCCAACAACATCTCATGGATTCGGCCGTCGCCGGTCAGTTCCGGATGGAATGACGTCGCCAGGATTCGGTCCTGACGAACCATGACCGGATGATCGTCGACCTTGGCGAGAACTTCCACATCGGCTCCGACCTTCTCCACCCAGGGAGCCCGGATGAACACCGCCGGGAACGGCTGGTCCAACCCGGCGACGTCGACGCCCAACTCGAAGGACTCGTTCTGCCGCCCGAAGGCGTTCCGCCTGATCACCACGTCGAGCGCCCCGAGAAGCGGCTGATCCCCCTCGGTCACGTTGCCGGCCAGAAGGATCATGCCGGCGCAGGTCCCATAGACCGCCAGACCCTGGTCTATCGCCAATCCCAGCGGTGCCATCAACCCGAAGCGGACCGCCATCTTGCCGATGGTGGTGGACTCCCCGCCGGGTATCACCAGGGCGTCGAGAGTCTCCAGGTCATTGGGATGCTTGACCGGGACCGTCTTCGCTCCAAGAGCAGACAGGAGCGAGACATGCTCCCTGACGTCCCCCTGGAGAGCGAGGACGCCGACGGTTCTCATCACCAACCCCGGTCGGCCAGCTTCTCCGACTCGGAGAGCGTCCCGATCTCGATCCCGGGCATGGCGGACCCCAGGCCCCTCGAGACTTTCGCTACCACCTCCGGCTCGTTCCAGAACGTTGTGGCCTCGACGATGGCGTGGGCGAACAGCTTGGGATTCGAGCTCTTGAAGATGCCCGATCCCACGAAAACCCCATCGACTCCGAGGGACATCATCAGCGCGGCATCGGCGGGAGTGGCGATCCCTCCGGCTGCGAAATTGACCACCGGGAGTTTCCCGCTCCCAGCTACCTCGCGGACCAGGTCATAAGGCGCAGCCAGGTCACGAGCCGCCGACATGAGTTGAGCGGCATCCATCTGGGTGAGGGCGCGCAACTGATTGGTGACGGCCCTCATGTGCCGGACCGCCTCGACTACGTTCCCCGTCCCCGCCTCGCCCTTGGTCCGGACCATCGCGGCGCCCTCCCCGATCCGCCGCAGAGCCTCGCCAAGATTGCGCGCCCCACACACAAAGGGAGTGGTGAAAGCCCATTTGTCGACATGATGTTCCTCGTCGGCCGGAGTGAGGACCTCGGACTCATCGATGTAGTCGACGCCCAAGGCCTGCAAGACGGCGGCCTCGGCAAAGTGGCCGATGCGGCACTTGGCCATCACCGGTATCGACACGGCTGCCTGGATTTCCTCGATCTTGGACGGATCCGCCATCCGGGCCACCCCACCGTCCCTGCGAATGTCCGAAGGGACCCTTTCCAGGGCCATGACCGCGACCGCGCCGGCTTCTTCGGCGATCCGGGCTTCATCGGCGGTGACCACATCCATGATCACCCCTCCTTTGAGCATCTCCGCCAGGCCTCGCTTGACTCGATCGGTACCGGTCTGCACTTACAAAACTCTCCTTCGGGCTTGGCTGAGATGGTACTGCATCGAGGCCGATTCCTACATTGCCACAGCCCGCCGATAGGCGGCTCGATAGCCCTCGAGGACGACGGGCCAGTCGAATCTCTGCACCGCCGACCCCGACCTCTGGCTCATTGAGACGATCGTCTCGGGATGCGAAAGAAGGTCGTTCACCGCCGATGCGATGCCGGCCGGGTCACCCGGGGGAACCAGGCGGCCGGAATCACCCAGCACGGAGACAAAGGCGGGAAGCTCGCTGGCGACCACTGCGCAACCTGCCGCCATGGCCTCGGCCACCACGATCCCGAAGCTCTCGCCTCCCAGGTTGGGGGCGACCAGAATCGAGCTGGAGGCGAGCAGTCGCCGCTTCTCACCGGCCGATACCCTGCCGACGAAGTCCACCGCCCGGGTCTGCGACGGCCGGGTGGCCCCCATCACCACCAACTGCGCATCAGGATGCATCTCCACGACCGAGGGCCATGCCTGGAGAAGCACGTCCAAGCCTTTCCGGGGATCGTCCCGGCCGAGAAAGGCCACTCTCCGGGGGATTCTGCCTACCGGGACCCGATAACTGGCGACGTCGATGGCGTTGGGGATGATGGTCGCCTCGCCCCAGGTCGCCGGCAGGGCGCGTGCGGCGGTTTCGCTAACGGCCGTCACCACCGCCCGGCGGAACTTCCGGGCAAGCAACGGAACAAGCCGGTAGGCCCGGTGCACCCATGCAGCCGGATCGGCGTGGAAGGTGGCGACCAGCGGCTTCCCGGTCATCAAGGCGGCCCATCCCACCAGAGGGACGAGAGGCTCGTGGATATGGACGACATCGACGTCCGCCAGAGCCCGCCGGACCCGCCGCCACGACCCCGGGCTCAAAGTGAAAGGGACGACGGAGTCGTTGGCCTTCAAGAAGACAGGCCTGCCCGCCGGCACGACGAATCCATCGGGTCCCGGTCCGCCGTACTCATAGGATGACCTGCCGGCACCGATCAGCACCGGGCTGTCACCGGTCTCCATCAGTTTGGCCGCGAGTTCGCTGGTGAGTTGCTGGACACCGCCCGGCGAAGCCAGATCGTAGGGGCAGACGATTCCGATTCTCATTGGTCTGCCTCGTCGGACGGCCAGTTGGCGACCACCAGATGCCATTGCTCGGGAGCCTCCCTGATGAACTCCTCAAAATGACCGGCCAGAGCTTGAGTCATCGTTGCGATCTTCTCGGGACGGGTGCCCTCCTCCGGCACCGGAATCGGCGGTCGGATGACCACACGGTGGCCCCTACCGTGGAAATAGGACACGACGGGAAACAGGGGCGCGTCATTACGCAAGGCCAGCGTGGCCGGTCCGGGTGGCAGCGTGGTGTTCTCGCCGAAGAACTCCACCTCAACCCCCCGGCCCTTCAGATCACGGTCGGAAGGCAGGGCGACTGCCTTGTTGGCGGCAAGCGAGGATTCGAGACTTCGCATCACCTCGGTGCTGCCGGTGGCCAGGACGATTTCGATGCCGCACTCAGCCCGCATCGCGGTGAACCATGATGTGATCCGCCGATTGGGGAGGTTCTCAGCCACCGCCACCACCGGGACCCCCACATTCACCGCTATCGGCGCCGCCGCCTCCCAGTTCCCCATGTGAGGCAGGGCGTAGATCATCCCCTTTCCCCGATCGCGGGCTTCGAGGATCATCTCGAGACCCTCGACGACGGTCCCGTCGAGTATCTCGGGCACCCGGCTGGCCCTGATCCAGAAGGCTTCGGCCCAATACCGGCCGTAGGACTTCATCACCTCTCGGGCTGCAGTCCTCGGTCTTGCCACATTTCCCACCCGGCTCATGTGACGACGGGCCATCTTCCGGCGGGAAGCATCGAACCGGTGCCAGATCAGGCCAAAAACCTCCCCGGCGCGCTGAGCGGCCCGGTTGGGGAGCAGTCCGATGAGACCGACCCCGATGCGCAGGGCCGCATATGCCAGCAGGTTCCTCACTCCAGCGAACGGTAGGTGCGCACGAACCTCGTCATGGCAGTCAACCAGACCAGCACCACGAAGATCCAAAGCATGAGCTCGACGAACCCGAAGATGAGACCCGCCGAAAAGAGAATGATCCTCTCGGCGCGGCCCATGAGACCGCCTCCGCCGTCAAAGCCTTGAGTCTGTGCCCTGGCGCGGATGTAAGGCACCAGCATGGCGCCGCCCACCGCGAGGACGGTGAGGAGCAGGACCCTCTCGTTCTCGGCAAATGCGACCGCGAGACCGGCAAACGCTGCCACCTCACCCATCCGGTCGAACGCCGAATCGAGGAAGGCCCCCCGGGCACTGACCCGGTTGGAGGCACGGGCAACCGATCCGTCGAGCCCATCGAGCATCGCCCCGACCAGAACGACCACCGCTCCCGATTTGAGCCGGTCGGTCGAGATCACCACCGACCCGGCAATGACTATTGCCAGCCCGAATGTCGTCATGGCCGCAGGCGACATGCCCACAGCGGCGAGGACCTTGCCGATTGGTTCGAGAAAGCGGGTAACGCGGGGTCGAACCCACATGTCGATCACGTCGACAGAAAGTAGCAGGACGGCCTGGAAAACTGGGTGTCGGGCGGGGTTAGGATCCGTGGGTCTAATCCCGAGGAGGTTGTGTGGTTCCCGAGAAGGTTCGCAACGTTGTCCTGGTTGGGCACGGTGGAAGCGGCAAGACGACGCTGGCGGAGGCGTTGCTCTTCGTCGGTGACGCGATCAGCCGTCAGGGCGCCGTCGAGCAAGGGACCACCACCTTCGACTACGAACCGGAAGAGATCGAACGGGGAATCTCCCTCAGCCTGGCCGTGGCTACCTTCGATTGGAACGGTCATCGCATCAACCTGATCGACACGCCCGGCTCGAGCGACTTCGTGGGCGAGGCACATGCCGCCATGCGCGCCGCTGACCTGGCCCTATTCGTTGTCTCCGGTGTGGACGGCGTCGAAGTTCAGACCGAGCAGCTCTGGAGGGTCGCAGACGCCGAAGGCATACCGAGAGCGGTCGTGATCACAAAACTCGATCGCGAACGCGCCTCCTACGAGCGGACGATCACACAGCTACGGGACAGCTTCGGGAAGGCGATCGCGCCGATTCAGGTCCCTTTGGGCGAGGAGGGTGGTCTGCGGGGCCTGGTGCGGGTCGCCAGCGAGAGGACTTACGAGTACTCCGGAGCCAAGAAGGGAAAAGAGATACCTCTTCCCGACGAGGTGGCCGGCCGGGTTCATGCCGCGCACACCGCTCTGGTGGAGACGGTCGTCGAATCCGACGACGAAATGATGGAGGCGTACTTCGAAGGAGTCGAGCCGACCCGCGACCAGATCGTGGCCACCCTCCACAAAGGGATACTCACCGGTGATGTCGACCCCGTCCTGGTGACGTCCGCCGAGAAACTGATCGGGGTGGACACTCTTGCCGAGTTCATCGTCGATTACGGCCCAAACCCCCTCGAACGCGCCCTCCCCCCGCTGGCATCGGGCGAGACCTTCACTCCCCAGATCGACGGCCCGGTCCTGGCGTATGTCTTCAAGACGATGTCCGACCCGTTCGTCGGCCGGATCTCGATGTTTCGCATCTACTCGGGAACGGTCGAGTCGGACCAGGAGCTCGAGACCGGAGCCGGTGTCCGGGTGAGGCTCCACAATCTTTTCAAACAACAAGGCAAGGATCATTCAGACGTCGACGACCTCCCGGCCGGGGGCATCGGTGCCGTCGCCAAGATCGAAGAGCTCGCCGCGGGTGACACGATCCGAAGCCCCGGCCTGAATGCGGTCGTGCAACCCGTCGAGTACCCGAAACCTGTGGCAGAGCTGGCGATAACACCACGCTCGCATCAGGATGAGGAGAAGCTGTCCACAGCCTTGCATCGTCTGCAGTCGGAGGACCCGACCATCAAGATCGAACGAAGGTCCGAGACCGGAGAGACGATTCTCGCCGGGTTGGGAGACACCCATCTCGACGTCACGGTGGCCAGGATCCACCGCAAGTACGGCGTCGAGATCGACTCCGGGCTTCCCCTCATCCCCTACCGGGAGACCATCACCACCAGCGGAAGCGCAGAGGGAAAACACAAGAAACAGAGCGGAGGCCGGGGTCAGTTCGGGGTTGCCTTCGTCAAGTTCGCCCCGCTCCCGAGGGGATCGGGCTATGAGTTCATCGATTCGATCAAAGGCGGCTCCATACCCCGCCAGTTCATCCCTGCGGTGGACAAGGGGGTCCGGGAGGCGCTCGACCGCGGCGTGCTCGCCGGGTTTCCTGTGATCGACATATCGGCCGAGGTCTACGACGGCAAGTACCACTCGGTCGACTCGGACGAGATGTCCTTCCGCATGGCGGGGATCCAGTCACTGCGGGCAGCCGCCGACTCTCTGCGACCGATCCTCCTCGAGCCGGTGATGAGGGTGACCGTGACCGTGCCGGCCGACCACCTCGGTGATGTGATGGGCGACATCAATTCGAAGAGGGGAAGGGTCCTGGGCATGGAAGGCGAAGGCAACCTGCGCTCTGTCACCGCCGAAGTGCCCATGGCCGAGATCCAGCAGTACGCCGCAGAACTGCGTTCGTTGACCTCCGGCCGCGGCAGTTTCGAAGTCGAATTCGATCATTACGCCGAGGTCCCCCACAATGAGTCCCAGCAGGTGATAGCTGCGGCCAGGACTGCCGAGGACTGATCATTTGGAGAATGAAAGGAAGCACTGATGTCGGACGCCTTGCTCAAATACGGTGACAGAGAGCTGAGCCTGCCCGTCGAAAAGGGCACCGAGGGCGAAGAGGGGATCGATATTGCCCGGCTGAGATCCGAGCTGGGGCTGGTGACCCTCGATCGCGGCTTCGCCAACACCGCCGAGAGTGCTTCCGACGTCAGTTACATCAACGGCGAAGAGGGCATTTTGCGGTATCGGGGGTACCCCATCGAGCAGCTGGCGGAGCAAGCCCGCTTCCTCGAGGTCTGCTATCTGCTCCAGTACGGAGAACTGCCGACCAGGGCTGAGTTCGAGGAGTACGAGGCGACGATCACCCGGCACACCCTCCTCAGGGAAGACGTCAAGAAACTCTTCGAGGCCTTCCCCCACGAGGCCCATCCGATGCAAATCCTCGCCTCGTCGACGTCGGCCCTGGCCACCTACTACCCCGACGCCCTCGATCCGTTGAATCCGGCATCGGTCGACATCAGCGCCCATCGCCTCATTGCCAAACTTCCCACGATGATCGCCTGGTCCTACAAGTACAGCGTGCATCAGCCCTACATCTACCCGGCCAATGATCTCCCCTATGCCGCCAACTTCCTGAGGATGATGTTCTCGGTCCCGGCCGAGGAATACCTCGCTGATCCGGTGGTGGTCAAGTCGCTCAACATGTTGCTGATCCTCCATGCCGATCATGGACAGAACTGTTCGTCGTCGGCGGTCCGCCTGGTGGGCTCCGGCCAGGCCAACATCTTCAGCTCGATATCGGCTGGCATCCACGCCTTGTCCGGCCCCCTGCATGGTGGTGCCAACCAGGCGGTGCTCGAGATGCTGGAGAGAATCGTTGCCAGCGGCGATGACATCGACACGGTCGTCAAGCGGGCAAAGGACCCCGAGGACCCGTTCCGGCTGATGGGTTTCGGGCACCGGGTCTACAAGAACTTCGATCCGCGGGCCCGCATCCTGAAGAAGTCCGCCGAAGACGTCCTCGCGGCGTTGGGGATCAGCGACCCCCTGCTCGACGTGGCTTTCCAACTCGAGGAGGTGGCGCTCTCCGACGACTACTTCGTCTCTCGCAAGCTGTATCCCAATGTCGACTTCTACTCGGGGATCATCTACCGGGCGATGGGGTTTCCCGTCAACATGTTCACCGTCCTGTTCGCGTTGGGGCGTCTCCCCGGGTGGATCGCCCAATGGAGGGAACTGCTCGCCGATCCCCAGACCAAGATATTCCGGCCGCGCCAGCTCTACTCCGGCCCGGAACCGAGGGATTTCGTCCCCATGGACCGGCGCTGACCACGCAATCCCCGGTGCTTCAGACCGCGGGGACCGCCTCGAAATAGGGCTCCTCGACGACGGTGCCGGACACCGCATCAACCACCACCAGCCCGCGCTGGTCTGGCGGCTCCTGAGCAGAGTAGAGAACCACGCTCCAGCGAGGCCTCGACCGCCAGCCGCGGAAAGTCACCGCGGCGGAGGCGTGCCCGACGGCAAACTCCGCCCTGGCGGCGGCGATCTCTAGCGCTCGTTGCTCATCGATCGCCAGCGGCCACGCCGAGGCGAACTGCCATCCGGCCAGGGCAACGAAGCCGACCGCCGGCAGCCAGCCGCCGTCTATCAGCAAGAAGGCGAGCACCGCGAAAACTGTGAAGATCCACCCCGAGATCCGCCGCCGGATGGGCGAGGGGAACCGAAAAGGGCCGGTCACATTGGAGTCGAGCTCATCCTCGATCGCCAGCGACTCGGCCAGGCTGCGGTCGATGTGAATCCCTTCCCGGTCAACCCGGGGCTCGTCGTTGCTCAAACCGCCGGCGCCCTGGCCAGTTCTGCGAGCCTGGCAGTGGCCTCGACGAGGGGCACCCCGCGAACATCGCTGTCTTCGCCGTAGAGGCGGAGACCCACAGTGGAGTCTTCGACGTCGGCGTCACCCACCACCAGGACCGCCGGGTGCTTTTGGGTCAGGGCGTGCCGGATCTTGTCCGCCACCGTGTCCGAAGAGGCCGCGACCTCGGCGCGCAGGCCGGCCCCCTCGAGGGCGGCGGCCACCACGGCGGCGTAGTCGAGGTGGCGATCGGCCACCGGGACGATGGTGGCCTGCACCGGGGCCAGCCACATCGGGAAAGCCCCTCCGTAATGTTCGACCAGGATCGCCATGAACCGCTCGATCGCCCCCGCCTTGGCGCAGTGGATCATGTAGGGACGCTCACCGGTGTTCTCTGCATTCGTGTATTCCAGGCCGAAGCGTTCCGGCTCGTTGAAGTCCAGTTGGATTGTCGACATCTGCCAGCGACGGCCGATTGCATCGCGGATGTGCACGTCGATCTTCGGCCCGTAGAAGGCGCCTTCGCCCGTAGCAACCTTGTAGGCAATCCCCTCGCTCTCCAACGCCTCTGCCAGGGCTTTCTCGGTAACTTCCCACTGCTTCGGCTCGCCGATCGCCTTCTCGGGACGGGTGCTCAGGTCGGCCTCGAACTCCTCGAACCCGAAGTCCCGCAGCCAGTTGACGACAAACCGCAGGTGGAGATTCAACTCGTCCTGTATCTGATCCTCCGTGCAGAAGGTGTGCGAGTCGTCCTGGGTCATGCCGCGTACGCGGAGAAGACCATGGACCACCCCGGACTTCTCGTAGCGGTAGACCCCTCCCAACTCGGACAATCGCACCGGGAGATCGCGATAGGAGCGGCCCCGGCTTCGATAGATGAGCACGTGAAAGGGACAGTTCATCGGCTTGACCCGGTATTCGGGATCGTCACCGGTCTGCATCCCGGGGTACATATTCTCGGCGAAGTAGTCGAGATGACCTGAGGTGTGCCACAGGTCGGCCTTGGCCACATGGGGGCTGAAGACATACTCGAACCCGTAGCGGCGGTGCATGGCCCGGCTGTGGTCTTCGATGAGCTTGCGGACCATGCCCCCTTTGGGGTGCCAGATGGCCAGCCCGATGCCCAATTCCTCGGGGAAGCTGTAGAGGTCGAGCTCGGGCCCGAGACGGCGGTGGTCCCGCTTCTCAGCCTCCTCGAGCCTCTGCAGATATCCCTCCAGGTCCTTCTGAGTGGCCCAGGCGGTCCCGTAGATGCGCTGCAGTTGGTCGCGGGTCTCGTCTCCACGCCAATAGGCGCCGGAGGTCTTCATCAGCCGCAAGGCGGGAATCCTCCCGGTGGAGGGCAGATGGGGGCCCCGGCAAAGGTCGATGAATTCGCGGTTGCGATAAGCGGTCACCAGTTCGCCCCCCGACACCTCACCGGGGTCGACACCGTTGATGATCTCGGTCTTGAACCGGTGCCCGGCAAAAGCCTCCAGGGCCTCGAGACGGGACAGGGCAACGCGCTCGAACGGCTGGTCTTCGGCGATGATCTCATCGATCCGACGGCCTATCGCCTCCAGATCCTCCGTCGTGAACGGTGTCTCGACTGCGAAGTCGTAATAGAACCCGTCCTCGATCGCCGGTCCGATGGCAAACGTCGCCCCTTCGAACAGATCGAGGACCGCCTGGGCCAGCACATGCGCCGACGAGTGCCTGAGAATGTGCAGACCGTCCTCGGAATCCAGCGTCACCACGGCAAAGTCGCCGTCCTCGTCGATCGGACGACTCAAGTCCCTCAGCTCTCCGTTGACCTTCACGGCCACCGCAGCCTGGGCCAGTCGGGGGCCGATCGAGGCGGCTACCTCCACACCGGTCACCCCTTCCGCATGGCCGACCACCGCGCCGTCCGGGTATCGAAGCTGTACTGCCATTTCGTCTTTACTCGCTAGCCTGGTCGGCCAAGAGGCTAATGGCCTGCCGGACCAAGGGCGCCGGCATTATCTGAAGAGGGGTAACGGTTAATGGACGCACTCGAACTGGTTGCAGGCTTGCACCCAAAGGCATCTGTGCGCGAGCTCTCCGCCGGAGCGAACCGGGTGTTTCGGGTGTTGGCGAACGACAACACCTCGACGGTCGTCAAGGTCTACCCGGTGCCTTCCCGTGAGAAGCGGGAACGTCACGCGCTCGAAGCACTCGCCTTTGTCCCAGCAGTCCCGCGGATTATCAATCATGCCTCAGAAGCGGGAGTGGCCTGGATAGAGATGACCGATGCCGGGCACTGGAGTCTGGCCAGTCTCCCCAAGAACCTCGACACCGTCGAAAAGGCCGGCCAGGCTCTCCGCGGCATTCACACCGCTCAGGTGGAGATATCCAATCTGGCAGCGGGGATCGATGCCGACTATGTCCTGAGCCACTACAAATCCACGATCGAACGTCTGGGCCGCTATCGCCGCCGCTTCGGAATGGACCAGAAAGTGCTTGACCGCGCTTTGCAGATGGAGCCACCGCTGGCAACCCGGCCGACTCCGGCGCACACCAAGCCGGTCCTCTCCAAATTCGTGATCGATGACCAGTCGCAGGTCACCATCGTCGACTGGGAGTGGGCCACTCTGGCCCCCCCGGAGTGGGACCTGACCCTGGCCGTCTGGCAACTTGCGGGAAAGCTCGGAGAGGACGCAGCGGCCGCCTTCCGAAAAGGGTACGGAGCGGAGCTCCCCGAGAGCCGCTACCGCTCCTGGGTGGCCTATCACGCCGCGATGATGATGCTCGAGGCGGTCGAGGTCCGTGAGGGTCGTCTCGGCGACCTGCAATACCTCGTCGACGATCTCAGCGAGGCGGTTCTGGGGACCTGATCCCTGCCCTGAAATCCGCAGAATTCGACACCTCCTCACTTAGCCTCGCGGTTGGCGAGAGCAAGGAGGACGGACGATGTTGGAATTCCTGGTCGCTGCGACCGCGACAACGGGTCTGTTCGCCCTGGCGAAGGGGATGCGGGGCAACCAGCGATTCCACATGGACCCATCATTGGTTGCTTCCCTACGGGACGACCGCGGCGACGACCTGCCATGCCCTTGGTGCTACGCACCTACCAAAGAGACCGATCGGCGATGCTCGGGGTGTGGCAACAGCTTCGGCTGAGCACCTGGCCGGCCACGACCGATCACTGATATTTGCGATGCCTCGATCGGTGGCGCCCTGCTCTATGGTGGCCAGGTGCACAGGGTAGGTCTGGTACTCGGAGGCGGAGGCATCACCGGAGCCGCCTATGAAATAGCCGCGCTCATGACGATTCGTCTCGCCACCGGTTGGGATCCCAATGATGCCGAGGTTGTCGTCGGCACCTCCAGCGGGGCCTACGTTTCGGCCCTGGTGAGGAATGAGGCCCTCAACCTCGACTCACTGGTCCTGCCCTCCGACGATCGCCAGGCGGTCGCTGAGCGGATCCGGAGCCACATTTTCACCAAACGCCCCGGTGTGGCGGTCGGCGACTGGATGCGTTACGGGTTGGGCCCCGGGCTCAGGCGACCCGGCCTGACGATGTTCCTCGGTTCACCGGCCCGCTACGACGCCAAAGGATTGGCCAGTTGGGTCACCACCCAGATCGGCTCCGACGCGGCTCGAGGTTGGCCGGTCAAACCCACTGCCTTGGTGGCCTACGACCTCCGAACCAGGACGCGGGCTGCCTTTGGCACGGAAGGCGCTCCCACGGTGTCGATCGCCGATGCGGTCGCGGCATCTTCGGCGATTCCGCTGATCTTCCACCCTTACGCCATTGGCGACCGCCTCTATGTCGATGGCGGCGTTTCCTCGGGAACTCACGCCGACCTGGTACTCGGAGCCGGCGGGCCGCTCGACCTCGTCCTGGTCATCGCCCCCATGGCCGCCAGCGTCCAGCGAAAAAGGGCCCTGTTCTACGAGAAGATGTTCGACCGGGTCGGCCAGCGGTCGCTTCAGGAGGAGATCCAGTTGATCAAGGTGGCTTGGCCGCACTGCGACGTGGTCACACTCAGCCCCTCACCTTCGGTGCAGAACGCCATGCGCCCCAATCCGATGGACTCTTCCAGAGCCGTGGCCACCTTCATGAGGACCCTGATCTCGATGAAACGGACCCTCTCCCGACCCGAGGTGTGGGACCGTCTCAGCGTGCATCTCGGCCCGGGAGTCTCCACGCCACAGGCCGCATCGCTCTAGCCGGTCGCCTTCGCCTCCCCCAGCTTGGACACAACCACCACCACGGCGACGCCAACGACCGAGGCCACCACGGCCTTGCCCCAATCGGCAGCCGGCGCGCCGAGGACCGGGCTGTCGACTCCGTCCGGCCACGGCCAGAGGATTCGCAGCGATCCGGCCATCAAGCCGATGAGGCCCGCCAGCACGACGTCGTGATGATGCCGGAGCGACCAGTGGAGCAGTTGGGAGAATAGGGCCAAACCGATGATTGCCCCGGCCATGAACACTCCCAAGCGTCCCAGATGTCGCTCGTTGACAGCCCCGATGACCGCCCCATACATCCCGATGAGCACCAGCAGCAGAGAGCCGGAGATCCCCGGCAGGATCATCGCGCAAATTGCCAAGGCGCCGGCGCCAAGAAAGGCAAGCAGACCCGGGTCGGTCGACCCGGCCGCCTCACCCAGCCCGAGCAGGATGAACAGCAACCCGCCCACACCCACGGCCACCACCAGATGGAACCAATGCGGAACGCGAATCAACCGCGTGGCGATGACGACCGAGCCGACCACCAGTCCGAAGAACGCCGAAGCGAGAATGACCGGCCGCTCGTCGAGCTGCCGGGTCAGCAGCGCCGACAGCAGGGCCACTGCGGTCAGGATCCCGGCAACCAGCGAGATGAGGAAGAGCCACTCGACACGGGCCAGATGTGCCTTGAAGCCTTCGGAGTCGCCCCTCACCAACCGTCCAAGACCGGAACTTGCCTCTTTGATCGACTCGACGAGACGTTCGTAGATGCCAAGAACCAGGGCGATGGTGCCGCCGGAGACACCGGGGACGATGTCGGCCGACCCCATGAGGAACCCGCCCGCGAGATTCTTCAAGACGTTGCGGAACACAGCTGGAGTATGGCCGGAGCGCCGTGTCAACCCAACAACCTTTGACCTTCGAGACGAAGGCCAACGACTAACTTGGCCGCCACGACCGGCCACGGTCAGAAAGGTCGATAGGAGATGACGTGTCGGTGAGACCAACCCACTTCGAGTTCTATTCCAACGACCCGGCGGCGTCAGTGGAGTTTCTCCAAAAGGCCTTCGGGTGGGGCGTGGAGCAGTGGGGCGAAGAGGAGTACTGGCTGATAGACACCGGAGACGGGCCCGGTATCAACGGCGCGGTCACCCGCTCCGGTGACGAGGGCCCCAAGACCCTCAATACCTGCGACGTGGAGGATCTCGACGCTGCCATCGAGGCGGTTCGCCTGAGCGGGGGCACCATTCTCACCGGGGTCATGGAGATCGAGGGAGTCGGCCGGTGGGCTCAGGTCGAGGGGCCCGGAGGAGAGGTCTTCGGGCTGATGGAGCCGGCCCAGACCTGAGTCAGAGCTCGACCTTGGTGTTCGCCCCAGAGATCAGGGCCACCACAGTTTCGCCGGCTGAGGGCTGGTGAGCCCCGGTCAGCAATGCTGCCACGGTCGTGGAGGCCGAAGCTTCGGCCAGGATCCGGCAGTTCTCCCAAAGCCACAGTCTCGCCTCGAGAATGGCGGACTCCTCGATGAGGACCGACCGGTCGATCCACCGATTGGTTCCCCAGGGGAGGTCCCCCAAGCGGGCCGCCCCGAGGGAAGAGGCGGCCACCCCTCCAACCTCGACATCGACGGGGCCACCATGGCGTCGCGCTTCGAAGAGGGTGGGACAGAGTTCCGGCTCCACACCGATCAGGGCAGCGTCATCCCTGATCCAGCTGGCAATCCCCCCGATGAGACCCCCACCACCGACGGCGACCAGGACCGTGGTGACCTCGGGCACCTGACGGCTGATCTCCAGCCCGCAGGTCCCTTGGCCGGCCATGACTTCGGCCTGGTCATAGGCGTGGATCTGCAACGCTCCCGAGTCCGCCGCCCACACGTTGGAGGACCCGAGTGCGTCCGCGTAGTAGCCCGATGTCAACCGAAGGTCGGCCCCGAGGTCCTTGATCTTCTCCCTCTTTTCCTCCGGGGAGTTCTCCGGGACGAAAATGGTCGCTCTGTGCCCCAGGCGGTGGGCCGCGTGGGCCACCGCCAACCCGAAGTTGCCCCCCGAGGCGGCCACGACACCCGCCGGGGGAACATCTATCGAGGTCATCGCCGCGAAGGCACCACGGACCTTGAAAGAACCTGTCGGTTGGAGCTGATCGAGCTTCAACCAAAGGTCATAGCCACCTCCGAGCAGGTCGCCCAGGGGAAGCACCGGGGTGAGGCGGACATGGTCACGGATCCGGGTGGCGGCGCTCTCGATCTCCTCACGGGTGACTTCGGGGACGGTCATCGGCCCAGCCTATGAGCCGTGCCGGAACCTGTGCCACAATCGGACGATGCCAGCAACCAACGAAGACTTGGATCTGGGGCCCTACCCCGGGTCGGCCGGATACGACCAGGCGCTTCGTCTCGACGCGATCGACCCCCTCGCCCACTTCCGGAAACGTTTCGTCATCACCGATCCCGACCTGATCTATCTCGACGGCAACTCCCTCGGCAGACTGCCCCGCGGGACGGCGGAGCTGACTGCCCGGGTGGTCGAAGACCAGTGGGGTGACCGTCTCATCCGTTCCTGGAACGAGGGATGGTGGGAGCTGCAGCTTCAACTGGGTGACCTGCTGGCGCCGCTCATCGGCGCCGGGCCCGGGGAGGTGATCGTCTCCGACTCGACCTCGGTGAATCTCTTCAAACTGGCCTACGCCGCGGTGAAGGCCCGGCCGGGGCGCCACAAGATCGTGACCGACGATCTCAACTTCCCCACCGACGTGTATGTGCTCGGCGGGGTCGCCGAGATGTTCGGCGAAGTGGAGGTGGAAATCATCCGGTCAGACGGAGTCAACGGGCCGGTGGATGCCCTCACAGGCGCCATCGACGATGACACCGCCCTGGTGGCCCTCTCCCACACCTGCTTCAAGTCGGGATACACCTATGACCTGGCCCCCATGACCGAAATCGCCCATCGAGCAGGTGCCCTGACACTGTGGGACTGCAGTCACTCCGTCGGGGCGGTGCCGATCGACCTAACCGGTGCGGAAGTCGACCTCGCCGTGGGCTGCACCTACAAGTACCTCAACGGCGGGCCAGGGTCACCGGCGTTTCTCTATGTGCGTCCAGAGCTCCAGGAGCTGCTGCACAACCCGATCACAGCCTGGTGGGCGCACCAGGATCCCTTCGCCTTCGATCTGACGTTCCAGCCCACCCGGGGAATCCGCCGCTTCCACACCGGGAGCATGCCCACGCTCTCGCTGGCCGCGACCGAGACCGGAATCAGGGACGTGGCTGAAGCGGGAATCGAGGCGATCCGGGAGAAGTCGCTGGCTCTCGGCGAGTTCTTCATCGAACTCTGGGACAGCGAGCTCCGTCCGATTGGGTTCGAGTTGCGCTCGCCGACCGACCCGGCACGCCGGGGCGCCCATGTCGCTCTCGGCCACGTCGATGCCTGGCCCATCGCCAGGGCCATGATCGAGGCGGCCGCAGTGATCCCGGACTTCCGCGCCCCCGACAACCTCCGCATCGGACTGGCACCGCTCTACACCACCTTTGCCGAGATTCACACCGCGATACAGCGGTTCAGGCAAGTCGTGACGAGCGGGACTCATACCAAATTCATGGATGCCAGCTTCGAGGTGACCTGAAGCCGGGCTCGCTACTCGGTCATGTCACCCGCGCTGCAACCGGTCACGCCGTCGACCCAGGCGGATTCGTCGTAGAGATCCGGGTCACCGGTGTAGGCCTCCCAGTCGGCCATCAGCTGCTCCAGTGCCCCGATCTGGGAGTCCACGGTCTCGGCGGTGAAGAAGGCGTACGGGCAGAGATGCAAGGGCCTGCCGTTGCCGGCGCCGGTGAGGACTCCCAGCTCGACCAGACCGAGACCGGAGTTCCCCTCGCTTCCCAGCGGCCCCACCTCGGCGATGGGTTGACCGGCCGCGACCCGATCACCCACACTCACGACCGGGTTGATGACGTGTTCGGACTCCACCACCACGAAACACCCGTCCGGAAGACCGTCCGGCAGGACCATCACCGAGACGTCGCCCAGCGTCGGGGTGCTCCACAGGTCGGATATGCGATCGACGACACCGTTGACGCTGGAAACGACCCGGGTGCCCATCGGGGCGTGATATGTCGGCTGGGGGTTGGATTTGGGCTGTCCGCTCGACGTGGTGTCAGCCGGGATGACAAAGCCGTACTCTTCGAACACCCGGTTGAACTGGGTGCGCGGCACAAAGACCAGATCCCCGGCGTGACCGGTGATCGCATCGTACGGTCCCAGTCTCAACGGGTGGTTCTGCAGTATTGGAACCACACAATCCCGACCCACCCTCTCTCGAGCGGCACTAGATGGTGTGTCCTGTTGAGGCGCAGTCGAAGTTGACGTCGATTGCCGCGGAGTGGTTTCGGTCGCCCCCACCGTCGTTGCGGTGACGCCAGGGGAACAGGCGGCGGCGAGGACCGCCAGTGCCAGCCCCCACCTCGAGATCAGCCTCACTTCGTCATACTCCGATACACAGCAGGGCGAACGGTAGGGGCGGCGCCTCCCGGCGCCCGACATTGCCGACAGGCTGTAGCCTCGATCCCCGTGACTCTCGAATCGAACAAGGCGATCGCCCGAGTCTGGTTCGACGAGGTGATGAACAACCACGACCTGGACGCACTCGACAGGGCCTATGCGCCGGACTACGTCCACCGGGGCCCGGATGGACACGAGGTCAGGGGTCGTGACGGGGCCCGCAAGGTCGCCGAGGCTCTGATCGAGGCCGTACCGGACCGTCATTCGACCGTCGTGGGGCAGGTTGCCGAGGGAGACACCGTCGTCACCCGGTGGATCAGCCGGGGTACCCGAACCGGACCGCTTTATGGGCGCCCTCCCACGGGTGCGCAATTCACCGCACAGGGCATAGTCATCAGTCGGATCGCCGACGGGATGATCGCCGAGGACTGGGAGATGGTCTGGATCGATGATGAAGGTGATTAGGGCACGCAGACCGGGTTCCGGAACGTGCCCGGCGGAGGGGTCGCCCCCCTCGATGTTACAGCCTTGGCGGGGGGTCAGAGGGGGGTCGCCCCCCTCGATGTCACAGCCTTGGCGGGGGGTTAAAGGGGGGTCGCCCCCCCTTGATGTGACAGTGGGCGATACTGGACTTGAACCAGTGACCTCTCGCGTGTGAGGCGAGCGCTCTACCGGACTGAGCTAATCGCCCGAAGGACTCAGCATCGTACCGAGCGACGCGCGGCAAGTCATCTCGATAGAGTCGGGAGACCTGGCCATCCGATACAGATCGTTGAGACCCGGCCAGACGAGGAGGAACGGATGACGTTCGATCAGAATCCGCCGGATTCCGGCGACCACGACGCGGCCCCCGAGCCGATGCACCACCACGAGGAGCCGGCCCCGGCTCCAGCTGCAGCTGCTGAGAACATGTTTTCCTCGGGCGAGGGCATGGTCGCCTTTGGCGGCATCCTCGTCCTGTTGGTCTGGCTGATCTTCGAGGTATTCACCGACGATTACTCGGTGGCCACCCTGGCAGTGGTGCTGGCGATCGTCGCAGCCGTGCTGCCCCGGGTGAACCGGGAATCGGTCGAGAAGATCGCTTCACTACCGGTCCTCATGAAGGTGACCGGCTACCTGTTGGCGATCACCGGGCTGACGGAGATCATCTTCGACATCGAAGCCGGCGTCTTTGACGGGTTCCTGACCGTTCTTGCCGCCCTCGTCGCCTATGCGGGTTACGCGGTTGCCTTCCTCGGCGCCCGAAGCATCGAGACCTAACACCGAAGCCACCCGTTGAACCGGGCCGAATTCCAAGCGATCGTCGATCGAGCCCTCGACGGCCTTCCGCCGTGGGTAAACGAAACCATCGACAATCTCCACGTCGTCGTCGAGGAACATCCACCTGCGGACATCGCCGGTTCACTGGGCGTCTATGAGGGTGTCTCCCTAGCGGAGAGAGGGACGGACTATTGGGGCGCCCTGCCCGATCGGATCGTCATCGTCCGTCAGCCTCATCTCCAGCTCGGATTGGGCCGGGAAGAGCTCGAGGTCGAGATCCGCAAGACGGTTCTCCACGAGATCGCCCATCACCTCGGGATCGATGACAGCCGTCTAGCC
>JBFHXF010000022.1:0-22084 GCA_041599115.1 Acidimicrobiia bacterium
CAGCGTCCGCTCCACCCCCTGGATCACATAGTCCACATTGTTGGCGTTCGTGCTCATCCCTTCCAGGTTCTCGTTGGCAGCCATGTGGATCTCTTCATCTTCCAGGACCCGGACCTGCTCATTGGGTTGCAGCACAGCCCGACAAATCTGTCGCTTGTTGGCCCAGAACTCCACGGTCTCGGTCAAGCCTCCCCGATTGTGCGCCGACCAGAACCGCACCACGGTGTACTTCCCGACAGGAACCGTGTAGAGAAAGGTCCTGGTTGCAGGAAGCCTTCCCTCACCCAAGCTCTTGCCGGTGATGGTCACGTCACCGCCTCCACGTCGGAGAGCCGCTCATCGAGATCCTCCAGCCGCTCCAAGATCCTCCGCGACCATTCCTCAATGCGCCGAAGGTTCTCGCGGACCGTTCGCTCCAGGTCCTCGACCTTTGGATTCTGCAGGGGAAGAAGGTCCAGCTCGTCGGTCACGACAACCTCCCGGGAGTTCCCCGAGCAGCAAGCGGAACCCAACGCATACCCCAGCCTACCAGACCAAATGGCTTGCGAATGCCTCTGGTCCTGAAACGGACTCGCGTCCAACGGTTGTAGGCTGCTGCCTGCACCTTTACCGGCTGGTTCAGATACCCCGATACCATGGCCAGGGACCGGACGAGATCCGAGGTCACCGGATAGACCGACGTCACCTGATCGCTGGTCCTGGCACCGACATACGAAAGCTCGATCTCCACATCGTTGGGCAGGAAGTCAGCGTCGATGAACTCGACCTTGTGGTCTACCCCGTAGCCCTGGTCATCCATCTGCGCCATCCACCCGCTCGTCCAGTATCCATCGAAACCGCCGATGACGTAGCCCGGGATGATTCCTCCTGCCTGGGTCGTCCAGTCCACGAACCCGGCCAGAGGCTCGATCCAACGCAACGTGGTGCGACTGACCTCGACCAGCGGCCGGGTTGCGGTGACGACCGTGCTGCCGTTCCAGTAGCGGAGCTCGATCTCGGCTCCCCGCAAGACGTGACCCACGTCATCGAACTGACCGGCTCCGGTGGTGGTCAAGCTGGTGCTGGTGCCCGACAAGGTCTCCCCCCCGACCCCGTGGCTTCCTTCCAGCTGGAGAGTCGCCGAGGACAAAAACCCGTCAGCGTGATAGTCCCCCGAGACATCGTCCTGATAGCGCAGGATCTGACCGCTTGTCGTGCCGATCAGGATCTGGACCTCCTGGGTGTCCGGGTCCAAGACCTCGCTGAGGTAGGTATGGGCCGGGACCTCCATCAAGCTCCACGCAAGCTGGGGTCCGGCCGCCGAGTGCAGCAGATAGATACGGCTATTGCTCTCCTCACCACGCTTGCGAACCGAGAGCCAGTACTGGCTGTTGCGTCGATACCAGGCCCCGAACATGAAGACGAGACCTTCGTCCTGCTTGTCCACGAGACTGCGCCAGTCTCCTTCCAGGGCATCGCCGATGTATTCCACTCCACCGCCGTCGAAGGCGTAGACCCCTCGATCCCCCGCACCAAAGATCCGGTTGTCCTGGACTGCACGCCCGCCACCGAATCCAGGAGAGGTGAAGACCGGCCGCAAAGATGCCTGGAAGTTGCTGCCGGAGAGCAGGCCCGTGTAGCCGAACTGCCAGATACTGTCCCGCTTGGAGAAGAAGAGCTGACCGAGGTGCCCCTGGATCGCGGTGATCGGTCGACCGTCCTCGGAGTCGATGGCGATCTCCAATCCTTCCAGGGTGAAGAAGGTCGGCTCGGCGGCCTGGCTGACCGCAAAGGCATTCTGTCCGGCTGGAGTGTCGGGCAGATCAGCCAGAATCAGGGACTGGGATCCAACCGCGATGTGCCGCGCCCGCGGAGCCGGGAGCCGGACCGAGAACTCTGGAGACTGCCCGATGTTCGGATGCCGGCTGATCTCGAAGTCCACCTCGGTGGTCTCGTTGTCCGGGACCTGCTTGAAGAAGATCGGCGTACCACCGCCGTTGGCCGAGATGTAGAAGTTCCGAGCGACGACCTGCGGATCCGGGCTACGCGGGATGTTGACAAGTCGAAGACTGGCCGTGACGAACGGACCTCCGCTGATCGGAAAGTTTCCTACCTCGCTGGGATCGGACTCCCTGCCACGTCTGTCCACGAAGGTCTGCCAGATCAGGTAGTTGCCGTCGGTCACCCCAGTTCCAGGGGCTCCAGTAGTGAGCTCCACGATCGTGCTGGTTGCCACCGGAGCCGCCACTCCGACATTGGCGATGCGGAAGGGACCATCCGGATCGCTATGCCGGGTGAACTCGATCTGCTGCGGCAATGCCCTGCCATTGGTGATGAACAACCGATCCCTGAACACGACATGGTCGTACCGGCTTCCCCGACTCTCCTCGAGACCCTCCCTCAGCAGCACCAGCTCCTCCAATTCGACCTGACCGTCCCGACCCGGGAGGTTGCTCGCATTGTTGTCTACGTGCCAGCCCTCGCCTTCCGACAGAGGGAAAAGCATGTAGATGTTGCTGCCATCGGTCAGCCGGGTCTTGGGCGGCACGCCGCTGCTGGTGATCGGGAATGCCGGATCCACCGCGTTGTGCTGACGCACGTCGGAGATCATCCCGTGAAACGCCTGGAAGACGACCGTGAACGCGCCGGAGGTAGGCTGGAACGTCAGCACGTTCCGCTGGATCGGCAGACCACCGATGTAGAACTCGTCGGCTGGCAGATCGGCAGTACCGATCGACATCGGATCGAGCGTCTGGCCGCCATCGACCGCATCGCCGTTGACCCGAACGATGGTCTCGGGTGCCGGGGACCCGCCGATGGTCACATGCAGGTGGTTCCACACCCCGACCCTCAGCGCCGCGGAGGGTCGCACGTTCGCGCCGCTGCCGACCGGCCCCTGGTGCCAGCTCCACACCCTGGTGTTGCCGTCCATGGTGCCGGTGACGCGCAGCTGTCCGTTGACCGTGTAAACCGAGAAGTTGGTTTGGCTGCTGACCGATGGTTTGACGCGAGCACAGATCAGGCGGACCCCGTCCAGGCGCATCGGATAGAGCCAACACTCGAAGACCACGATCGTCTTGCTGGTGCCGCTGCCAACCATCAGGGTCTGGGTGTCTCCGGCCAAAACCGTGACCCTGAGATGGTCTCCCTGCTGACCTCCCAGCCAGAGCGATCTGGTGGTCGGCTCATCGACATACGGACTCGACCTGCGCCAGGTCGGACGACTCCAGTAGACCTGCCTCGCCGCAGCGACGACCAAGAACGTCTCGCTGGAGGACTGGTCTTCCCAATCGGCGACGAGCGTGATCGGGTTTTTGCCGGGCAACGCCGGCATCAGCCCTTCAGCCCACCTGACCGCGAGCTCGCCGGGAGACCGCACGAAGTAGGGTTTGTTGCGGTGGCTGAGTCGGCGGTAGTCGAGATCATTGGTCGGCAGCCACTGGTCGGACAGGATGTCCGACTCAATGCACCGCCGGATCACTGACGTCGCCACACCGTAATCGTCGCGCACTGCCGAAAACTCGGTGTGGACCGCCTTGCGGTGGTTCACGGTTGCCGGGTCTTGGGTTCCCGCCGTCGGCGGGTAGTCGTACTCGACCCGCTTGTTGTAGGCACCGCCGTAGCTGGCCTGCCGGTCATCGAAGTTGAAGACGATCTGGGAAAGCACATGCCAGGTGTAGACCCGCAGACCGGCGAGATCGTCATGCGCAAACGTCTCGTCCTGGGGAACCGGCGCATCCAGGTTGGCGAGGGTATCCTGCGAGAGGAAGTAGCGATCCTCGAGGGTGACATCATCGACCAGGTATCTGACTTCCTGCCCGGACTTGAGGTGACCGCTGATCTCCAACGCGACCCCCTCGCCGACGTTTGCCACCGGGTCATAGGCATCGGTCGGGGTGATCTGGTCGCGCAGACCGGGTGCGGCCGGGTTCTTCCAGACAGCGGTCTGTAGGAACTGGCCGTCTTCCTCTGACGAGTCCTTGTAGTGCGTCTGCACCGTAGGATCGCTGCCTAGAATCCGTATCTGCTCGATCCGACCGATGAATCCGCTGCGCGAGTCGGTGTTGAGCCGGTTGATCCGCGGCAGGTTGTTGCCGGTGCCATCGTCGCGCACGGTCAGAAAGCGGCTGCCCATGCCGACAGTGATGCCGCTCGGCGGTCTGCCGTTGTTGCTCGCCGGCTCGGCCGCTGTCAGGCCGGTAACCGAGGTCTCCAGCACACCGTTCACGTACAGGTCGAGCTGGGTGCCACCGGTCTGTCGAAAGAGCGTGACCGAGTACCGCTCGCCGGGATGGACCTGGAGCGAGGTCGTCAGTGGAGCCTGGTAGAGCGCACCTTGCTGCTGGATAGTGAGCGGAGCACCGCCACCGTCCCGACAGTAGCCCTTGAGCTTGCCGTCGGTGCCGATCGCCAGCCGCAGGACCGAGTGGATCTCGAAGATCACCTGCTCGAAGTTGGGCTCGATGGAATCCACCCAGAACTCGACCTGGAGACCATGGCCGATGTTGTTGCGCACGGCATCGGCCATCCATCCCGGCACGGAATCCTTGAGCCATCGCCAGTTGGGGTTGGATCGACCGAAGTTCAGGTCGTTTTCCATGTCGACCTGGACGTGGCTGGTGAGACCGTTGAACCACCACGATCCGGGGCCTCGCATGGTGCCGCTGATACCGTCGAAGATCGGTCCGGCGGGACACAGGTAGAGGTGGTTGCCACGACCGGTCATCTCACGGACGTAGCCTTCCCCCGGCTCGGTCATCGACCAGTGGTTGATGACACCAGAGCCGAGATCACCCAGCTTGAAGCTGCGATCGAGAGCGGTCGGGCTCGCGGTGATCTTGGGACCCTCATAAAGGACGATGTCCTCGATCCGTCCCTCGGCCCGCTTGGCCGCGAACCAATACCCTCCAGCCGCATTGCCACCGAGACCAAGCCCCGGTCTTTGAGTGCTGGACCCAGTCGCGGTCGCCTCGATGAATTGCTGCGGGCAATCGAAGACCTGGATCGGTGTCGAGCTTCCTTGGGTGTACTGGTCGCCAACGCTCAGGCTAGTTGTGTCGACGACATAGGTCGTGGTCTCCTTGCCGCGGAGTCGACCGATGCGCAGCGTGGCGACTCCGGCGACGGTGTCGATCTGTCCGATGACGTGATAGACCCCGTCGAGCTCGACCGGGATCGTGCTGGTCACGGTGCGGAGCCGCCAGACACCGCCGGAGTCCAGGACGTGGAAGGACAGTCTCCACTCCCAGGTGCCACCGTTGTTGAACAGATAGACACAGAACGGCAATCCCGAGAAGCTGCCGCCGTACTGGTCGGCCGGAGTCGTGTTCCAGGTCAGTCCCTGACCCGTGACAGGTCCGGGCAGGGTCGGGTCGGCGGTGCGTTTGATCGGTCCCTTGGACAGCACCGGCCGCACTTTCAGGGTATAGGGGGCTCGCCCGAACTGGACCATGTTCGGCTCGGCGTTGCCGCCGTGCTCGGTCGTCAGGTCACCGACCTGGAAGACGAACTCCAAGGTAATGCCATCCACCAAGGTCTCGTAGATGCGACGGTGCCCGGCGTACATCGCTCCGGGAACGATGAGGTAGTCGGTGTCGACAGATCCCCCGACGAGGCTTTCTCGGGCTCTGGTGTGGAACCCGGAATTACGGATGCTGTTGACCTTGGGCTTGCGGGATCGATGCGGCACGAACCCACCGCGCTTCTCGACCGCCCGGTTGTTGAGGACGACGTTCAAGACGTCGGGGCTTTGGTCCGGAGGCAGCAGCGTTGGCGGCGACTTGCTGTTGTAACCCCCCAGCAGCGGTCGATAGACGCTCATCGCAGGACGCGGTCGTTGCTCACCCGACGTGGCTGGCTGGTATCTCGCAGCCGCACATCCATCTGGAATCGGTTGCGCAAATGCTGCAGCCAGGGAAACATGCCGGAAGCCTGGTTGACGTTGCCGAGCCGCATGAGCAGGGCGTTGGCTGCCTCAGCCACATGCAGCTCGTTGTATTGCCCGGACAGCGGACTGATGAGCGCCCACTGAGTCGTGCTCGTTGGCGTGAACGGCAAGGCCGAATCCAGGGTGAGGGTAGACCGACCCACGCTATCCACGATCCGACGCCGCAGCCCAACATGAGCGGCATTGGATGCTGCTGTGATCTCCAGCTTCATGCCAATGTAGTAGTCATCGACGTTGACGAAGTCGCCGGTCGGATTGAGCACGGCAAGCACGGTGCTGGTGCTGCTGGGTCCTGCGAACGAGTAGTGCAGTGGCGGCCACCTGCGCATGAACCAGACCTGCACCTCGGTCATCGTTACGAAGTTGCCGCTCACCCGGAACTTGCCCGGGTTGTTGAACTCCGACCAGTACCAGAGCGGGTGTTTGCCGGAAAGGAACTCCCGCGCCACATTGCGCTCGTGAAGCTGCGCACGTTGCACGGTGATGGGAATCTGACCACCCCGTTGGCCCTCGACGAGCAACACGTCACCCACGTACTCGGGAAGGTCCGCTTCCCAGGTGTTCTCTTCGACCTGCGTAAACGTCGAGAACGGGATGGTCAGGGAATCCAGATCGTAGTAGCGCCCCGCCATGCGGAGATCCGCGAAGATCGGGGCCAGGGTCTCGTCTAGCGCCTCGAGCACTTCTTCGTCTGTGAACATCGAGGCATCACGGTCTTCGATCCTGCGCCGGACCCGCGAGATCATCTCCAGGCAGTTCAGCTGACTGACCATCAGATCGTCCTCTTGATGCCTGCCGCATGCCGCATCCGGTCGGCGATGTCCGCCATGCGGTCATCGAAGTCCGGTGGATCGCTGGGCTCCATGGTCCGATCGAGGTCATCCAAAAACGCCTTGATCCGGTGGCGGTTGCACAGCTGCGTCCAGGAGATCGAGTCCAGATAGGCCACGGTGTTGTCCAGTGTTGGTACACCACGCAGCTTGGAGATCAGCCGGACCTGACCACCAGTACCGATCTGCACCAGGCAGTACGTATCCGTGGCCCGCTCCCAGAAGATCCTGACGGTGGGATGCTTGCTCTTGAGAAGTGCCAGGATGCGATCGGGGATCCTGGGTCCGGTACGTTTCGGGGTGAGCCGGTGGCGCTTCGGGATACGAACCATCATCGAAGGATGTGCTCCATCGAGAACGCACGGATCATGCACAAGAGGATGTTGTTCGCCACGGTACTGTCGTCGCCATACCAGGGAAGATAGACCGGATCGACCGTGCGAAACTTCTCCAGACAACCTTCCCAGCCAGAAGCACTGTTGCCGATCTCGGAGGTCTCGTCCGATGTATTGGTGCTGCTGCCGGATCCTCCAACCATCGTGGCGGCTCCCCAGGAGGCATTTGCGACGGTTTCGGTCGTGGCAACCGTGTTCTCTCCTCCACCAGTGAGAAACCGACTGTGGATGCGGCACACGGTCGTGCCTCTCTTGGTGGCACGGACCGCAGGATGTGGAGTCGTACCTGTCCCGTAGGTGGAGCCGGCACCAGCGGTGCCGTTGATGGCCGAGACCAGGTTGTCGATCGAAGCCTCGGTGCTGGCTCCGATCAGGACGTCGAACGGCGAGGCCAGCGCCGTGACGAAGGTGTAGACGGTAGTGCCGATCGTGACCGTCTGGGTGTTTCCCGGCTGACCCGTGAAGGTGAGATAGCCAACCGACGGGAAGCCCATTCCATTGACCGCGACGACGGCTTCGCCGGAGCGGTTGCGTCCACCGCGCATCCTGGTCGCGCTGCTGGCGGTGATCGCCGTCCATGCCGCATTGGTCATGGTCTCGGCTGTAGCGATCGCACTGGTCTTGGCTCCCTTCTCGCGGCTGAGGATCTTGAGCGTCGTCGATCCCACGTCTTCGGCCCGCACGGTCGGATGCTGGACTGTCCCAGTACCGTAGAGAGTGCCTTCTCCGGCTTCCCGATTGATCGCGGCGCGCAGGTTGTCCCGACTGTCCGTGGCGGATGCTCCGACCAGGACTTCGTTGGCCAGGGCCGCTGATGCGCGCCACGTATAGACCCTGGATCCGATCGTCACGGTCTGGGCGGCAACAGCATTGCCCGAGAAGACCAGCTCACCGATCGACCCCGACTCGAGCCTGGGCAGGTTGTCGAGAACGTAGTTCCCACCCGCTCCCCTGGGACGATGCGCGAGACGCATGGGCAAGCCGATGCCCAGGTTCTCTCCGGCGACGTGGTGGTTGGAGCCGCTCTCGGTCTGCAACCAGTCGAACCGGCTGCCCAGACTGAGGGTGTCCCCGGCGATGTCCAGACCTGTGCTCTTGAACTCCACCTTCTCGATGTAGGTGAAGACCTTGGAGAGATACACGAAGTTGTTGGTCACTGCGGTCAGATCGACGACCGGAGTCGTCTCGGTGATGGAGTCACCGAACTGATCGTAGCCTTTCACCCTGAGTTGCAGGGTTGCCGTGTTGGGACTGGCTTGCACGACATGCGCGCAAGGAGTGACGCCGTACTGCAGACGGTTGATCCCGGTCAGCGCCAGGTTGGTGAAAGCCGTGACTGCCGCGGAGGCCGCGCCGCCGACCGGCTGGGCGTTGACGACGATTGTCTGCTCGCTCTGGAACAAGGCGAACCCGGAGTTGGACCGCAATCCGGATCCGAATGCGATGTTCGCCTCCCGAACCCCGGTATTGCCCTGGTGGTACTGCGACCGTTGGTAGTTCTTTCGTGATTCCATGGCTCATCCCCAAACGTAGACGGAAGTCCCTTGGTGATCGCGTTGGGTCCCAAGGCGTGTGCGGATCGTGAAGAACAAGCCGATGTAGTCCTCGCCGACGTCGCCAAGCGCGTCGGGAATGTTGTCTGGATTGGTAGAGGACCCACCCCCGTCGATGCCGATCTTCTCGTTCGCCCAATCGTCGCTGTGAAGTCCGACCTTGTTGGGTGTGCCTTGCCACCCGCTAAGGCTCCGGCCGAGTGTATAGCCGGCCGAATTGGTCCGCGTGGTGTCGTAGGGAGGAATCACCGTCCTGGCGAAGTTGTCTCCGATGTTCAGGCCCAGCGCCTGCATGACCTCCACGTTGATGACGCCCGCGTTGTCCGGATAACGGCCGATGCGTAGTGGCGTTCCCAGGCCCCAATTCTCGTTGGTGCCGTAGCTCTGGATGTTGGTATTGCCCAACCCGGCTCCCAGGTCCGCGGCAGCCAGGATGCTGGGATCGAATGAAACATGCCAGCCGATGGCGATCGTGCTGAAGTTGTTGTTGACGACCACGGACTGGTAGAAGACGCGCTCGACATAGGCGAACACCCTGGAGAAGTTGATCCAGTGCTGGTTGTTGGCCGCTCCCGCAGTGAGAGCCACCCACGGGGTCGTCTCGACCTGCGGCATCCAGAACTGGTCGTAACCGTGGATACGGAAGCGGACCTTGGCTCCGGCGTTCAAGGTCGTGATGAATGCGCTGGGCGTCATCGGAGTCAACGGAGCACGGATACCCCAGTCGTCATCCGGCAGCAACGAGGTCCATGTCAAGACTTCGCTGCCGCCTGTGCCTCCGAAGCTGACCGCCTTCCCGGTCAAGTGACTGATCCCCGCCGTACTGCTGAGACCGAAGCTGGCAATGCGGAGTCCGCTGCTGCGGTGGACGCTGTCCTCGGTGATTCCCGGCAGAGCCGGACGAATGATGGTGTCGATCTGTGCGTTCGGGTCGATCATGGCGTCATTCTTTGTCGTAGACAGAAGTCGGATTGTGATCGCGTCTGGTGCCGAGAGTGGATCGCATCCAGAACACCATCATCAAGAAATCTTGACCGACCTGACCCAGGGTCGTTGGCACATCACCGCTGACAACGCTGCTGCCACCGGTTTCGATGCCAAGACGCTCGGCCGTCCAATCATCGCTGTGAAATCCCAGCTTGTGTGGAGTTCCCTGCCATCCGCTCAGGCTGCGGCCCAGCCGGTAGCCGGCACTGTTGTAGCCGAGAAGGCTACGGCCGGCCTGATGGGGCAGGAACAGGGCTCTGGCCCCGTCATCATCGAAGTTGATGCCTCCAGCACCAAAGACCTCGAAAACGGCGAAGGGCTCGGCGGGACCATACGGGCTGATCCGCAGGGGGGTGCCGATTCCCCAGTTCTGCTCGGTTCCGTAGAGCTGGATGTTGGTGTTGCTGCTGTCGGTCAACTGGGCGGCTGCGACGCGGCTCGGATCGATGATGGCACTGTAGCCTGCACTGATCGCTCCGGTGGCCACGTTGACTCCCGTGCTCATGTACTCGATCTCTTCGACGGTACTGAACACCTTGCTGACGTTGATCGCGTGCAGCACACGCAGGTTCTGTCCTGGAGGGCTGCCAACGATGTCGACGTTCAACGCGATCCACGGAGTCACCTCCACGATCGCATTGCCGAACTGATCGAGCCCACGCAACTTGAATCGCACACGACTACCGACATCGGCCACCGTCATGAAGATGGTGGGCGTCATCGGTGCGGACATCTTCGGATCCCAGCCGGAGAACCCGGCGCGCAGGCCGGTCCACTCGGAGACCGCTGCACCAGCCACTCCCCCGAACGATCCGGAACCTCCCGTCACTGCGGTGAAGACCGTGCCCGTGCTCCAGAAGAAGCCCTTGCAGCGCAGGCCGCTGGCTTGGTGGATGCTTTCTTCCCTGGGTCCCCATCCCGCAGGAACGACGGTCTCGTCGAAATCCCGCCTGGCGGCATTGCTCATCACTTGTCCTTGCCCATTGCTCCTTGCGTCCCGTCGGGTCCAACGGAGAGCAAGCCCTGCTTCAGATAAGTCCTCCGTCGGCCACAGGGCGGGCCGACGGAGGTTCCTCTCTCACTCGCTCTACACCATCGACTAGGTGTCGATGATGTCCTCGATCTTGCCCAGGCGGTTCCGGGCATCCGTTCCGAGCTGCCGGTAACGATACAGGGTTGCCTGGAATGCGTCTTCGTCCGGCATGCGGTGGAGCACGGAGCCGTCCTGGTCGATCCAGTCCCAGTCGGTCTCGGAGAACAGCCACAGGTTGTCCCAGTCGATGGCGTAGACCCGGCCTCTCGGGCAGTCCTTGTCGGGCACCACCGGGCGATCGTCCCAGGAGACGGTCTTGTAGCCACCGTCGAGCTCCATGGTGTTGACGTATCGCTTGTTGGAGATCAGGGAGTTGACGTAGGCACGTCGGATCCCGTGGGTGGTCAGGAAGGTCTCGACCACGCCGTCGCCGAGGATGTCCATCCCGTCCATGACCTGGGAGAACATGTCGGGGCTGAAGGGGATGGGCACCCCGCCGTTGGACAGCACGAACGACCGCCAGACGTCCACTGTCGCGGGGACCTCACCGAGTCCCGTCGGGTAGAACCCGGTCACCCCGTCCTGGAAGGTCGGGTTGCCGTCGTCGATGATCGCCTCGAGCCCGTTGGGCTCGTTGCCGCGTGCGGTGCTCGCACCCGTCAGGGTGGTGCTGATCTCGGAGGCCCGGTAGATGAAGTCGTTGGCCGGGGTGCCCCCGAGCGTGCTGGAGAATGTCACCGTTCCGGCACTGTGGTCGATCGCGGTGATCGACTCGGCACGGTTGGTGGAGCCCCAGGCCGTCGGATTGCCACCGAGAGTGGTGGCTTCGCTATCGTAGTGCGCCACCCGCATGCCGACCCGCAGGTACTGGGTTCCGGACGCCGTGCTGGTGATGCCACCGGGGTCGGCGACACTGTAGGTCGAGCCCGCCACGTTGGCGACGATGCGGCACAGACGCCCCGTGCCGTTGCCGTAGAAGATGCGGTTCTCCTCGTGCTCGCGGTCTCTCACCGCGCCCCGGATCTCCGCATCCATGATGCGCAGGAACGCGCCCCGGTCCGTGCGGCTGGACGATGCCGAAGGGCCGGTGAACTTGATGCGCGCGTAGCCGTAGCGCATGTTGTACCGCGCGTTGCGGTACTCCTGCTTGAGGGGATCGGGCAGACGGGCGCCTTCCGCCACGTCACCGATGCCCTCGTTGCGCGCTGTATTCAGCGCGATGACCGCATACTTGCCTTCGACCACTTCGGTCTGGCGCTGGATGCGCCGGGCGAGGATGCGCTTGCTGTTGAGAAGATCCCGGACCGCAGGGAGGTAGAACTCCTTGAAGATGGGATCGAATGCCGAACCAACAAGGGAGCTGCCCTTGGTGAATCCGGAAACACCGGCAATCGCCATACGAGACTCCGATCTGACTCAGACGGAGCCTGTGACCTGACGTCTAGCGGATCCCCTTGGCCCACGGAGAGCCGAGGAGATGGTTGCGCAGTCGTCCGGTTTCCAGGTCCGCCCCCGTCGGAGGCTTTCCTCCGGCGGGTGTTTGGGGCGGTGTCTCGAAGCCGGCCTCGGCAACGGCGCTCTTTCGGTAGTGCTCGGCAAGATCCTGGAAATGCCGCGCATGGTCACGCGCGAGCACATCCAGTGAGGCGTTCGGATTGGTCTGAAGCTGTGCCAGGATGGAGCCACGCGCAAACTTGCGCGCATGCTGGCCATCCTCCCCCTCGAACACCGGGAAGCTGGCAAGAGCCTCGTCCACCTTCTGCCCGAGAGTCTGCTGCTGACGCTGCTGCAGGTCCTGACCCATGATGCGGGCCATCGTCTGCACCGTCTCTTTCAGCTGCTGGTACTCCGGGTCGACGGGGGCGGGCTTGCTCCTGCTGCGAGACTTGCCGGAGTTGATCTGGTCGATCTCGTCCAGCACATCGTCGTCCTCGTCCTCGGCTCCGTTCGATTCCAGGAGGCTCGGGTCGGACAAGAGCTGCTTGAATCGCTGCTGCTGCTGGGGATTCAGATTCTGGACCAGCTGGTCCAGGGCCTTGAGCCCCTGGTGTCGCTCTCGTTCCTGCTCGAGCTCCTGACGGGTTCGTTCCAGTTGGGAACGTTGGGCATGGGCTTGCACCAGATCCTGCACCCTGACCTTGCGTGGGACTCCATCGTAGGAGACCGTCACCTCGGACTCGGCATCCAGGACACCTGACTTCCCCTGCTGGTCGGACTGCGGCGTCTCGTCGCCCGATTTCCCGGTCAGCTCGTCCGCGACCTGCTGGAGCTTGTCCAGCCGTGCGGAGTCCTTGCCTTCGAGGTCGGGTTGTTCGCCAACAGAATCCCGCGTGGGTTCTGCCATGGTTGAATCCGCTCAGACCGCGGCGGTCTGAAGACTACGGATTGCCCTTCTTCTTGTAGCTGGAGTCGCACCCCGGAGGGTAGGCCCGCCCTTTGGATCCATCGGATCCTTTCACCTTCCCGCCGCCGAGCTTGGCGTCGGTCTGGCTGTTCTTGGGCGACTTGCCCGGGCCGTGGAACGACTTTTTCTGTCCGTTTTTCACGGCTCCAGATCAGACAGACCTTACGCCCATCCGTCAAGCCCTTCGCATCTGATCCTTGACATGCTCGCTGATCTCGACCATCAGCTCGCGCTCCTGGGGCGTGAAAGCGGACAGGAAATCCCTATCCCCTGCGATCTTGCGACCGTCCTCGGTCTCCTTGTACTCGAACGCCCGGCCGCCGCCCTCCTCGCCCATGGTGGACATCTTGGACTTGATGTCCCGGGCGATCTTCTGCCAGTCCTGCTGCTGGGCGGCCCGGTAGTCGGCCACCCGGACCAGCCGCTTGCGGTCGTGGCGGAACTGGCGGTGATCGGTCAGGTCGACCGGATGCCGGCAGGATGGGCACTTGGGGGAATGCCGGTCGATCTGGTCGGCGGGTAGGGGCTGGGTCCAGAGGATCTGGTCGATCTGCAGGTGGGCCGGCGGCACATCGGTCACGGTGCCATCGTTCATCGTCCACTCGTCTTCGACCAGATAGATGGCGATGGCATTGCACTTGCAGCACCGGAAGCCCCAGGTGTAGGTCCCTTTTAGGGCCTTGTCGATCTTCTGCTCGGGCACCACGCAGCCCATGCGCCGGAGTGCTTCCTTGTCCTCCTTGGACAATTCCTTGGCCTTGTCGAGGAACTCTTCCAGGCTGGGCGGCTTGGGCTTGGGTCCGGGCTTCTTTCTCTGCTTGGTCTCGGTCTCGGTCATGAGGGTGTCTCCGAATTGGTCTGGTTTTGCTGACCACCCCTGTCGGCCGGCTGGGAAGCCTTGCCGGGCTCCTTGGGCGGGCTGCCTTGCGGTGGTCCTGAAGCCTGCTGCATCAGGCTGGCGGCCTCGATCATACGGGCGACGGCCAGCTTGTGCTTTTGGACATGCGCGTCGAAGGCCACCTTGCGGATCGGCGGCATCTTCTCCCACGCATCGGTCTTCTTGAACAGCAGGTGCTCCTCGTAGTGTGCCTGGTGGTCGTCGTCTTCGTCGACGTCGGGGAAGGCGAACTCGGGACCGGGCGAAGGCTTCAAGAACATCTGGTTCTCGATGCGCGCCCGGCGGCGATCGAGGTCCTGTTCCAGGAAGAGTGCGTCGACGTCGCCGATGTCGGCGACCTTCATGATCATGCGCTGATGTTGCGGCAGGGCGGGATTGAGCCCACCCAGCTGCAGCAGGTTCATCACGACTTCCAGGGACTCTGCCTTGGAGCGCGGCATCATCGAGCCGCGCTTGACCCTGACGGTGTAGTTTTGGTTGAGATCGGCACCCTTCAGGAAGATCACGTCCGCCTGTCTCACATCACCATGGATCGTGATGGCACGGGGCACCGAGCCGTACTTCCAGAACAGCATCAGTGCCCGGGAGCCAAGCTGCTCGAAGCCCTGCTCCATACAGTCGATCTGCGGCCCGAAAGCCTGCATGTCCTTCTCCTGCAGCAGTCGGATGCCGACTCCCGAGCGCACACCGGTCGGAACCATCGCCTGGGAGGGATCGCTCTGGGCGGCGAGGATCTGCAGATCGTTCCTGGCCTGGTCGATCGTGCCGATGTGGTTCTGGGAGATGCCGGGCGGCGACTGCAGTTCGGGTTTGTAGGGGGCCTCGTACTCCCAGATGTCGCCGAGGTTGTTCTGGTAGGAGGTGACGTTGGCCTGCTTGGGCGAAAGCCACTGCGGCACCGCGAGCACGTCCCGGTGCTGGATCAACTGATGACGACCGCGGTTGTAGTCCCTCTGCGGTCCGAGCAGGTGCTCGACCGTGGACATCGACCAGAACCGGCCGGGCAGTTCGAGATTGTGGATCGGGATGATGGGGTAGGTGACGTCCAGGTCATCCTTGAAATAGGGATGCGGCCCGTTCTCGAGCAATTGCGATCTCGTCCCCACGATCTTGAACCCGTTGGGGAACCGCTTGGACGGACGCTGCCACATCTCGCGCAACGTCACGCCTTCGTAGTCGTTGCCACCGCGGCTGGGCAGGGTGAAGCCGTGCCGGTTGACAAGGCTGCTCAACCTGCGCCAGTACTGGTTGTCCTCGGTCGTGCCGATCTCTTCGGGCGGGATGGTCGCGGCCTTCTTGTCGTACTTGTCCCAGAGATCGTCCAGGCTGACGAACCGCTCGATGACGATCCACGGCATCTTCTCCAGTCGCGTGTACTTGTGCGGCACACGGACCTGGAAGGGAAGCAGCACCTCCAATTCCCAGTCGCCTTCGGTGAGCTCCTGGACTCCGCCCATGGCGTTGAGGAACTGTCGTTCGGTGTTGCCGACCTGGGATGGGGGGATGATCTGCTGGTTGAAGGGGTTTCTGTAGACCTGCTTCTTCCTGCCCTTCTGCTTGTCCCAGTCGACGTACCAGAACCAGGTTCCACAGGTCTCGGAGATGAAGGCGCCCTCGCGTCTCTTTCCCCGGATGTCCATGTGGTCGTAGAAGTATTCCAGCAGGGACTCACCGGCCTTGGCTCCCTGCTGGTCGTCGATGTCGGGGGATCGGGGGAGCACGGTCCACTGCGGCCGGCTCTGGGTCTTGCGCGCGACGTTCTGGGCGACGATGCGCTGGATGTGGTTGGCGATGTAGCCGGCATCTTCCAGCGTGAAGTTCGGGTCGATGTCCTGCAGCACCTCGTTGCCGTCGAAGTGCTGCAGCCCGAGGTAGAACGCCAGGTTGACGAACCACTGCTTCTCGAGAATGAGATGGACCGGGTCGCGGCCGTGCTGACCCGAAGCGGCACGATACTGGAGCATGCCCAGGGCGTCCTGATCGGACAGGCGTTTGACCGGCTTGTCCCGTCCGAGCAGGAGGATGTGGGCCTGATCACCCTGGACCAGTCTGTCGACCATGCTATGGCGTCTCTACCTCCGGTTCCTGCAGATCGGGCTCCGGTTCTGGCTCCGGCTCCGGTTCTGGCTCCGGCTCAGGCTCAGGCTGCGGCTCCGGCTCAGGCTCTTGCAGATCGGGCTCTGGCTCGGGCTCGCGGTCGAAGACCAGTGGGCCGGTGACCAACTCGCCCTTTTCCTTCAGCTCAGCGATCTTCTTCAGGGCGTCTTGGTGTCCCTTCATCGACGGATCATTCACCACTTGCTCCTCCTACCCGGCTCTGCAGGTATTGGATGGACTTGTCGCGGCTGAGTCCGAGCCGTTCCTGGCAGTCCTGGATGTCGGCCTCCACCGCCGACTCGGAAGCATACGCCTGCACACCGTTACGGCGCAACGCCATCCGGGCAAGCTCCTCGCCATTCAGATCGCGGTACTCCTTGGCATGGGTCTGGAGCAGGTTGGCGATGGTCACCTGGTTGTCCCTGACCGTCCGGCGGAAAGCCACCAGCAGGAGCCGGTTCTGCTCGCAGATCGAACTCTGGCTCTTGACCATCTCGCGCATGTAGCCGTCCGAGCGCCTAGAGGCGGAAACGGCTACGACGCACAGACATGCGAGCGAAAGGGCTGCGATTACGAGTAGCAAGGTCTCGTTCACGGGTCTTCCTCTTGATGTGCTTCCAGACCATGCGGTCCTGACCGGGCAGGTCCTTGTAGAGGTCTTGCTCGGGCTTGAGGGTGCCATAGAGCTCTTCGTGTCTGCCTTGCAGTGCCAGGGCAAGAGCGAAGACCAGGTCGTCCTTGTTGGACCCTCTGGCACGTGGCACCCCGCGCTCGTCGTACTCCAGGGTGCGCAGTTCCTTGATGAGCTTGGGGTCTCTGGTGAACGGCTCGCCCGAGTTGACCATGTCCCGCACCTTGGCGAGCAGCAATTCCCGGTTCACCGCGTTGGTCTGCCAGCCGAACGCGTTGCCGAAGGGCTCGCCCTCCACGCGGTTGAACAGCCGGGAGCGATAGACGTTCGGATACCGGACCTGGGCGATCAGCCGATCCACGACCACCAGTCCCGGCCCGTTGACCTCGGGCACCAGGAGTGCCGTGTTGTAGTAGAGTCCGAGTGCGGCGGCGCAGTGTGCGAAGTCGGGCGGCTCCAGGTATCCGTGCCAGGTGGCGACGTGGATGCCGTGTTCCTTGTCCACCACGCACATCGCCGAGTAGTCGGGGCGGTCGTCGGCCCATGAATAGGCGACCTTCCTGCCGGTCTGGCCGATGTCCTTGACACGGTTCTCGGCGGTGTCGATGCCGATCACGTAGCGATGACCCGATGCCGGCGGGTCCCACACCCGCAGTCTGCCGCCCATGGATTCAGCCAGGAGTGCGTTCATCACTGTTTCTGCAAAAGCACTTCGCCCACGAACCAGGCAGGTCGGACGTTGTCTTCCAGGGCGAGGATCTTCTCGACGTCGAAGACGGGTGATCCGGTTGTGAGGAAGGCTTCGGTTGCGCTTGCGGGGTACTCCTGCTGGAACTTTCGGATGGATCCGCCGCAGTTGTTGCGGATGCACCAGGATCGCCAGTGCATCTGCTCCATGTCGAGACCGAAGCGTTGTTGGTAGCGTCGGTCTTCGCTGCTTTGCGTTCGTGCAAAGCGCCTCTTGTGATCTTCACTTGGGAAGGGGAGGGTGTAGTGCGGATCCCAAAACCATGGAGCGAAAAAAGGAATGAAGTCCGATTCACCAGCTTCAGCCCTCTGCCACTTCTCGTAGAACGGCCCAACGGCACCGCGGGCTGTCGACTCGTCGAAGACAGACGTCTCACTCTGGGCCGGTACGGCCTGGTTGAGCGCCAGAAGTGTCTGTTCGGCATCGGGCCACCACGGGATCTCGGAGTTGTGCAGATGCTGGAAGGTGAAGGACCGGCCGAGCCCGAGGTTGCCCGCGGTCCTGGCATAGAACACCGACTTGTTGTCCTCGAACTCCAGGGAGTTCTTGCGGCTGCGTTTCTTGGGTCTGGCATACACCTGCATGTTGTGCAGCAGGTGCGCCTTCTGGAACAGCTCCTCGGTGCTGGGATCGTCGTAGCTGACCGTCATGCTGGTGCGCAGCCGGTTGCGATCGCACTGCTCGTACTGCCAGGATTGGATGAAGGTCGAGAACCCCAGCTGCCGCGCCTTCAGGATCGTGCCACGGATCGGCCGGTTCTCCCGGCGACACCGCTGGATGACGTCTTCGTAGAACCGCTTCTGCGCGTAGTTTGGCACCAGCAGCGACAGCCGGCCGTCCTTGGTCTTGATGAAGTGGGTCTTTTGGATGTAGGTCAGCTCGTCGGGCCACATGCTGCGCAGGAACTCGCGGCCCATCTGTCCCCGGACCTCGGGGTCACCGATCTCGATGCAGACCTTGTCCCAGGCCAGAAGTTGCTGGAACTCGACCTTGTCGTAGTGTGGCTCGAGCTCTTCAAGAGTCAGCGACAACTGTCTTCTCGGGGAATGACAATCCAAGATCGGCGGCTTCCGACTCGCTCACCGTGCAGAAGACCGCCTCGTCGGGAACGACGAAGTACAGGTTCTTGGCATACGGATCGAGCCGGATCTCCCGTGACCAGGTCTGATCGAAGGCAACGATGTCGCCCTGTCGACGCTCGGACTGATCGCCGGCACTGACGACAAGAGCGATGTTGATGTCCTGCTCGCTGGCTTCAGGAAGATCGATGCCCCCCTTGGTCTTCTTGATCTTCCGTGGCATCTGCAGGATCAGGTAGTCGCGCTGTGCTTTCATGGCTTTGTCTTATGGTGACGATCATCGCCCGGGCCTTCTTGATGATCTCGTCGGGGTCCTTTTCCTTGGCGACGTCCCTGGCCCCCTGCCAGACCTGGGAGGCCAGCTGGAAGGCACGCAACCGGTCGCTGGTGCGCTGGTCCTGATCGGCAATGACCTGCTCGACCATGTGCAGCCCCTTGAGCACCATGTCCCCCGAGCGTTCGACCACCACGCTGCGGATGGCTTCCTGCCACTGAGGACTGCTCAAGACATTGGCCATCTCCTCGCGGGACATGCCGCACTTCTTGGCCAGGCTGCGGACATCGCGGGGCTCTTTGGGATCGACCAGCAAAGTGGCAAGCGCCCGACAGATCCCGGGCAAGGCCGCACCATCGGCGTCCACGTTCTGATACGGCAGCAGGTTGGTGCCCAAGGCCAGGTCTTTTACCATGATCCGAATGTGGATCAACAGAACATTCAACAGCGGCTACGTCAAGTGCCACCCGGAGCTGCAACAGCGACCGAACTCGAGGAGCGAGGCGGTCTACTGCCTTCTGACCCTGGAGTTCAAGAGCAAGCCCAAGGCCGAGACGGTCAAGGTGCTGACGACCGGCGCACTGGCCAAGTTCACCATGGCCAACCTGGAGTGGGGCGAGTACTGCTGGGTCATCGGCAAGATCGCCGAGATCCCCTGGATCTCCAGGACCGGTGTGGTGATCGAGGCCGAGCAGGTCTGCCCACTCAAGTCGATCATCCGGCACCGGGAGAAGGTGACCCTTTCGTACGCCGAGTTTTCCCGTATCATCAAGCGCCTGATGGCCTTGGACCCCGACTTCCGGAAGTTCAAGCTGGACGCCCACCAGACGTGGATGCAGAGGCTCTACGACAAGGTCGAAAACGAAAGGCTGGTGACCGATGGGACAGTATGACGACTACGTGCTCCGAACGATTCCATTCGCGCTCTCCAGCCTCGCGGCCACCCACGTCGCCGTGATGATCCCCGGCGGCAAGCAAGATGCCACCAACGCCACCGACGTGTGGTTCGCCTCGGGCGTCATCACCTCCATCCACCTCTCCAGCGATTTCGCAGCACCGTTCACCCTGCGGATCTTCGACCAGCTGGTCAGCAACCGCATCCCCCGCGGCGGAACCCGCTCCGAGTTCCACGTCGCCGGACTCGGCGGAACCCCCTCCTTCGCCACAAGCACCACCCACGACCCCTGGCGAAACCTCGCCTCGGCCACCCTGCCCGCAAACCTGCAAAACTACCGACTGGTCTGGGCCGCATCCCAACTGACCACCCAAGACAAAAACGCCCCCTGGATACCAGAAGCCGTCTGCCCCTCAGGATGCCTCATCACCCTGACCAACGACAGCGGCGCCACAGCCCTGGCAGGAGGCATCGTCTCCGTCACCATGGCCGAATGGATCCGCGGCGGAGCCCGAGAACGGAAACGCTCCTACCGCTCGGTGCCAGGAATGGTCCTGTAACCCATGAAGACCAAGCTCGAGAAGACCGCAGAAGCACTCTGCATCCTCATCCTCGCCCCCGTGCTCATGACCCTCATCGGACTGGCCTGGACACTCCTCCTCCACCTCCGCATGACCCTCCTCCCCTGAACACACAGGGAAGAACTTTCCCAGCACCTAAACGACTTACGACAGCAGGGGGTTGACAAAGAGCTCGACCCCCCCTCTCTTGGATCTCTCCCCCCCCAGAAGAGGCCGCCTACACTCCCTCCGCTTCGCTCCGGTCGTAGCGGCCATACCGGGGAAACCCCGGACCCCCAATCCGCTCCACCGCACACTCCGGAACCCAGAATTCTAGTGCGGCCCTAAAGATGGAGCCTCATCTATAGCGGAACACAGGGACCCCCGAGAGAGCACCCTGGCACCCCCCCTACCCCCCCCTAATCGAGAGTAGCTCAGCTCGAGGAGAACGGGGGAGGACAGGGGAGGGGCGCCTAGCGTCCCTTGACGTATCGAGCGGCGGAGATCCCGGCTTTGCGCCCGGTGATCGACCCCCGCGTCAGCCCCGAGCCGCTGGGATAGTTGTGATAGAAAAATCCTCCGACCATCTCTCCCACCGCCCAAAGCCCGAGTATCGGACTGTCCTCTTCGCCTACGACCCTGCACTGCGGGTCGACCCGCACGCCGCCGTAGGTGAAGGTGATGCCGCAGGTAACCGCGTAGGCGTGAAAGGGCGGGGAGTCGAGCGGGAGCGCCCAGTTGGACTTTGCGGGCGTGATTCCCCGGGTTCGTTTCGCGTCCCTTCGTGATGCATCGAACTCACCGGGCTGCACCGACTGGTTGAAGCCTTCGATGTTGTACTTCAACTTTTCGCCGTCCACCCCCAGTTCCTCGGCAAGTTCCTCGATACTCCCGCCAACCAATGGGCGGCTGTTCAAATAAGGGCTCCTCAGGAAAGGAAGGGTCTTTTGGTCGAAAATTTGATACGCAACGCATGCGGGTTGCTCCAGGATCTTTTTCCCGATTTTGGCGTAGGTGTAAACCTGGAAATCTTCTCCCTCGTCCACGAAGCGCTGACCGTCTCGGTTCACAATAACGCTGAAGGGATAAGAATAACGGGTGGTGTCCGTGGATTCGGCTTCCACATCCGCCGCCTCCGCGTCTATGACCGACGCGTGACAGCCGCTCCAATGGCCGTACGGCACCGCTCCCAACTCGAGAGACATGCGCAATCCGTCCCCGGTGTTGTAGCGGGTTCCCCTGACCTTGACCAAATCCCAGCCGGGCCCGAGATAGCGCGCTCTCATTTCCGGATTGGCCTCGAACCCGCCGCAGGCCAGTATTAGGGCCTTGGCGCGAAACTCTTTGTTACCCTCCGCCGTTTGCGCCATCACGCCATGGACCGCGCCGCTGGAGTCGGTGAGCAAGCCCACAGCGCGCACGCCGTAATCGATGGGAATGCCGGCTTGGCTCACGCTGTCGAAGAGCATCTCGACCAGTCCCCTGCCGCCTCCTCGAGCCATCACCGGAACCGTTCCCGACCGCCAAATAAACTTCCCTCCCTGCTTCGCCGCGTGGGTTACGTACACCTCCCAGAGCACTCCCCTCGATGCCATCCAGGAGTTCGTGGGCAACGACTCCGTAACCAGGAGTTTTGTCAAAGTCGGGTCCGCGAGCCCCTCGGTCACCCGTATCAAATCGTTGTTGAAGCTGTCTGCGGAATACGACTCGACCTCGACTTTCGTGAACGGCAGCGTGGACGATTCCGCCAGGATCGGGCGAAGCTCGTCGAAGC
>JBFHXF010000023.1:0-21617 GCA_041599115.1 Acidimicrobiia bacterium
CGCCAAGGCTCGGGCGCCTTTCTCGGCGGCGACGCCATAGAGACCAGCCGCCTCCATCTCCACCGCCAGCACGCCCATGGACTCCATCCGATCGAACGCCTGAGGATCGGGATTGTAGAAGAGGTCCGCTGAATGGACGTTGCCCACCTTCACCTCGATCCCCATAGCGGCTGCCGCACCGGCCGCCGCCTGAAGCAGCCCGAAGTCGGCGGTCGCCGCGAAGTCGAGACCTCCATAGCGAGCCCGGTTGACGTGAGAGTCGGTGCAGGCACCAATGGCAAGAATCACATCCCGCATATTCACCGACGGAAGGATCCCGCCGCAGGATCCCACCCGGATGAGACGCTCAACCCCGAACTCGGATATCAGCTCTGTCACGTAGATCGAGGCCGAGGGAATCCCCATTCCGGTACCCATGACCGAGACCGGTATGCCCTGGTAACTCCCTGTGAAGCCGAGCATGTTCCGGACCGCGGTCACCTGGCGGGCATCGTCGAGGAAGTTCTCGGCGATGTGGGCCGCCCGCAAGGGGTCGCCGGGCAGAAGAATAGAAGGGGCAAAATCACCTTTAGATGCCGCGATATGTGGCGTTGACATGTCTTCGGGGGCTCCTAACACACAGAGGTCGACAACCCTATCCGATCATTTCGGTTAGACAGTGAAGGCCCGCCGGCCCCTTGCGCATTCCCCGCAGCTTCTGGCCACGAGAATGTATCGTCGCTCCCCATGCCGGACCTCCCCACATTCCCTCAGGACCGCGCCGCCCTCCTGGAGTACCTGACCGAACAAGGTCGAACGAAGCTCCCCGGGGTACTGGGTCTGGACATCCTGGAGATCGGCGAGAGGTCTGCGACGATGCGATGCGTCGTGGAGGAAAAGCATCTTGCTCTCAACGGATACCTCCATGCGGCGACAATTGTGGCCCTGGCCGACACGGCCGCCGGCTTCGGCTGCGTGGGCAACCTACCGCCGGGCGGAGTGGGATTCACGACGCTCGAGCTGAAGACGAACCATGTCGGATCCTTGCTGAGCGGGCCGATTCTCGCCGAGGCGACGATGACCCACGGCGGACGCACCACGCAGGTGTGGGATGTGACGGTGAGCGCCGAAGAGAGCGGAAAGGACCTCGCATATTTCCGCTGCACCGAACTGATTCTCTACCCCGAAGAATGAAGGGATCGACCCGGGTCGCAATGACAATCCGGCACCTAGGCTCGAGGTCATGACCGACCAGTACGACTCCATAATCAAACTTCGCGCCATCCGTGACTACCAGAGCCAGCCTCTGCTGGGGGAGGATCTAGCCGCCATCCTCGAAGCCGCCCGCTGGACCGGAAGCAGCAAGAACCGCCAGAACTGGTCGTTCATAGTGGTAACGGGCCCAAGTCTCGAGGTCCTGGCACAGCACGGGGACTTCACCCAGCCAGTGAGGGACTCTGCGGCCACCATCGTCCTCGTCCTCGAGCCGGGAGGCAATATGTTCGATATTGGCCGGGTCGCCCAGAACATGATGCTCGCCGCCAACTCTCTGGGTGTGGCCTCCTGCCCGATAACCCTGCACCGCGATGCGGCGGCGCGGCAGTTTCTCGGGGCACCGGACGACCGGGTGACCCGATATGCGATTGCGCTCGGATATCCGGCAGCATCAGCAGAGCCCAGGCGCTACGGAGGCAGAAAGCCTTTGTCGAAGATCGTCCACTACGACCGGTACTGAATCCGACGTGTCGAATTGCCGTCACATGGCTCGTCATGAGGTCGATGAAAACTCCCACGGACCTCAGAGCCGGCACCGCTACCGTCACCCAACTCATGAATGATCCTCTGGTTACTGCGCGAGGGCTGACCAAGCGATTCGGCGACTTCGTGGCGGTTGACGCCATCGATTTCGACATAAGAAGGGGCGAGGCCTTCGGTTTTCTCGGACCAAACGGAGCCGGGAAGACCTCGACCATGAAGATGATCTCAACGGTCAGCCCGATCACTGAAGGAGATCTCACTGTCTTCGGGCTCAACCCAAGGACCCAGGGCCGTCAGATTCGCCAACGCATAGGCGTGGTCCCACAGGAGGACAATCTCGATGTGGAGTTGACCGTCTCCGAGAACCTCTACGTGTACGGGCGCTACCACGACATGAAGAAGTCGGAGATCAGGGAGCGCACCAAAGAGCTCCTCGATTTCGCGCAACTCGAGGAAAGAACCGACTCGACTGTCGAATCGCTGTCCGGCGGTCTGAAACGACGTCTCACCATCGCCCGGGCATTGATCAATGATCCTGAACTTGTCATCCTCGACGAGCCAACCACGGGCCTGGACCCGCAGGCCCGACACGTCCTCTGGGATCGTCTCTACCGCCTCAAACAACGGGGATCCACTCTCATCATCACCACTCACTACATGGACGAGGCCGAACAATTATGTGACCGGCTCGTTGTGATGGACAACGGCAAGATCGTGGCCGAAGGATCGCCGCGCTCCTTGATCGAGAAGTACGCACCCCGCGAGGTCGTTGAGATGCGACTCTCCGATGAACAGAAGGCCAGGGCCCTCGACTCGCTAGATGGACTCGCCGACCGTTCTGAGGTCCTCGCAGACCGGATACTCCTCTACACCCAGGACGCCGACAACACCCAGAAGGGCATTGCCGCTCGGGGGATTCACCCCGATCAGGTCCTGGTGCGGCGGTCGACTCTGGAAGACGTATTCCTCCGGCTGACCGGGCGAAGGCTGATCGACTGATGACCACCCTGAGGGCACCGGCGCGCTGGTTCGAAGCACAAATCATCGCCTACCGGCGCACCTGGCGCGGAACCGTGATCAGCTCCTTCGTCAATCCGGTTCTCTTTCTGTCGGCGATGGGGCTCGGTCTTGGCTCGCTGGTCGACAGCGGCTCTGGCGACCTCCAGATTCCTTACCTGGCCTTCGTTGCCACCGGACTGCTCGCCGCCAATGCGATGCAAAACGGGGCCGGCGAAGGCATGTGGCCTGTGATGGCCGGGATCAAATGGAGAAAGGATTTCCACGGTGCGATAACCACTCCCCTGACCCCCCGGGACATAATCGTCGGTCGGGCACTTTGGACGACTGCGCGCCTTCTCTTGGTCGAGACCGTCTTTGCGATCATCGCAGTCCTCTTCGGAGCCCTCGACCTTCGACCGGCCCTGCTTTCCGTGCCCCCGGCGGCCTTGACCGGCGTCGCCTTCATGTCGGTCTTGACCGCCTTCACCGCCACGAGAGAGTCCGATGAGAGCATGGCAAACGTTTTTCGGTTCGTGATCCTCCCGCTGTTCCTCTTCTCCGGGACCTTCTTCCCCATCAGTCAACTGCCAGGATTCCTCCGGCCCGTGGCCTACGCCACACCTCTGTTTCACGGGGTCGAACTGGTGCGCAAGTTGGCGCTTCCCGACATCGACCCTGCGGTGATAACCACAATTCCCATCTGGGTCCATCTCGCCTACCTGCTGGTGATGACAGCTCTTGGCATCTACTTCGGAGTGAGATTCCTCGGCAGGAGGCTCCGGCCATGACCGTAACGGCACCAGCGCGACTCACCCCAGTTGGGCGGATGACGCCATTTCGTGCCCAGCGCATTTGGGAACGCAATCTCCTGGTCTATCGCCGGATCTGGTCGGTCGTCGTCAGTGGTCTGTTCGAGCCGATCTTCTATCTGTTCTCGATCGGTGTCGGGCTCGGTGCCCTTGTCGGTGACGTCACCGGACCCCGCGGGCAACTCGTCCCATATACCGCCTTCGTCGCTCCGGCGCTGATGGCCGCCGCGGCGATGAATGGGACCGTCACCGAGACGACCTTCAATATCTTCTTCAAACTCAGGTTCGGAAATGTCTATGAGGGGATCCTGACCACTCCGATGACACCCCGGGACATTGCCGTCGGCGAGATCGGATGGGCTCTCTTCCGGGGCGCTCTGTACTCGACGGTCTTCGTGGTCGTCATGGCCTTCATGGGGTTGACCCGATCGTGGTGGGCGATCGCCGCCATCCCCGGGGCGATACTCATTGGCTTTGCCTTCGGTGCGGTGGGCCTGGCCGCGACCACCTTCATGAAGTCTTGGAAGGATTTCGACCTGGTTCAGATGGTCACTCTGCCCATGTTTCTCTTCTCGGCAACCTTCTACCCCTTGGAGGTCTACCCGCCCGCCATTCAGCAGCTCGCCAAGATCTCGCCGCTCTATCACGGCACCGAGTTGCTCCGAGGCCTCACTCTGGGTGTGATCGAGTGGTCGATGCTCGTCAACGTCGCTTTCCTCCTGATCATGGGTCTGGCCGGTGGTGTCGTGGCCAGCAGACGCCTCAACGGCCTGTTACGCCCCTAGCGTGTGCAAGGGGACGGCTCTCACCGGCGCCCGTGCACACGCAACTAGTTGCGTGTGCAGCCAGAGGGCTGTGACCCGCTCCCCTGCACACGCTGGACCATTAGTCTCCGCGTTTGATGCTCGATCTGACTTTTCCGCTCCGGGCTCCTAGAGGACCGGAGCTCAACACCGACGGCTGGCTGCAGGAGGCAGCCCTGCGGTGTCTCCTCAACAACCTCGATCCGGAGGTGGCGGAGGACCCGGAGAACCTGGTGGTATACGGCGGCCGGGGCAAGGCGGCCCGCAACATCGAATCCCTCCATGCGATCGTTGCCACCCTGCAGAGACTGAAGAACGACGAGACCCTGCTCGTGCAGTCGGGCAAGCCGGTGGGTGTGTTCCGTACCCACGACATGGCCCCCCGGGTGCTCATAGCCAACAGCCTCCTGGTGCCACGATGGGCCACCCTGGACCACTTCTGGAAGCTCGAGGCCGAGGGCCTCATGATGTACGGCCAGATGACTGCCGGGTCCTGGATCTACATCGGGACTCAGGGGATCCTCCAGGGCACCTACCAGACCTTCGTTGCCATCGCCGAGAAACGATTCGGAGGCACCCTCGCCGGCACCCTCACCCTCACCGCCGGTCTCGGCGGGATGGGCGGAGCCCAACCCCTGGCAATAGCGATGAACGGCGGTACTGCCCTCTGTGTGGAAGTCGACCCGCTTCGGATCCAACGCCGCCTGGAAACAGGTTATCTCGACGAGAGCTTCGACGATCTCGACACCGCCGTCACCCGCGCCCTCCAAGCCAAGAGGAATCGCGAGGCCGTCTCGATCGGGCTCCTTGGCAATGCAGCCGACCTGTTCCCGAAGCTCCTTCGAATGGGCCTCGACCCCGACATCGTCACCGACCAGACCTCGGCTCATGACCCGCTCTACGGCTACATCCCTTCGGGCTACACCCTGGACGAAGCAGCGGCCCTCCGGGAGGACGATCCCGACACCTACATCAAGGCCGCCAGGGAATCGATGGCCACCCACTGCGAAGCCATGGTCGGGTTTCACGAGGCCGGCGCCGAGACCTTCGACTACGGCAACAACCTGCGGGGCGAGGCCATGACCGCCGGCTACACCCACGCCTTCTCCTACCCGGGTTTCGTCCCCGCCTACATCCGCGACTTGTTCTGTGAGGGCTCGGGTCCCTTCCGTTGGGTCGCCCTGAGCGGAGATCCGGCGGACATCGCGGCGACAGACCGTGCTCTCCTGGAACTGTTTCCCGACAACCAACCACTGCAACGCTGGATCCGACTGGCCGGTGAGAAGGTCCACTTCCAGGGTCTCCCCGCTCGCATCTGCTGGCTCTCGTACGGCGAACGTCACCTCGCCGGTCTCGCCTTCAACGATTTGGTCGCATCAGGAAAGGTTTCTGCCCCCATCGTCATCGGCCGCGACCACCTCGATTCAGGCTCGGTCGCCTCCCCCTACCGGGAGACGGAAGCCATGGCGGATGGATCCGACGCGGTTGCCGACTGGCCAATTCTCAATGCCATGCTCAACGTCTCCAGCGGGGCTGCCTGGGTGGCGGTGCACCATGGCGGAGGAGTGGGAATCGGGAACTCGATTCACGCCGGCGCCCAGGTGGTGGCCGATGGCACCGTCCAGGGCGCGTTTCGAGTGGAGAGGGTGTTGACCAACGATCCGGGAACCGGAGTGATGCGTCACGCCGACGCCGGATACGAGATCGCCCGGCGGGTGGCAAAAGAGCGCGGCGTCGACATCCCGATGCTCTGATGTCGATCAACGATCCCTATTGGCCTCGTGCCGACGTCTGGTTGGCGAGGGATGACACCGATCCAGAGGTTGTAGTGGTCGGCGTGCCCTCTTCCCAAGCCTCGCTTTCCCCCTCGCGCGCCGATCTCACCCCGGGGGCAGTGAGAGAGAGATTCGGACGCTTCTCGACCTTCCACGGAGAGCACAAGATCGATTTCTCAGGGGTGAGGGTCGCCGACCTGGGTAACTGGCCGGTGTCCGAACTGGACATGCATCAGATGCCTTCCCACGTCCAGACATTGGCAGAGGGGCTACCCGCTTCTGGTCTGAAGCTGTTTCTCGGAGGAGACAACGCGATCACCAGGCCCCTGGTCCGGGCTCTGGGCGTCCTCGACAAGGTCGGGGTAATCACTTTCGACGCCCACCACGACGTGCGTACCCTGGAACTGGGACCGGCCAACGGCACTCCTATCCGGGGTCTGGTACAGGAAGATGGACTGCCCGGCGGCAATGTCCATCAGATCGGCATTCACTCCTTTGCCAACTCTGCCGCATACCGCGCCTATTGCGACAAGGAAGGGATCGTGGTGACAACTATCCGCGATTTGGAAAGGGACGGAATCACAGACGCGGTGAACCGGGCCCTCACCGATCTCGCCGGGCGGTGCGACACGATTTACGTCGATGTCGACATCGACGTCCTCGACAGTGCCCAGGCGCCGGCATGCCCTGGCGCGCGACCGGGAGGGCTGACCTTGAGGCAGCTAGCCGAGGGAGTGCTGATATGCGCCACACATCCAAAGGTCAGGGCCCTTGACTTCGTCGAGGTGGATGCCGAGGCCGATCGCGACAGTCTGACTCTCGATGCCATGGCCCACCTCGTCCTCACCGCAGTCGCCGGATTCGCCACCCGGAGCTGAGGCCAGTCAGGTCATCTAGCGGGTCGCGACCGGAGCTCGTTGCTTTGCGTCACCGAGCCATTGAATGTGTTCACCTACTGGACTATGCCCAGAAATCGTCGAACGCCTTTTCAGACTCCGAGAATGCCCAGAACTCAGTCAACTTTCCCTCGCTCATATGGAATACGTGGACAGCGTTGAGTGCGAGTGATTTGCCGCCACGTGTGGCCTCGGTCTTTACAAGGGCAACACCATGATCATCGTTGGCGAGCATGTCGTGGATGTTGTTCTTGAAGCTGCCACCGGTCTCTTGGACGAGACGGCCGAAGAAGTTGAAGACGGCTTCCTTTCCTGCATAGTCACCGGAAAGGATGTTGTTCCCACCCGAATGCCAAAGAATGTCGTCGGACAGAAGATCGCTCAAAGCAGCCATGTCTCCGGCGGCGAACGCCTCATACCCGGCACGGGCTCTCTCGAGATTTGGATGGTCGGCCATTACTGCACCTCCCGATGCGGCTGTTGCCCTCAGGTAAAGAGGGACTCAGGCAAAGCTACGCGACTCTGGGCTCCGGTGACGCGGTCTTTCGACTGATACCAACAGCTCTCTAGTCCGGGGTCGCAACTCGAAGACGATTCCCATCAGGATCGGTCAACTCGATCTCACGTCCCCAGGGCTGCGCGCTGACCTCGGACCCGAACTCCGATGCAACCGCGTCGACATCGTCCACCCAGAAGTAGACGAGAGAGCCCGGTGTGGCGTCTCCAGTGTGCTCTGACAGATGCAACTCAACACTCCTGCGTTTCAAGAACAGATACAAAGGCAAGTCAGGAGCAAACCGATGCTCCCCGACCACCTCGAAGCCCATACGGGCGTACCACCGAGCTGTGGCGGCGGCGTCGGATACGCGGAAGATCGGGGCCATCTGTTCTGCCATCAGCCAAACATACCCGCTCGAGTCCAAGGGAAGTCGAACGCACTGCGACAACGGGTTAGGAGCAGTCCCAACACAGCTGAACCCGGGGCTGTCTCAGTCGTCTCGTCCGGAGGGGCCAACGTCTGTGACAGCATCGCGAGATCGGATCGCATCCCATCAGCGACTTCTTCTTTACGAGTAGCTTTCTTCCATCTCACTATTGGAGAAGGACGAGATGACGGTGGAATCGCTCTTGACCAGGAGTTCTCGTGCCATAGCGAGTGGCGACTGGGAAGTGCTCGCAGGTCTGCTGTCCGACAGGTTCTTTCAATATGAGCCCAGAGACCATGAGCCCACTGCTGCGAAGCGGATAGTCGAGATCCTTTCTGATCTGAAACGCGCAGTCCCCGACCTGGGAGTGGTGATAGATGACGTCGTGGCGGACGGCGAGGTTTTCACCGGTGTTCTGACGTTGTCCGGAACCCACTCCAACCCGTTGTGGGGCGTACCGGGAAGCGGCAATCACATCCATTGGGCCAACCCCGTGACCATCAAGTTGATCGACAACCGGCTGGCGATTCGCTTCGACGACGCAGCCTTCCCGGTTGTCATTGCCTCCCTGAGGCAGTTTGGGCTGGTCAATCCACCGGAGGCAATGGATCAACCGCCGCAATATCCGGTGTCGGTGCCCGAATTCCTGCTCAAGGTGGTGATGACAGGACAGGCTGCCGATAAAGAGTGCGGTCACCTCGATCAGATTCGGGTGACGGAGCCGGGGACGCGGACATGCGCCCAGTGCGTGGCTCAGGGCGTCAACTGGCCGGCGCTGAGGATGTGCCTCACCTGCGGGTTTGTCGGTTGCTGTGACACCTCGAGGAACAAGCACATGAAGGGGCACCATGAGACCGCCGGGCACCCCCTAATGCGCTCGATTCGCATGGATGAAGGCTGGGTCTGGTGCTACGAAGACAATGCCTTCTTCGAGAAGAGCCTCCTCGACACCTATCGCGAAACGTAGGCGTCGTATGGCCTACATGATCTATCAGCGATACACCACGGCAATCCTGGACGCCTACAAGAACAATCCCGAGGTGGCCCGCCACCTGCAGCAGGCTCGATTGCATCGACAGTGGTTGGAGTCCCTGGAGATCGAGTCCGGCGTGAAAGAGGCTCTCGTGGAGCAAGCCCGCACCATCGAAGAAGCCTTCCAACACCTGAACAAATGACGGCAGACATCCAGCAAGCGAGCGCCGGCGTGGCTGTCCAAAAGGACGACTTCTGATTCAGTCCCGGTCTGGTTTCGTGTTGGCTTCAGCCCCCCGAAATCGCCTCGTCGGCCTCTCGATCGAGTCTGTCGCCATCGCGAGAATCGAGGAATCCGTGAGGCAACCGAACCGCCCGGGGGCCATGCGAGTGCCCCCGAACCATGCGGCTGGCCTCAGGCGGAAAGGGGAGACCGGGATCGAGCTCACCAACCAGACTTTCCACCTCTTCGACCGACGAAACCCGGGAAAACGCCTCCCGAACCCTCGGACCGACTGGAAACCCTTTGAGATACCAGGGCGGATGCTTGCGAAAGAGGCTCAGGCCCACCTTTTCCCCAAAATGGTCTTCGAGCAAGGTCGCGTGCCGGACCATGATCTCGCCGATCTCCCCCAGATTTGGCGGCGGCTTTTGCCCCACGCCGGCAAAGGCATTCGCGAGATCACGAAATAGCCATGGCCTGCCCAAGCAGCCGCGACCGACGACAACACCGTCACAACCGGTCTCCGCAATCATCCGCAGCGCGTCCTCCGCCGTCCAGATGTCGCCATTCCCCAGGACAGGAATCGAGTCGACCGCCTCCTTGAGAATCCGTATGGCATTCCAGTCCGCCTGGCCCGAATAGAGCTGACGGGCGGTGCGGGCATGCAGCGCTATGGCTGCAGCACCTTCCTCTCGAGCCGCGAGACCGGCCTCCACATAGGTGAGATGTTCGTCGTCGATTCCCTTGCGAAACTTCACCGTGACGGGGACACCGTCGGCGTTGGAGACGGCGGCTCGAACGATCGATCGGAACAGATTTCTCTTCCAGGGCAGCGCTGCGCCGCCCCCGTGCCGGGTGATCTTGCCCATCGGACAACCGAAGTTCATGTCGATGTGATCGACGCCCTTCTCTCGAACCAGAAAAGCGACGGCAGTGCCGAGCGATTCTGGATCGGTTCCGTAGAGCTGAATTGAACGAGGCGTCTCCCCGGGAGCGAATTCGGCAAGTGCCAGGGTCTTCTCGTTTCCCTCGACCAGGCCGCGGGCTCCAATCATCTCGGAGACATAGAGGCCCGCCCCAAACTCGCGGCAAAGACGTCTGAAAGGGGCGTTGGTGACGCCGGCCATAGGCGCCAGCACCACCGGAGGAGATACGTGAAGGCTTCCTACTTGCATGGACCATCCCAACCTAACCGAGAGGCCTCCGACAACTTCAGGGCTCAGAAATCGATCGAGTCCACGTTGTGCAGACGCACCTTGCCGTGCGCAGCCACCTCGTCATCCACCTCGCGTCTCACCGTTACCTCCCAGACCTGCTGGCTCCGGCCGCGATGAATCGGCTTCGCCTCGGCCAGCAGAGTCCCATCGGTAGTCCCGCGGAGAAAGTCGGTCGTGTTCGATATCCCGACCGTTCCGGCCAAACCGTTCTCGGTCGCCCACATCGCCGCACCCATCGATGCCAGCGTTTCGATCAATGTGCAGTAGACACCACCATGCACCAGGCCGTAGGGCTGATGATGGTTCTCGTTCAAGACCAGCCGGCCGGTCACCCTGTCGGATGAGGCCTCCAGGAGCTCGATCCCGGTGTAGGTCACATAGGTTGGGCGTGTCAGAAACGGGTTGTTCTTCACGAACCGCAACCGGTCTGAATTGCGGGCAGCATGCCGAGATCGTCGTTCACATACTCCCAGACTTCCAACCCAAGCCCTTCGTAATACGCGGCGTCGATCACCACCTCCATCTGACCATCACCACTCAAATCGGCGATCGCGCCCACGGTGTAGGACACGAGGAAGGCGCCCTCAGCGTTGACGATGACCGAATCCCCGAGGATCGCCGTCTGGACCTCTCCCTGAACCACCTTGCGCAGAAAAGCCAGCGAGTAGTCACCGGCTGTCGGAAAGAGGCCGGGGCCGGCGATGTTCTCCACCACCACGATGACCTCGTTCACGCCGTCACCCTCGAGATCCACCCGGAACAGCTGTTTGATAACTGGCTTGGGGACATTCAGGCCCCGGTTGGAGAGGAGGGGGACGGCATATGCGGCGTAGGTGCCATCGTCGGCAAGACTTTGGACCACATTGGGCCTCAAGTCCCACGGGGCCGAAACGGCCACGCCGTAAGGACCCGGCCACGCACCGAGGCGATCCGGCGGATTGAGGGTCACTCCGGGATTGAACAATGGCTCACAGAGAAGCTCTTCAGCCCCGCCCACAACAATGCCGGTGAAGCCGAGAGCCGCGACCTGATAGTCCTCGCCACCCGAGACAGGAAGAGGAGTCGACTCGTCGACCTGAACCCAGGCCGCGCCGTTCCACCAGCCCAAGGCCCCAAACTCGCTGACCACCAGGGGCTGGCTCGCCCAATTCCCCGAAGACGTTTCGGTAGTGGTCGTCGCGGGCATGATCGACGTGGTGGTCGATGCCATGGAGGTTGACGTAGTTGCTGGCGGCTCGGTCGTGGTTGTCGGTACGGCCGTCGTCGTGGTTGGGCCCGAGGTTGTCGTGGAAGATGCCGTGGAGGCGTCCGGGCTGCAAGCAGCCAGCAAGATGGCGAGGACTGCAAGTCGTCTCATAGCGACAAGTTAGCCCGAAGCGCCAACCATGAATCTGGACAAGTCGGCTCCGACTGCTTCCACCAAGCGTGCCAGGAGATGGATTGGCAAGCCGATCACGGTTGACGGATGCCCCTTCACGCCCTCGACGAAGCGGCCGCCAAGGGCCTGCAACGCATAGGCTCCCGCCTTGTCGAGCGGTTCTCCCGTCGACACATAGTCGGCGATCTCGGTGTCGGTCATAGCCAGCATCTCCACCTCTGCCTGATCCACCAACGATCGCATAATGGTCTCTCCCTGTACCAGTGCGGCCACGGCGAGGCCGGTGAAGACCTCATGGGCGTTTCCCTGAAGACGTCTGAGCATCGAGCGCGCTTCCTCCGGATGGGTGGGCTTGCCCATAATCCTTCCTTCGAAGACAACGACCGTGTCCCCGGCCACGACCACGACGTCAGCCATGCTCGCTTCATGCGCCTTGGCCCGGGCGATTCTCTCCACGTAGAGCATCGGCTGTTCATCGGGATACGGAGCCTCATCCACGGTCGGAGAGACGACCTCAAACGCCAACCCGATCTGGCGGAGCAGCTCGGCGCGACGGGGAGACCGTGAGGCAAGGATCAGCCTCACAAGACGATCTTCCCGAGACGGAGCACATGGGCCGGATGGGCCAGCACGCCCAGGTCCTCGATCGGGTTGGCGCCGAACAAGACCGCATCGGCGGGAGCGCCGGCTGAGAAGTCGGGAGAACGGCCGGTGGCCTCGTAACCGGCCCTCGAAATCGCCTGAACCACTGCCGATGCTCCGAGGCCCATTTCTCCAAGCCGCACCGCCTCAAGCAAGACCTGATGTGTAGCAACTGCCAGGTCGGTGCCTGCCAGCACGTGCACTCCCGTTTCGGCTGCGAAGGGAAGAAGTCGCGCGACATTTGCAAGACCCTCTGCGATCAGCCGGCCGCCCGAGGAGTTCTCGCCCAATTGCAGGATCACTCCCTCCATCCTGAGGATCGTCGGGACCCAGATCCCACCTCTGGCGCCCAAAGTCTCCAGGTCGTCCGGCTCGAGGAAGAGGCCATGGTCGATGGACTGGACTCCAGCCCTGACGGCAACCGAGGGGACTTCACGAGCCATCGTGTGTATGGCGACGCGAGCACCGTTTGCTGCCGCGATCTGAACGGCCGCCTTGAGATCGACCTCGGAGAAGTTGGCAACCGGTCCTAACCCCCTGCGAGGCCAGTCTCCAATGATCTTGACCCAACCCCTCCCATCATGGGAGGCGCTCGCTACCGCCGCCTCCATTGAGCCAACGTCCACCTCTCTGCCAAACCCCGGGATGTAACCACCTTCAACCGTCAACATCACACCCGCCGCTTCGACCTCCGGACGCTGGCTGGCAGGCATTGCGTCGATCACGTCGATCGTCGTCGTATCGCCCCATCCCTTGTCAATTGCCAGCAACACGCCATGCCTCATGGCCTCTATGAGCCGCCGTCTGGCGCCTTCCGGATCGCCGGCCACGAAATCTGCCCTGTCCTGGGAGAAGTGGGCATGACCGTCGACCAGTCCGGGTAGAGCCCACAGACCTTTTCCGATGGTCTCGTCGGCTTCCCCGGAGGGTTCCTCCCAACGACCGCCGACGACATCCCGGACCACCGGCTCGGCATCGATCGGTTGGAGCTTCACTCGCAGTTTCATGGTCGCGACGCTAACCGTCGCGGGAGTCGATAATGGCTCGATGCGTCGTCTGGCAGTCGTCGTGGCCCTCCTGATTGGCGCCTGCGGTCCGGCCGGGCAAGGAGTGAACACAACCTCGGCGCCCACCACCCGGCCCCGGGCCGTGACGACCACAACCACCGAAGCGAAACCTGCGCCGATCGAAGTGAGGGTCGACGATTGTGTCGCCCCCCAGGTCACCTTCTCTCTGCTGTGTGAGACGTACGATCTGATCGTGCGGTGGCACGTCGATCGCCCGCCAAACCCCGAGGGTTTGGCAAGGGCAGCACTCGAAGGCCTCCTGGCTTTCGACACCGATGTCACCGAGACGCCGCCGCGAGCCCTCATCTGCGCAATCCCCCATCCGGCTTTCGAAAGCCTGTGCACCGCGCTGGCACTTCGAGTGGATGAATCGTCGATCCCGATCGGTGCCGCGATCGAGCAGGCCGTCACCGCAATGATCGACGCTCGGCTGGATCCCTTCTCCTATTACGTGCCGCCCGATCAAGTGGGCGCATTCAGGGCAAATGGAGTGGTTGGCGGTGTCGGTGTGTTGCTGGATGCAAACGATGCAGCCGGTTCGCGATGTGCTCGGGTTTCGCCCGTGTGTCGGCTGACCGTGGTCTTCGTCCTCGAGGACAACGCCGGTGCTGACGCGGGTCTCCAGGCAGGCGACGTCATCGTCAGCGTCGACGGCGCCGATGTCAATGGGCTCGGATTTGTCGAGGCAGGGTCGCTGATCGCCGGCACCGAAACTGGCCAGGTCGATCTCGGCGTCGAACGGAATGGAATCCAAATCGAGATCTCGGTCAACCGCCGGGAACTGACCGTGCCGACGGTTCAAGTCGAATCTCCCAGACCGGGTGTCGGTTATATCCGCATACCCGACTTCGAATCCGACATCCCGGACCTCGTAGTCGACGGGCTCCTTTTCCTCGACGAACAGCGTTACTCGACACTCATCGTCGACCTGAGAGACAATCCCGGCGGTTTCGTCGATGCCGCGATTGCAGTCATCTCCGAATTCGTCGACGAAGGTACGGTATTCCAGGAGACCGGTGGAGAGGAAAACATCGAATACCCGGCCATACCCGGTGGCCACGCCACCGACAAGCGGCTGATTGTGTTGGTCAACCGTGGGACGGCATCCGCTGCGGAGTTGACTGCCGCTGCCCTTCGTGACGATAGGAAGGCAGTGGTGATCGGCGAGCCCACTTTTGGCAAAGATGCCGTTCAAATCATCTTCGATCTGAAGAACGGCGGGCAGTTCCATCTTGCGGTGGCGCGGTGGATAAGCCCCGACGGTGACTCGGTTCACGGCACCGGTCTGATCCCCGACCACCTGGTGGATCTTCCTGCCGGTATGCCTTTCGAAGACCTGATCGGGACGGCTCTGGACTACGCCGGTTGAGACCTGGACCTCTCTATGTGGGTGGCCTCGTACTGCTGCTGGCCGGCTGCACCCTTGTGTCCTCGGAGACGACCGTCCCGAAAACGGAACCGCCTATCACCGTGACCTCCACACTCAGCGAGAACGGTCGATCCCTCGAGATCGTTGGTTGTGACAGTTCTCCAACGGAAACGAAGATTCTCTGTGAGGCCTACGACCTCATCCACACCCGGTATGTTGACCCTGTATCCGACGCGACTCTGTCAGAGGGTGCCGCTGAGGGTCTGGCGTTGCTGGACGGCGCCGACCAGAAAACACCGCTGGTCTGCGTTGCCCCATCCCGGGAATTCGTCGATGCCTGCTCGACTGCGCCCGAAAAAGCAGATGACACAGCCGAAGCAGCCGAAGCCATGGTGTTCGGCATGGTCAATCTCGGTCTGGATCCTTATTCGGCCTATCTCGACGCTGACCTGCTCGCGCTGATCAAGGAGGAGCAAGACGGTCGTGTCGAGGGCATCGGAGCACTAGTCATTGCCGAGAACCGGTCTGCCTCACCTGCCGTGCGATGCAATCTCCTGTCGGAAACATGCCATTTGTTCATTGTGTCGACGATCCCGGGGAGCCCGGCGGAGGTCAGCGGCATCAAAGGCGATGACATCGTCGTCGCCGTCGGCGGGATCGACGTTTCAGGGATGACTATCGACGAGGTGACCGGTTCGGTGAGAGGCGCCGCCGGCACCGAGGTTCAGCTGACCGTGCTTCGCGACGGCATCACCATCGAGTTCACCATCGTCCGCGCCGCGGTGGACCTGCCTGTAGTCGAGAGCGAAGTCTTTGACGGCGCCGGCTACATCAGACTCAATCAGTTCACCGAAAATGCTGGCGACCAATTGGAAAAGGCCATCTTCGATCTTCTGACGGACGGCATGAACACCCTGGTCCTCGATCTGCGAGACAACCCGGGTGGTTTGCTGAGCACCGCCATCGATGTCGCCTCGGATTTTCTGCCTGACGGGGATGTGGTGATTACCCGAAGCCCGGAATCGAATCAGACCTATGCGGTATCCGGGAACGAGATTGTTCCTGAATCCGTTAAAGTGATCCTGGTCATGAACCGGGGCAGCGCCTCGGCATCCGAACTCGTCGCCGCCCTCCTCCAGGAGAGAGGCCGTGCAACCATCGTGGGGGAGAACTCATTCGGAAAGAACACTGTTCAGCAGCAATTCAACCTCTCCAACGGAGGCGCCCTCAAGCTGACCATCGCCCGCTGGGTCACGCCTGGCGGTCTTGATTTTGGAGGTGTCGGGGTTACTCCGGATGTGCTCCGAGATTTCCCGAGTGATATGTCCACCCCCGCCGTTGTCGATCTGGCGCTAACGCTGGGCTGACGCCGTTTCCCTTCTGATCAGGGTCGCGACCAATCCCGGGGGCTCTGGGCCATCTATCCGACCGGCCCTCCTACGATGCGGCTCGAGGACAGGAGATCATGCACGTAATCGACATCGCCTATTGCGTCCCGTGAAACTATCTCGACCGCGCCGTGGGCGCGGCGTCTGATCTTCTCCGGAACTACCAGCACCTGGTGGAGGCGCTCACCTTCACCACCGGCTCAAAGGGGATATTCGACGTCACTGTCGACGGCGAACTTCTCTACTCGAAAGCGGCTACCGGCCGTCATGCCGAGCCAGGTGAGGTCCTCCGGCTCTTCGTCGAGCGGTACGCTCAGGGCCAGTCCACTTACGGAAACGATTAGGGCGGGACAGTCTCCCCTCGACGACGAGTCCACCAAGGAAGAGGAGCGGATTGTGCATGTCCTCCTAGAAACCGAACGGCTCATACTGCGACGCTTTACCGCAGAAGACGCCGATCTCTTGTTTGGGCTCCACAATGACCCGGACGTGATGCAATACATCAACGCCGGGGCCCCGGTCAGCAGGCAGGAGGTTCAGGGGGAGCTCTCCCACTTCATGTCCTTCTACGACAGGTTTGATGGCTACGGATTCTGGGCAGCCGTTGAGAAGCAGTCGCGACGATTCATTGGCTGGTTCCACTTTCGGCCGGGCGAAGGAGCGGGCCCGCTCGAACCCGAACTGGGCTACCGGCTGCACAAGTTCGCTTGGAATCAGGGCTATGCAACCGAAGGGTCCCGTGCCCTGATCGACATGGGTTTCGAAAGGCAAGGTGTCGAGCGCGTCACCGCCGAGACCATGGCGGTTCATCACAGCTCCCGTCGCGTCATGGAAAAAGCGGGTCTACGCCTCCACCGACACTTCAAGACCGAATGGCCCGTTCCCATTCCGGGCGACGAACACGGCGACGTCGAGTACACCCTCGACAGGGCCCAGTGGGCCTCCACCCGCACCCAGACGGAATAGCGACATGGATCACTGGCGACCACTGATTCGCGGTTCTAATCGAGCACGCAGCCGCGATCTGCTGAAGACACGGGAGGGTCACCGTGAGATGACCCTCCCCTTTGACTTCATTCGCTGGGCGCGTCAGGCGCTGTAGCCGGGTCCCAACAACGGACAGAGGAAGAAGTGGTCTCCTTCGGAGGGCAGACGGTCACCGTCCATGTCCATGAACCAACGGCCACCGAAATAGCCCACGTCACCGGGACCGAACTCGGTCTGCAATCCGTGGGGCCCCACCTCGAGGAGCTGCCAGTTCGTTGTCCCGTTGAAGGGAAGAGGGTCGGCAACGACGATCGAGTCGTACGTCAGACCCTGCGTGGTCACATATACCTGCGGCTGTGGAAGAGGGTTTCCTTGGCCCCGTGCGAACGCGGGAATCGCCAACGCCGCAACCAACATCCCAACCACGGCCAACACAAGAATGCTTCTGCGCATGTTCTGTCTCCAATCTCTGCTTCCGGCGTCGAGCCGGCTCAGGTCTAAGCATTTCGCAGAGACCGGACGAGACCGTTAACGGGGGCTGAACAAATCATGAACAACCAATTGGTGTCCGGGGGTGGCTGAAATCCTCCCTCGTGACCGGACCTCTGATCTCTCAGGCTCAGCCCTTCCTGCAGGGTGACTCGGCGACCGTCGGTGGCTCTGCTGAGTAATTTGGTCACATGGATACGGAAGACCGCCGGCTGGCGGCGATCGTGGTCGCTGATGTTGTGGGCTACTCGGCAATGATGGAGCGGGACGAGGCGGACGCTCTTTCACGAGTCTTTGCCATGCGCAGCCAGGTGTTCGAGCCTGAGTCTTCTTCACGCGGCGGTCGGATCGTCAAGACCATGGGCGATGGGTTGTTGGTCGAGTTTCCGTCGGCCGTGAAGGCGGTAGAGGCGGCCGTTGCAGTGCAAAAAGGTCTGGCCGAGTGGCCAGACATAGGCGAGCGGCTGATGCTCCGGATAGGGCTCCATATCGGTGACGTGATGATCCGCGAAGACGACATATTCGGCAGCGGGGTGAATATCGCGGCTCGTTTGGAGCAGGCTGCCGAACCCGGCGGAATACTCATCTCCGGCGCTGCCCATGACCAACTTGGAAGCAGGCTCGGGAGTGAATTCGATGACGCCGGTCTTCTGACCCTCAAGAACATCTCAACACCGGTGCGGGTGTGGTCGTGGGGGACATCCGGAGCGAGTAAGCCTGCTTCTACCCCGATCTATCGCTCTAAGCCTCTGATTGCCGTTCTGCCATTCGAGAATCTGTCCGGCAACCCTGACGAGGACTACCTGGCAAACGGCATGGTCGAGGACCTGACCACCAAGCTCGCTCGCTTCCACTGGTTTCGAGTGGTGGCACGCGGTTCGAGCTACACCCTGAGTGAGCAGGCAGCCGACCACGTCGACATCGGCAGACGGCTGAACGCCGAATACGTTCTCAAGGGAAGCATCCGTAGGGCTGGCACTCGGATACGAGTCGCAGTGCAACTGATTGACATCACCGACGGAAGCCTGATCTGGGCCGACAGTTTCGACCGCGTCATCGATGATCTTTTCGACCTTCAGGATGAGATCGTCGGATCAATAGTGGGGACGGTGATTCCACAGTTCGTCTCTTTCTTCCAACCAACCCAAGGACACCAGCACCGTGCAAGCTTCCCGTCATGGGAGTCGGCGATGAGAGGGTGGAATCTCATCTGGCGCCTCCAAGGACCCGACGACGCGGTACTCAACGCCCGCCGTCTGTTTCAAAAAGCGCTCGATATCGATCCCAACAACGCCCTGGCACACTGCGGTCTTGCCTACTCACATACCAACCCCTATTACCAGGCCCAACTCGAGCGGGACATTCCGGCCGCAAGGGACTCGGCTCGCAACGCGCTGGACGTTGACGACCGAGACGCTTTCGCGTGGTGCCTACTAGGCATTGCCGAGTTGTACGCCAACAACCATGAGAGTGCAGGACACCACCTCAAGAAGTCCATTGCGATCAATCCGAGCCTGGCACTGGCCAACGGTTACCTCGCAGTGGTCAATTGCTTTCGACCCGATAGCAACGCGACGGATTCGTGGGCGCTGAGAGTCGAAGAACTCAGTCCGGTCGACCCAATACTGCCACTGGTTACAGCAGCGCGCTCCATGGCCCGATTCGGGGAAGGCGATTATGCGGTCGCATTGGCTTTCGCTGACGAAGCCCTTCTCGAAGCACCAAGACTCCAACCCGCATGGCGTCTCCGAGCCGCCTCTCTAGAGATGCTCGGAGAACATGACGCTGCGGCCCGGGCAATAACCCAGGCATTATCGTTAGGCCCGCTCACGATGGGATGGGTGAAGCAGGAACTGACTCCATTCTCCGATCCTGAAGCCTGGGCGAACTACCTCAACGCCCTCGAAGCGGCTGGCACACCGGAGTAAACCAACCGCTATTCGCCACACAAACCGACCGCTCGACAGCAGGCGCGATTTCGAGCCGGGGCCCGGCTCCCCTACCCCAGACCCGGGTACCCGATCCCGGTGTTGGCATGACAGTCGTAACCGTGGGGATTCTTGCCCAAGTACTGCTGGTGATAATCCTCGGCGTAGTAGTAGTCCCCCAGCGGGACGATCTCGGTGGTGATGTCACCGAAGCCGAGCGGGGTCAACGCAGCCTGATAAACGTCTTGTGAGCGTTTCGCCTGGTCCAACTGCTCGTCGGTGGTGGTGTATATGGCAGACCTGTACTGGGTGCCGATGTCGTTGCCCTGCCGGTAACCCTGGGTTGGGTCATGAGTCTCCCAGAAGACCTTCAACAACTGGTCATAACTCACTTCGGCGGGCCGATAGATCACCATGGTCGCCTCGGTATGACCGGTGCGGCCCGTGCAGACTTCCTCGTAGGAGGGGTTGGGGGTGAAACCGCCTGCATATCCGACGTTGGTCGAGTACACCCCGGGCAGCTGCCAGAACCGACGCTCGGCCCCCCAGAAGCAGCCCATGCCGAACACGGCAACCTCGGTGTCATCGGGGAATGGGCCCACCAAGGGGTTGCCGTTCACAAAGTGCTCCGCCGGTACTTCGACTTCGATATCGCGGCCGGGCAGAGCGCCCTCGGGGGCGGGCATTTCACGACTCTTACGTCCGAACATGATTACCTCCTGAGTCCATCAGACACTTCAACCCGTTAACACAGCCTCAAGTTCCATCTCGATCTTCCATCTGGAGTCGAGGAGCGCGGCCACGACCACCATTGTCGCAGCGGGCCGGATGTCGCCGAAGACCGCGCCGTGGGCGGCTCCTATTGCATCAGCGTCGTCAGGATCGGTGATATACATCCGGGTCCTCACCACCTCCGCGGCCTCACCGCCTGCCCTGCCCAACGCTTCCAGCATTATCTCAATACAGCGAGCAGTCTGAACTGCCGGGTCCGGGTCGACCTCGCCGCTCGGCCAAATAGGCGCAGTGCCGGCCACAATGACCCGATTGTCGACACGGACAGCGCGACTGAAGCCGTATATCGGCTCGTAAGGACTGCCCGATGAAACCCTGATGTTGGCCATGCGCAGCAACGCTAGTCGGACGGGTTTCGCCGGCGCCGCAGCACGCAATATCCCTGCTCAGGGCTCTGCGAGTCGCAGGGACACCCTCGCCCACTTCCCGTGAGATCAGGCTTTGGTTAGCCTTGGACGCCCTATGCGTTTCCTGCGCACTTTCTCGATTGCCCTCGCCATCGCACTCACAGTGTTGGTCCTGTTCGGCAATGGCGGTTCGGCATACGCACAGGACAACGGCAACGCAGACAAACAGGCAACAGCGGCAGGCGACCGCGCCAAAACGGCGGCCGGCCTGGTGGATGTGGCTGTGGCCAATCGGGCTGAGCTCGAGGCTCAACTCGCCGCAGCCATGACGCAGATCGCGGACATCTCCGATCAGCTCTCGGTGGTCGCGGCGAACTTGACCAAAATCGAGAGCCAGATCCTGTTCGCCGGTGCCGAACTCTCCAGTATCCAGGATGCCATCGAGGCACAGGCCGTCGATGCCTACATCAATGCTCTGACTCTCTCGCCCCTGTCATTCGTCAACAGCGATTCGGTTGAGACCGCGATGGTGGCCGGAGTCGTAGTGGACGAGATAGTCAGCTCGAATCAACGGACAGTCGATCAGCTGATAATCAAAAAGCGCGACCTCGAGTCGCTTCATACCCAGCAAGCAACCCGGCAAGAGGAGGTCGCAGCGTTGCAGCAGGACCTGGATGCAGAGGTGGAGCACCTGGCGAATCTCTACGACCAGGCCGACGCCGAAGTGGCTGCGGCCATAAGGGCTTCGAGCCTCGCCGACGCCGAGTATCGGGCGGCCCTGTCGGCGGCCCAGATAGCCCGGGACCGCGCCGCCGAGCAAGAGCGTCAAGACAAGAGGCCGCCGGCGTCCACGACGACCACTACAACGACTAC
>JBFHXF010000024.1:0-20977 GCA_041599115.1 Acidimicrobiia bacterium
CGACCGGCGCGCCGTCTCCAACGCCTCCCTGGAGACACGGTCCGAAAGAGCTTCGTCGATGGAACCAAACAAGAAAGCCAGGTTGTTGCGTCCACGCGCCGAGACCTGGGTGAGGTTGGCCTGGTCGGCGAGGGCAATCGCCCCTTCGAGCAGGATCCGGGCCTCGGTAAGTCGCCCATCGATATCGGCGTAGGACGCTTTCGTTATCAACCCGTCGATGAGGTACGGCTCGAGTTCGAGACGCTCCGCCGCCGCAATGGCTCGATCCATGACGTCGCCGACGGGAAGGTTCTGAAGCATCGAGGCGCGGCAAAAGACAATGGCCGCCTTGGCCAATTCGGGGTGGTCCAGTTCAGCGTGACTCTCTACGAGGTTGGACAGCATCTGCACTGCCCGGTCTCTCTGCCCGAGGTTCACGAACATCAGCCCGATCTTGTGCATCAGCCGCCAGGTGCCCTCGTCGCCGCCTTCGGCCCTGTGGTGGTCGAGAGCCATCTGGCCACACTTCTCGGCTAGGTCGCGCTCGGCTTCATGCATGTGGGACATCAGAAGGTGCTCCCAGAAGCTCGCCCTCTCGGCATCAGACTCAGAAAGCTCGATGCCCTTCATCGATATCGATATGACCTGCTCCCAAGAGCTCAGATCGGCCGCCCGGTCGGCGGCGGCGGCCACCGATTGGAGAGCCTTCTCCTTTATCCGGTCGTGGTCCGGCCCCTCTCCGGTCGCTTCGAGGGCCTGGAGATAGTGAGATGCCACCACGACGGCGATTTCTGGATCGAGCTGGCTTTCCATATGGGCGGCCACCGCCAGATGACGGCTGCGTCTCGCTTCCTTCGACATTCGACCGAGGGCGACGTCGCGGATCAAACCTTGGAGGAACCGGTATTGCCCGATTTCGGGCGAGAGGAAGTCCCGCACCGGCTCGATCAGCTCCTGACGGGTCAACTTGTGGAGCCGCTGCTCCAGTCTCTCCACCGACTCACCGGTCACCACCGACAGGCCCTCGAGGGAAAAAGCATGGCCGAGCACTGCGGCGTCCTGGATCAGGGTGCGGTCTGCGGGGTCGAGACGGTCGAGCCGGGCACCTATCACAGCCTGGAGCGACTCGGGAACAGCGATTTCACTCAGATCACCCACCACCCGGTAGTCGCCGGCGTCCCCTTCGATGTCACCCTGGGCGATGAGGCTTCGGAGAAGCTCCACGGCGTAGAGAGGCACGCCGGCGGCCCTCTCCACGATGGTTCCGACCGCAGAATCAGGGAGTCCCGGGACCGTACCTTTGACCATCTGGGTCATCTCGGCATCGTTCAGCAATCCGAGAGTCGCCGAGATCACCCCCTGTCTTCCGGTGCCCCACGCCGGTCTTCGCTCCAGTAGGTCGGGGCGGGCCATGGTGATCACCAGGATCGGCTTGTCACGCCACCAGTCGGTCAACTCGTCGACAAAATCGAGCAAAGCGGTGTCGGCCCAGTGGAGATCCTCAAAGACCAGGACCGTGGTGCCTTTAGCGGCCACTCCCTCGAAAAAGGCACGTATCGCGGCGTCGAGCTCGGCCCGATCTCCTTGAGGAGCATCGCCGATCCCGAGGACGGCGCTCACCCGCGGCTGCATCCAGGCCCGGGTGCCGGGGTCGGGGACGTAGGTCTCCAGCGTCTTGGCGAGTTTTGCCTCCGCCACGTCGTCCGGGTCGTTCTCGAGGATCCCGGCGCGGCGTCTGATCATCTCGGCAACCGCCCAGAAGGTGACTCCGTCGCCGTAGGAAGGTGAGCGCCCTTCGTGCCAGTAGGTGTCTTCGACGAGACCGTCGAGATACTTCAAGAACTCCCAGACCAGCCGGGATTTTCCGATCCCGGCCTCGCCCACCAGCGACACCAACCGTGCCTTCGAATCGCGTCCGACCGTGGCCAGCAGATCCTTGAGCAGTCGCAGCTCATCGGCGCGGCCCACGAACGGCGGCTCGAGCGACTGGGCGCGGCCCCGGCCTCCGACTTCGGACACCACCCGGAGGGCCTTCCAGGCGGGAACGGGCAGGCTTTTCCCCTTGAGTGCTTGCTCGCCGGCGGACTCAAAGGCGATGGCGCGGCTGGCGGCATTCATCGTGACCTCGCCCACCAGGACGCTTCCGGGGTCGGCGGCCGATTCGAGCCGGCTGGCGGTGTTCACCAGATCACCGGTGACAAACCCCATGTGATCCTGCCCCGGGCCGACGGCAGCCTCGCCGGTGTTCACCCCCACCCGGAGAGCCAGGTTGGGGGCACCCTCGTCGGCAGAGAGCTTGGCCACGATGTCCACCAGCTCGAATCCCGCCCGGACTGCCCGCTCGGCGTCGTCCTCGTGGGCCACACTCACCCCCCAAACGGCCATTACCGCGTCTCCGATGAACTTCTCGACGATGCCGCCAAACCGCTCGATGATCTCCCGACTGCGGTCGAAATAGGACCCGAGGAAGCGGCGGGTGTCCTCGGAGTCCCGCCCTTCGGCGAACGAGGTGTAGCCGGTGAGGTCGGCGAAGAGCACCGTGACCAGGCGTCGCTCGGTTGTGGAGGTCGGGGCGGGGGTCGAAGCCGCTGGGGTCCCGCCCAGGGCGGTGCCGCAGTTCCCGCAGAACCTCTGACCGGGGGCGTTGTCAGATCCGCAGTTGGAACACAGGCTGTTCAACGGTTGCCCGCAGTTCCCGCAGAAACGATTGGAGCCCGGGTTCTCGGCGTGACAGTTGGCGCAGATCACGGCTTGCAGGCTACCCGTGGACAATCCGGGGCGTGGACGGCTTCCACCCTATAAGATCGCATTTCGATCCAGATCTCGGAGGGAACTTGGCCACAAACAAGGAAAAGCTGGAGAAACTGGGGTCGGTCCCCCTTTTCAGTGAATTGAGCAAGAAGGATCTCAGCCGGATCCTGCAGAACTCAAAAGAGACCACTCACGAGGCGGGTCAGACCATCGTCACCGAGGGCCATGAAGGTGCCGGGTTTCACATGATCCTCTCCGGGCAGGCCGGCGTGGTGCGGGGCGGGCGCAAGGTCGACACTGTTGGCCCGGGCGAGTACTTCGGTGAGATGGCTCTTTTGGACGGGGGTCGTCGCACCGCCACCGTCGTGGCGGAGACCGATCTGGTGACGCTTTATCTCTCGCAATGGGGCTTCAAGCCGCTGGTGCGTGACAATCCCCAGATGGCGTGGAAGATCGTGGTCCACCTCACCAAGCGGTTGCGGGAAGAGCAAAAGGGACGCGACGCCCTGCCTCACTGACTTTCAGAAAAGGGTGGGCCGGGTCTAATCGCCTCCGGACCCCGAGATTTCGACGGCGAGGTCACCGTTCTTCCATTCCACATGGATTGCGATTTCGTGGCTCTGGCTTTCGAATTTGATTTCGACTTTGGGCGGCCCGGGTTGTTCGACCTCGGCGTGGTATCCCGGTTTGGGAGTTGCCGTCTGGTAGTAGACCTCACCGGGTCGATATGCCACGACAAGCGTCCCACCTTGGGTGGGGATGACCCGGGTTTGCCAGGCTGCGGAGGTGCTGGTCGATGTCGTGGTCGGTGTGGCTGCAGCGGTCACCGTGGGCTGGGTGACGGGGCTGGTCGACGAGTGGTCCAGGGTTGTCGTCGTTGAGGTCGGCTCGGTCACGATTGTCGAAGGCTCGGATGTTTCGCCGGCCTGCAGGACAGGAGCGTTCACGTTCAATGGCAGCGGCCGATCGCTCACCTGGGCATCGGCGGCGATGACTATCTGCCAGGCAAGAGCCGTTGTGACCATGAGCACCAATAGCCAGGCACCGGCAAGCCGTAGTCGTCGCATTCCCGAATTGTCCCACCCCGTCGGACTTCTTTTCGTCAATAACCCATCAAGGTTTTCTCAAGGGTGAGGCCCGGGGCGTGACCCAGAGATAATCTGGGCTGGTGGCAAGGATCGTTCTGATAGAAGACGATGTTGAGATACGCCGTCTCGTGGCCGATGGCCTTTCGGCGCAGGGCCATGATGTGCAAAGCGCTGCCAAGGCGCTCGAAGGTCTGGAGCTCGCTGTCAAAGACGCTCCTGATCTCGTCCTGATGGACCTGGGACTTCCCGACATGGACGGAAGCGATCTGCTCAGGATGATCCGTGCGGTCAGCGATGTCCCGGTGATTGTGGCGACCGCTCGAGGTGGCGACGATGTGGTGGTGAAGATCCTGAACTCGGGAGCGGACGACTATCTGGTCAAACCCTTCTCGGTGACTCAACTCGAGGCCCGGGTCCGTGCCGTGTTGCGCCGGGGTACAGCCGGGAGCGGTGCAGCGCCGCTGAAAGTCGGCGGCATCGAAATCGACACCAAAGGGCGGGAAGTCCGGCTTGACGGGGTGTTGTTGGATCTGAGCCCCAAGGAGTTCGACTTGTTGCGTGTCCTGGCCGAGCGCGGGGGGGAGGTGGTCTCCAAGCGGGAGTTGTTGGCGGAGGTTTGGAGAGAGCCCTACGGAGGCTCCGATCGCACCATCGATGTTCATCTGTCATGGTTGCGCAGCAAGCTCGGGGAGAGTGCCGCCGAACCGAGATATCTGCAGACTGTTCACGGGGTGGGGGTGAAGCTGGTGGATCCAAGCGTGTGAGACGGCGACTGGCGCTTTTGAGTCTTGCCACGACGACCCTGGTCGTCATCGCCTTTCTTGTCCCGCTTGGACTTCTGGTGCGGCGTCAGGCATCGGATCGAGCCCGTGTCGCTGCCGAGCGTCACGCCCAGTCGACAGCGTCCCTGATTGCATTGGCCGTTTCTCTCGACTCCAGTGCCGGGAATATCAGGGCGCTCGTCGGCCCGCTCGACGACGGCGTCGTAGTGGTCTTGCCCGACGGTTCGACTATCGGAGAGCAGAAGCCGGGACAGGGCACCCTCATCGGCACCGCATCTTCCACTCATTCCACGATCAGCGCGGTGGTGAGCGGTGGTTGGGAGCTGGCCCTGCCGGTGATAGGGCGTGACGGTGTCGCGGTGGTCGATGTCTTCGTGCCCGACTCGCAGCTGACCCGAGGGGTTACCACCGCTTGGACCCTGCTCGGGTTGCTGGGGATCGCGCTGATCGGCGCCTCGGTCTTCGTGGCCGACCGTCTCGGGCGGCGCCTCGTTCAGCCGATTGAAGCTCTCGCCGAAGCCGCACACACGATGGGTGAGGGCGATCTCGACGTTTCAGTCGAAGTCAGCGACCCGAAAGAGATAAGAGAGGTCGGGGTTGCCTTCAACGCTCTCGCGGAACGTCTTCGTCGTCTGCTTGTCGCCGAGAGGGAGGCGGTGGCAGACCTCTCACATCGTCTGCGCACGCCCTTGACTTCGCTTCGGTTGCAGGCCGACAAGGTCGAGAGCCCACGCGACCGGGAGGACGTGCTGGCTCAGGTCGACCGTCTCGAAATGGCCATCGATCAACTGATCGTGGCCACTCGGTCGGGAGGAGGGAGCAACGGTCGGTGTCATCTCGATCGCGTTGTGGAGGATCGCACCGCCTTCTGGAGAGTGCTCGCCGATGAGCAGCACCGTGTGATGGAGGTGATGACGGGTGCGGACGACGTCGAGTTGGGGATGACCCCCGACGCGGTGGAGGCGCTCATCGACACCTTGATCGGGAACGTCTTCGCTCACACGGGAGCGGGGGTGGGTTTCTCGGTTTCGACCGGCCTCGAACACCAGCGGGTATGGCTCCAGGTGGCCGACCAGGGACCGGGTTTCCCCGATGCCAGCGTGGTCGACAGGGGGGTGAGCGGGGGAGGGTCTACCGGTCTGGGTCTCGACATCGTGCGCCGTACCGCCGAGTTGACCGGGGGAACCCTGGAAATCAGCGACCGCCCCGGGGCGGGGGCGGTCGTGAGGGTCTGGTTCGGTTAGTAACGATCAGTCGTCGCTGTGACTGCTCCCGCTATCTGATTCGCTGTGATCGCCATGATCGTCGTTGGTTTCGCCATGGTGCTCAACCTCGACCTCATCCTGGTCATCTAGCTCGGCAGGGTCGTCGTCGTCGATGTCATTCACGTCTTCGATTTCGTTCTCGTCTTCGACCTCATTCACCTCTTCGACCTCGACCTGGTCATCGTTCTGGTCGTCAATAGTCGTCGAGGTGGTTGACTCCTCATTGGCGACCAGGCTGGTCGTGGTGGTCGAATCCTTGTGATCCTCGTTTTCGCCCTGATCCTCGAGGATCGGGGTGTCCGATGTCTCCACCGTGTTCTCCGCGATGGTGTCCTCGGTGGTGCCGGTGGTCCCGGTCGAGCCGCTCGAGGCCCATGCCACCCCTACCAGCGCCAGAGCCGCGACAACTGCGCTGAAGACAGCCAGCATTTTTCTTCGCACAAGTATCTCCCTTGATTTGTTACGACAATCTTGGCCCGGGCGGAGTCAAGGGCACGTCAGCGCACTATCAAGAAGAAGTCAAGAAAATGACCGACCGAACGCTCCGGGCCCGCCCCTAGCATCGATCTGGTGAATCCACCTGTGAAATACTGGTCGCGGGACATCCCCGACGGTTCGTGGGACTACATCGTCATCGGATCCGGCATGGGAGGCATGACTGCAGCCGCGTTGCTCTCCAAGATCGGGAAACGGGTCCTGGTCATCGAACAGCACCTCATCCCCGGCGGGTTCACCCAGACCTTCCGACGCCCCGGTTATCACTGGGACGTCGGCGTTCATCTTGTCGGGGAGATGACCGATCGCAGTTACGTGGGCCGTCTTCTTCGAGATCTGACCGACGGACGGCTGATTTGGGAGTCGGTCGGCGAGGTCTACGACGAATTCAACTTTCCCGGCGGCTTCACCATTCAGTTTCCCAACAGCAAGCCGGCCTTCCGCGAGACCCTCTGCGAGTACTTTCCGTCCGAGCGAACCGCTATCGATGAGTATCTGTCGCTGGTGCGAGCGGCCGCCCGCTCCTCGGCGGGGTTTCTCCAGTCGAGGGTGGCTCCCAGGCTGCTGGCTCCCGGGGCGAGGAGAAAGGCTGCCAGGGCCGCACTGCCTCACATCACGGCAACGACGGCCGAAGTCCTCGAGTCGCTCACCGACGATCCCCGTCTTCGGGCGGTGCTGGCGGCGCAATGGGGTTATTACGGATCCACTCCGGCAAAGTCGTCGTTCGCCATGCACGCCCTGATGGTCGCCCATTTCCTGTGGGGGGCCTATTACCCGGTGGGGAGCGCCGCCTCCATCGCCACCGAGATGTTGCGGACGGTGGCGGATGCGGGCGGGTGGACCGTGATCCGGACGGAGGTGGATCAGATCGTCGTGCGCAACGGTCGTGCTCTCGGGGTGAGGCTCGGCAATGGCCGCGAAGTGCCCGCCGGTCAGGTGATCAGCGCTGCGGGCGCGGTGGCCACTTCCGGAATGCTCGAGTCGGGAACGATGGCGCTTTCGGATGACCCGGTTCCCTCGGGCCCAGCCCATGTCAGTCTGTACCTGGGTTTCGAAGGGAACATCGACCGCCACGGAGGCTCTCGATACAGCCAGTGGTTCTATGAGACCTGGGATATGGAACGCGATCTCTGGGAGATACGACCGGGCTCTTCCCCGGGCCCCGCCGATGTCCTCTATTGCAGTTTTCCATCCCTGAAGGACCCTTCACACGAGCCGGGGCCCCTGGTGCGGCACACGGGTGAGGTCATAACCTTCGTGCCCTGGGACAGCTTCGAGCGCTGGAGCGGGTCCCGATGGAAGAAGCGCGGCGACGAATACGATCATTTCAAGGAGTCGGTCACCCATTCACTTCTCGACCAGTACCTGGAGCGCTATCCGGGCCTCGCTCCCATGGTGAAGTTCTTCGAGCTGTCCACGCCTCTCTCGACGCATCACTTCGCCAGATCTCACCGTGGGTCGATCTACGGGCTTGCCTCCGAGCCCCGGCGCTTCCTGTCCCGTTCACTAGACCCAAAGCCGGGGGTCAAAGGGCTGTTCATGGCGGGAGTCGACGTGATGGCCCCGGGGATAGCCGGGGCCATCGGCGGTGGGGCGCTGGCGGTTGCGGCCGCCGAGCCGTATGCGGCAATGAGGTACCTGCGGCCCATCATGCGGGGACCCTGACCCGGACTAACGGGCGAACAGGTGGACCGTCCAGATGATCCCCTGTGAATCCACCCAGACGCCCACACCGAGGTGGGTGAAGTCGCCGAGCATGTTGGCCCGGTGCCCGCTGCTCTGAGCGAAGGCGGAAAAGACCGACGAAACGCTTCCCCCGTCACCCACGTTCTCGGCGACCGCGGACCATGGTGGGATGAGACGGTTGAGGTCGGAATGACCGAGCGCCCCAGCCATCGCCATGTTCTTGGCCCAAGACGCTGCCTCGGTGTCGAGACTCCCGCTTCTGCTCAGAGCCGGCTTGCCATTTGAGGCTCGCAACTCGTTGATCCTCGAAGCAAATTGCGTGGCATAGTCAGAACGGAGGCCACCCGGCACGGTCGTTGCCGGGGCTGTCGATGTCGTTGTGTTGTTGGGAACCGTGGTGGTCGTCGGGTGCGACTTCGGTGGTGCGGAATCCGCATCGCTGCCATTGCCGGTCGTGCTCGTTCGCCTCGGGATGGTGGTCTCGGTTGTTGGCGGAATCGACCGATTCGAAGGTGCCGGGTCGCTCTGAAAACTCGTCGTAGTGGATTCCGTGGGCGGGGTGACGGTGATCACCGTCCCCATCAGGAGGCCGTGGTTGGGCCGGGCGTTAGCCGACTGTGGCTGTGGCCCCACTACGAGTGCCAATGATGCGAGCAGCGCCCCTGCGGTGAGGAATGCATAGAACCGGATTGAACCCATGTCTTACCAGCGCCAGGGGACAGCGACGGAAATCGACGCTAACTGGATTTGCCGGCCTTTGGCAATTGGAGTCCCGGCTAGGGGACGAGGTCGTCAGGTCGGCTTGGGTTGTGGAGCCACAGTCGCTCCGTCAACGGCGGAGTGCACCCCACTCCTCCTTGAGGATCCCGAAAACCGCAACATCGACCCATTTTCCGTACTTGCGATAGGCCCTCCGAACGACGCCTTCTTTGACCATCCCGACAGCCTCCACAAGCCGGGTGCCGCGAACGTTGTTGGTGTACACGTCGGCTTCCATCTTGTAGTAGTCGAAGGTGGTGAACCCGGTATCGACCAGGGTGCGAAGTGCCTCTCCCATGATGCCCTGCCCCCAGTAGGCACGGCCAAGCCAGTATCCGACATCTCCCCGACCCGGCTCGGCCCGTGGCCTGGTTCCAATGGCGCCGAGCGCTTCGCCTGCCCGCCCCGTCAGCTGTCCGGTCTTGTCTCGTATCGCCCAGTGGAAGCCGAAGTCGTCGAATGTGGCGTTGTAAGCCTTGGTGATCCAGTCCTCGATCTCCGATACCTCGTCGGGCCCGTCCCACTGCAATGTGGCGCACACCTCCCGGCGGTCCTCTCCTCCGATCAAGTCAAATATCACCGGTGCGTCGGCGAGGGTGGGCAGGTCGACCACAAGACGGTGCGTCTCAAAGGAAAAGGTGTTCTTGGCATCGGGAGCCGGCCCGCGACCTGACATGGATCTGCAGGGTAAGCATCGGTGCAGGCTCGCCGGAGCCAATTATCCGGTCAGAGTCCTTGCGGGCCCATCCATACTGGCGACATGCCATTGGACAATCATCGTCTCACCAATCGCGCCAACTGGGACTCGCGTGTCGACATCCACCACGGATCCGATGTCTACGGGATTGGGCGCTTCATCGATCGACCCGGAGCGGCTCCCGCTCATGTGGTCCGTCCTGGCGACTCGAGTCTGATCTGAGGTTCTCCTCAACTTCGGGCCAAGAAGTGACGACAACAGAGTTGTCTGTCTTGGCGGTTGCCAAGCTTTCTTCCTCCTCCAGTGGAAGAGGGGCCACCATCGGTGGCCCCTCTTTTCGTGGCCCTGTCGCTGGCCGGCGCTTAACTCCAGCTCGATGAGGAGATCCACCTTGTTATTGCTCCCCCTTGCGATGGTGGTCTCGGCCTGCGTGCTTACGGTTCCCGGGGCGAACACGGTTTCCCCCGCGAACAGATCGATCGTCTCCGAGGTGAGCCGGGTCGTGGATGGCGACACCCTGTATGTCAAGGACCTCGAGGAGCGGGTTCGGCTGATCGGCATCGACACACCCGAAGTGGAGCCGGGCATCGAGTGTTACGGGCTAGAGGCCTCGGACCATCTTCGAGAACTGGTCCCGCCCGGGACCCGGATCGAGGTGGTCTTCGATGTGGAGCGGTTTGATCGCTACGGCCGCAATCTCGGGTACTTGTATCGGCTTTCAGATCGGCTTTTCATCAATCTGCAGATGGTTTCCGACGGTTACGCCCGAATGGCCACCTTTCCGCCCAATGTGGCCCATGTTGATGAGTTCCGAGCAGCACAGACCGAGGCTCGAGAGTCGAACCGCGGCCTGTGGGATCTCTGCAACGATTAGCCGGTGATCACCGAGATGATTTCCGAGACCGGGTAGCCGATGCCTGTCGTGGTGGCCGGGACCGCGATGGCGGACCAGGCACCCCCATTCACCCTCCATCTCGCCGTCCAGTTGTAGGACACGCTGATAGCTATCGCATCCGACTTGGTCTCGTATATGTGGCTGGCGATTCCCGTTGGGTATCCGGCCATGGCGGAGGCGGTAGCCGGATAGGTGTCGGATACCCCGTCACCCCAGTCGATGGTGACGCTCGACACCCTGATTTGGACATCGAGGGCCTCACCTGCCGGTCCGGCGAGACGGGCCGCGTGAGGATCCGGGATGGGCAGACCGATGTATGTGGCCAGACCGGTGACCCCATCGCCTTGATCCGGGTTGAGGTCGGGCAGAGGCGGCGGGTGGATGTATTGAGTCACGTACGACCAGATCTCGGCCACCGGGTTGGAGGTCGTCGTCGGCTCACTGGTACATCGCGGGATCCGGCCCGTGAGAACCGCGAACCCGCCGAGATTGGAGACGGTGTAGCCCAAGATGGCGTCGCCGTTGGAGTAGAGCTGGGCGAACAGCCAGTTCCCGTCGGTGGAGGAGTAGTACCAGCAGAGCCCGGCGAGGTCGGTCCCCGGTAGGGGGAACAGCCGACCGGGAACGCTGCTGTCCGAGGCGTAATCGACGATGCCCCCTCCAGCGATACGACACCGGGTGATCTGCTGTGGCTGGCCCGACCAGTAATCGAATTCCGAAACAACCCAACACGCCGAGAAATCGGCGGCGTTAGCCGGCGATGCCAGCGACAAAATGATTAAGAGAGAGATTCCAGTTGCGAGTCGCAATCCACACTCCACAGGTCGTTCTTCAACGCCCAGTAGCCAAGCATCAGCCAAAGATCATTTGCTTTCCTCAAGACGAGCACTCCCTCGGAATAACCAGGCCTGAATTCGGCTGAGACCTTTGACCATACGGCCAGACAGTTCGAATCTGCCCGGAGTAACGCCGTATCCTCAAAACTGAGAGCCTCGGCCCTTGGGGCTTCCTTCATCCCGAGCGTCCCAAATTGCGCCCGCGCCGCATCCAACATCTGCTGGCTGGCGACCACTTCCCGGATACGGTCCTCATCCTGGTTGTAGATCCCCTCGAACCATCCAAACCAGAGCTCGCGCAGAATCGCCTCGGCCTGCTCGACGGTCACCACAACGTGAGAATCCAATGCCGTGGTAGCGATGGCGACCGATGTGGTGGGGCCCGACGTCGTCGAATGCGCCAGGGAGGTCAACACGGCGACGGGCAATGTGGTTGACGTGGTGGTCGAGCCCTCCCGTGGCCAGAGCAGCCAGACACCAATCGCCAAACCCATAACGATCACACCGGCAATCAGGCGACGTGTCACCTCGGAACCGAACCTACGCGAAATCGGGTTCGGGGTGAAGGGAGCTTCCCGGGACCGCGAAAAGCCTTCTTGTCTGGTCCGGTATCCTTGCCACAACGGAGGTGTGCAATGGCAGACAATGGAGACAAGCGTCATCCATTCAGGTTCCTTTTCAAGCTGGCCCTATTCCTGGGCGTGCTCACCGGGATCACCAAGCTGGTGGCGTCGAAAAAGAGCGAGTTCTACGGGATAACCGAATCGGAGGCGAGAGCCAAGTTCCAATCGAAGCTCGGCCCCAGGATCGGCGATGAGAAGGCCGCGAACATGGCCGAGCAGGTGATTCCCAAGCTCAAGCAGAAGGGCGTCATCAAAGACGACCCGATTGATGAGGTCACCGAGGATGCCGGCGAAGCTTCTGAGGAGGAATCCTCCGACTAGCGGATCCGGTCTGATTCGTCGCTAAAAGAAAAAACCGAAAATCCTTTCTTACTGCTGCGTTTTTGTCACACCCTCTTCGTATGTTTGGAGTCATGAGGGGATTGACACCAGACCAGGTGGAAACCGGGCTCCGTGAGGAGGAGGCAGTCATTGCCCGGGCACGAGCCCGGCAGATGGCCTGGCTGAGGGTGGCGGACGCCATGCAACTGCCCACCGCCGATGGCGCCAAATCAATGAGGGAATGGGCCGCGAGTCGGCTCGATATCTCTCCAGAAACCGCCTATCGACTCACCACAACTGCTCGTCGGCTGCTCGATGCTCCCGACCTTGCCCGGGAGCTGGTCTCAGGGGATATCACCTTCGATCGGGCCGAAGCAACGTCTCGCATCCCTGTCGATTCGCAAGTCGAGGCATTGAAGGGACTCGACATCCAGGGCCTACGCCGCCTTGCGTCGAGACACCGCAGGCTCACAACGGCTGACGATCACGCTGGTCATGAATCCCAGCATCTGACGCTGCAGCCCAACCTCGATGAGTCCCGGTGGGATATCTGGGGAGCCCTCGATGGCTACAGCGGGGCCGTGGTGAACAAGGTGCTCACCGAAGAGGCCGATCGGCTGCCTGATCTTCCTGATGAACCACCCGCCGGCATCGGCTATCGGCGGGCTGTCGCGTTGACGAATCTCTGTGAGAACTCGACATCGGGTGGAGCTTCCACACCGTTGATCACAGTCTTCGTCGACCGGATCGGAATCGAAGTGGAAGCAGGTCCGTCGGTTGGCCCGGGAATCCTCGACAAACTGGCGTGTTCGGCAGCGCTCGAAGTGATACATGACACAGACGGCAAACCCCTTGGTGTCGGTCGTAAGACGAGAATCATCTCCAATCGACTCAAGCGATTCGTGCTCCACCGTGATGGCGGCTGCACCGCCGACGGATGCACCAGCCGGTACAGACTCGAACCGCATCACATCGTTCCCTGGTCTGAAGGCGGTCCAACCGACCCCGAGAACCTGACAACCCTCTGTTGGTTCCATCATCATGTGGTTGTCCATGGACGGGGCTACCGAATCGACCCGAAGCTGGGCCCCGGCCGGATCAGGTTTATCCGCCCCGATCGTGGCCCACCCTGATCCAACTCTGACTAGATCGCTCAATAACCTGCATCAGATGGCTAGCGGGCCAATTATCGAAACGAGGAGGCTGCTCCTCCGTCGATGGAGAAAGGACGACTTCGAGCCTTTCGCCGCGCTCAATGCCGATATCGAGGTAATGGAGCATTTCCCGGCACCGATGACGCCGGCCGAGACCGCTCGACTGATGGCGCGTTGCGAGGCGTCCTTCGACGAGAACGGATTCGGGATGTGGGCCGTTGAGGTCGCCTGGGCCCGCATGCTGATCGGGATCTGTGGCCTTGCCCGGCGGACCTTCGCCGCCCCCTTCACCCCCGCCGTCGATATCGGATGGCGTTTTGCCAGAGATCATTGGGGACACGGATACGCCACTGAAGCAGCGACGGCGTCGCTCGAATTTGGTTTCACAGAGGTTGGTCTCGGGGAGATAGTCAGCTTCACGGTCCCCCAGAACCAGAGGTCCCGGCGTGTGATGGAACGGATCGGGATGACACATGACCCTTCAGGCGACTTCGACCATCCTGAGGTTGACGACGATCGTCTGCGCCGCCATGTTCTCTATCGACTCTCGGCAGATCGCTGGGCTGAACTCCGTCACGAGTGACCCTGATCGCTCCGCACCCGTGATCCGATAAAGGGCTGTTCGACACGGTGGGTTCGGGCTGATCGACTCTGGCGGGTCCCCGGGTCGACGGCTAGACCGGGATTGGGTTCTAGGAAAGGAGCTCAAATGGACGTCGTTGATGTCATGACACGTCACGTCGTGACGACTACCCCCGATTCCACAATCCGACAGGCAGCCAGGTTGATGCTCGACGGCGGGTTCAGCGGACTACCGGTCATCGAAGACGGCAGGCTGATTGGCGTGCTGTCCGAAGCCGATTTCGTTGCCAGAGACGGTTCCCCGACCTGGCTGTCGCGTGTTCTCTTCGGTGATGAGGAGAGACCACTGGCCGGCGTCCAGACCGTGGCCGAGATCATGACTACGCCGGCGGTGACGATTGACGAGCTTTCCACGGTCCAGGAGGCCGCTCGGGTGATGACTCGCCGCGGGCTGAAGAGGCTTCCTGTCGTCAGCCACGGCGGGGAGTTGGTAGGGATAGTCACCCGAAGAGACTTGATCGCCTCCTATGTCAGGCCCGACGAGGACATTGCCGGTGAGGTCGAGACGCTGCTGGCGGTTCTGCCGTCTCCGCTTTCTCACGTCGAGGTGTCGGTTGCAGACGGCGTCGTGACGCTGAGCGGCGAAGTTGATTCTGCCGACCAGTCCAAGACCGCCGGTCGAGTGGCCCGGGGAGTTGAAGGGGTCGTTCGGGTAGTAAGCAGGCTGGACTGGGAGATCGAAGGTGTAGGCGACTATCCAGGAGTGGGGTCGCTCAAGTAATCAAGTCCGGTGAGGCGGTAAATAGCTGGCGCCTGGCCCGGTGAGGCTTCTAGCCTCTTCGGGTCGTGACCATCCACATCGAACGAATCGATCAACGCCGCGCGCCGGAAGAGACTCTGGTCAAGCTCCACGAGCTCTGGACCCTCTGGGACCTCGAGGAGCGCCCAGATGATTCGCCCATGCCGCTGGCGCAGAGGATCGCTGATTTCCGCCATCAGCCGGAGACCCGGGACTCGCCCAAGTGGCTTCTCTGGGACGAGGGCGATCTCGTCGGGGTTTCAGGCGCCTTCATGACCACCGACCAGGACCTTGAAAACGGCTTCGTTGCTGTGTTCGTCCACCCGGAGCAGCGGGGTCTAGGCCATGCCAGGGCCCTGCTCGAGCCGGCCATTGCCGAGTTGGAACGGCAACGGCGAATTCGGGTCGCTGCCGAGGCTCCGTTTCACACATCGGGGGGCGGTCTTGCCGAGGCGGCCGGGCTCAAGCCTGTGATGGTGGCCAAGCGAAGCCGTCTGGTCCTCGCCGATCTGGATATGGGACTGATGCGCTCCTGGGTGGAACGGGCCCAGCAGCGTGCCTCCGACTACGAGTTGGTGTTCGCCGAAAGCCCTGTGCCGGACGGAATCCTCGACCAGTTCGTCGAGCTTCTCCATGTGATGAACACGGCTCCCTTGGAGGACTACGAAGAGGAAGACCGGGTGTGGACGGCCGCCGACTGGCGAAATCGAGAAGAGACCACCGCCCTCCGGGAGGAGAAGATCTTCAACATGATCGCCCGCCACAGGCCGACGGGTGAGTTTGCCGGGTTCACCAATATCAATTACCAGGGTCACTTCCCCGAACAGGCCTGGCAATGGGACACCGGAGTCGATCCTGCCCATCGCAACAAGGGTCTGGGCCGGTGGCTGAAGGCGGCCATGATCCAACGGCTGCTCGATTCGTTCCCGGAAGTCGAGCGGATCGACACCTACAACGCCGGGTCGAACGAACCGATGCTGAACATCAACATCGAGATGGGCTTCAAACCGATTTTCCTCGAGCAGGTCTATCAGGGCCCGACCTCGGCGGTCCGCACCTGGCTCGATGCCGGACCGCGGGCCGGCTGATGAGTGTCCACGTCGATCCAGTTGATTGGAAGACCACATCCGAGGAGACCCTTCGGCAGGCGCACGAGCTGCTCATAATCGAGGAGGCGCATGCCTTGCCCCACGACCCGCCGATTCCTTTCGCGGAACGCAAGGCTGATCTGCGCATGTCGAGGAGCGCGAGGAAGAAGGTGGCTTGGCTGCTCTTCGAAGGAGACAGGGCGGTCGGTCTCGCCGAGATCGTCATGGGAATGGTCGACAACCTCAACTCCTCCGACGTCCTCCTTTTCCTCCATCCGGATGTGCGCGGCCGCGGGCTCGCCCGCACTCTGGCGAAACCCGTTATCGAGGCCCTTGAACAGCATCAACGTTCCCGCCTAGTGGTAGAGGTCTCTGAGGGATCGCCGTCGATCCCGCTGCTGGAGAAGCTTGGCTTCAGCTTCGGCATGATGGAGACCCGGAGCAGGCTGAGGATCGATGAGCTCGACCGCCAACTGATGGCATCGTGGATCAAGCGAGCTCGGGAAAGAGCCGGCGACTACGAGTTGTTGTTCTTCACCGATCGTATGCCCGACGATCTGCTGGTGCCCTACGCCGAGCTCTTGGGGGTGATGAACACCGCTCCCCGTGAGAGCCTCGAAGAGGAGGACGAGTCCTTCACGCCCGAGGAGATCCGGGAGGTCGAAGACAATTTCTTCCGGCTTGGGGCTGAGCTGCCGGCCATGGTCGCCCGGCATCGACCGACCGGGCAACTGGCCGGCTTCACCAACATGAGTTATTCAGACCTCAATCCTCCCCAACTGTGGCAGTGGGGGACAGGCGTCGACCCGGCTCATCGCAACCGGGGTCTCGGTCGCTGGCTGAAGGCAGCCATGATCGAGGAGTTGATGGCGCGCTTTCCCCAGGCCGAGAGGGTCGATACCTACAACGCCGGATCCAACGAACCGATGCTCAACATCAATATCGCCATGGGCTTCAAGCCGATCGCCAACTATCACGTCTATCAGGGCTCGCTTGATGCCGCACGACGATGGGTCGGGGAGGTTGGCTGACTGTGGCGACGATTGTCGAGAAGCTCGATTTAAAGACGGCCCCGGATGACGAGTTGCGGGCCTTCTACCAACACTGGCTGGGTTACGAGGCAGTGTTCGTTCCCGACGATCCGCCGATCCCTTTCGAATGGCTCCTCGCCGAGTGGCGTCACACCCCCGACGTCTGGCAGATGCATGCCTGGGTCGCCAGGGAAGGCGACGAAGTGGTAGGCAGTTCCGGAGCCTGGGTCGACATGGAGCAGAACCTGGAAAACGCCGAGGCGTGGGTCCTGGTCGACCCGGAATACCGTGGCCACGGCCTGGGGCGCCGATTGGCCAAGGCCCTGTTCGATTGGCTGGAGGAGTCCCACCGCATTCGCACCTCGTTTCGAATGCCGGATGGCTCTGATTTCGCCGGTCTGATGGAGCGAGCTGGAGCAAAGGCCGCCCTGAGGATGAGACGGAGCAGGCTTCTCGTGAGGGACGTCGACCGTAACCTGATGGAGGCCTGGGTCAATCGTGCCCCTGAACGGGCGTCTGATTACGAGTTGCTGTTCCTCCCTTCACCGGTCCCTGACGAGCATCTCGAGGACTTTGCCAAAGTGCAGGATGTCATGCACGGAGCCCCGTTCGAGGATTTGATACGAGACGATGAGGTCACCACACCGAAGCTCTGGCGTCAGATCGAGGCCGCCCTGGAGGCAAAGAAGGACCAGCTGGTTTCGTATGTGGCGCGTCACAAACCGACCGGCGAGTTCGTCGGTTTCACCAACCTGAACTATCAAAGTCTTCATCCGTCACAGGCCTGGGTTTGGAACACCGGTGTCGACCCTTCGCACCGCAACATGGGGTTGGGTCGGTGGATGAAGGCAACGATGATGCTGACGGTCCTCGATGAGTTCCCGGCCATCGAGCGCCTCGACACGTTCAATGCCGGTTCCAACCAGCCGATGTTGAACATCAACGTCGCCATGGGTTTCAGGCCGCTGGTGGATCAGATCAACTGGCAGGGAGAGACCGCTGAGATGCGGAGACGTCTCGAGCTCTGAGTGTGCCGACAGGGCCTCTGACCCGGGCCCAACAGATCGGATATCAATGGGCCGTTCTGTCCCACCGATTGGGGTCCTTCGTCCCTGCCCGAGATATTTCTACGGTGTCTAGATTGACATGGTGACCCTCGATAGCGCCGCCTACCGCACCATCGATGGGAACGAGGCGGCAGCCCTGATCGCGCACAAACTCAGTGAGGTCATCGCGGTCTACCCGATCACGCCCGCCTCACCGATGGGCGAGCTGGCCGATGCGTGGTCCCTGGGAGGCCGGTCCAACCTCTGGGGTGTGGTGCCGCAGGTCGTCGAGATGCAATCGGAGGCAGGCGCCGCCGGAGCGGTTCACGGCTCACTTCAAGCCGGTGCGCTGACCACCACGTTCACCGCGTCCCAGGGTCTGCTGCTGATGCTGCCCAACATGTTCAAGATCGCGGGTGAGCTGACGCCGATGGTGATCCATGTGGCGGCCAGAACCGTGGCTACTCACGCATTGTCGATCTTTGGGGATCACTCCGACGTCATGGCCGCCCGTCAAACCGGGTTCGCCATGCTCTCCTCGGCGTCGGTTCAGGAGGTTCACGACTTTGCCCTGATCGCCCATTTGGCGACATTGAAGTCTCGGGTGCCGTTTCTCCATTTCTTCGACGGATTTCGCACCTCCCACGAAGTGGCCAAGATCGCAACGATCGACGATGCGACCCTTCGCGAGCTGGTCGATGAGAGCCTGATCGCCGATCATCGTCTCCGCTCCCTCAACCCGAATCGACCGGTGCTCCGCGGGTCTGCCCAGAACCCCGATGTCTTCTTCCAGGCACGCGAGGCCGCCAATCCTTTCTATGCCTCCACCCCAGGAACTGTCCAAGAAGCCATGGACCGATTGGGGGACCTCACCGGGCGGCGATATCGGTTGTTCGAGTATCACGGATCAGCCGAAGCCGATCGGGTGCTCGTCGTGATGGGCTCAGGTGCCGGTGCAGTCAGGGAGGCAGTTGACCGTTTGATCGATGAGGGTCACAAGGTCGGTCTGCTGGTGGTGAAGCTCTATCGCCCCTTCGATTCCGAAGCAATGGTGGAAGCTCTTCCCGAGTCGGTGCGGCGCATCGCGGTAATGGACCGGACAAAGGAACCCGGTGCCGTGGGAGAGCCCCTCTACCTCGATGTGGTGGCAGCATTGGCGGAGCGGCAAAGGGTGGCTGAGGTCTTCGGGGGGCGTTACGGGCTGTCCTCGAAGGAGTTCACACCGGCGATGGCGGCGGGGGTGTTCGGCGAGCTCGAGAAGGACGCTCCCCGGCGTCACTTCACGGTTGGGATCGTCGATGATGTCACCGACCTTTCCGTCGACTACGACACGGATTGGTTCGACGAGCCGGAAAAGGTGACACGGGCGGTTTTCTTCGGTCTCGGCTCCGATGGAACGGTGGGGGCCAACAAGAACTCCGTAAAGATCATCGGTGAGTCCACAGAACTGTTCTCGCAGGGCTATTTCGTCTACGACTCGAAGAAATCGGGCTCGAGGACGGTTTCGCACCTGCGTGTGTCACCGGATCCGATCGAATCGACCTATCTGATCGAAGAGGCCAACTTCGTTGCGATTCATCAGTTCGACCTGCTCACCAAGACCGATGCCCTCGAGATGGCTGCACCGGGCAGCAAGATCCTTCTCAACAGCCCCTATGGGCCGGGTGGCACCTGGGACCACATACCTTCGAGCTTTCGGAGGACCATCATCGACAAGGGCTTGGAGCTGTGGGCGGTGGATGCGCTTTCGATAGCGACCGAAGCGGGTCTCGGCCCCAGGATCAACACGGTCCTGCAGACCTGCTTCTTCCATCTCACCGACTTCCTTCCCACAGACGAGGCGGTCGGAGCGATCAAGGATCAAATTCGCCATACGTACGAAAAACGTGGTGAGGCCGTCGTCCGGCGAAACGAGGTGGCTGTCGACCGGGCCCTCGACGCCCTCTATCGGGTCGAGATCGGTGACGTGGGCGATACCGGGCCGATAGCACCTCTGGTCCCCGAGATAGCGCCCGACTTCGTCAAACGGGTGACCGCCATGATGATGGAGGGCAGGGGTGATCTGCTGCCCGTCTCCGCCCTGCCCGTCGACGGGACTTTCCCCACCGGCACCGCAATGTGGGAGAAGAGATCCATTGCCACCGAGATCCCCATCTGGGAACCCTCGATCTGCATCGATTGCGGTCGCTGTGCCCTGGCCTGCCCCCATGCCGCCATTCGGATGAAGGCGTTCAGCCCGGACCTCGACGTTCCGGAAGGTTTTCTCTGGAAAGAATCGACGAACAAGGATTTTGAAGGCCTGCGAATCGTGGTCCAGGTCGCCCCCGACGATTGCACCGGCTGTGGAGTGTGCGTCGACATATGCCCGGCCCGGTCCAAGGAGATAGCCAAGACGAAGGCGATCAACATGCTGCCGATGGCCGAGCATCACGAGGTCGAGCGTCGGAACTTCAGCTATTTCTTGGAGATTCCGGACATCGACCCGTCGGAGGTGAAAAACCCGGCGACCGTCAAGGGCTCACAATTCCTTCAGCCGCTCTTCGAGTTTTCCGGTGCCTGCGCCGGGTGTGGCGAGACCCCTTATCTGAAGTTGATGACTCAACTGCTCGGCGATCGGGTGATCGTGGCGAATGCCACGGGTTGCTCTTCGATTTACGGCGGCAATCTCCCCACCACTCCGTGGACGGTGAATGCTGCCGGCCGTGGGCCGGCCTGGGCGAACAGTCTCTTCGAAGACAATGCCGAGTTTGGCTTGGGGATGAGGCTGGCGCTGGAGGCGGAGAGGAAGGACGCGATCCTGCTGGTGACTGCGCTTGGGCTGGAGCTGGGACCGCTCGCCGAGCAGATCCTTCAGACAGTCGCCATCGAGGACAGATCCGATCTCGACGGTCTCGTCCGGACCCAGCGAGAGCAGGTCGAAGAGCTGAAGAAGAGGCTCAGTGCTCTCGAGGGCCCCCTGCCGCGGCGGCTGGAAGGCGTCGCCGACGCCCTGATCGAGACGAGCATCTGGATCGTCGGCGGCGACGGCTGGGCATATGACATCGGCTTCGGAGGTCTCGACCATGTCCTGGCCTCCGGGCGCAACCTCAACATTCTCGTC
>JBFHXF010000025.1:0-20746 GCA_041599115.1 Acidimicrobiia bacterium
CCTGCGCCGCGAGCCCTGGGTGCGCCGCCTGCGAATGGACTTCCCGACCGGCACTCGGGTGCCGGCCTTTGCCAACGGCCGCAATCGGGTCGGCGAGTGCCTGGTGGTGGCCGATCGACCGGAGCAGCTGACCGCTTTCGCCGGCAAGCTCCGCGAGCGGCTCGGCCTGGAAGTCGTCGCGGCCGACGACCGGGCAGGCGCTTTGGGACGAGGCGGGGACGGACGATTCGTGATGACGAGACGAAAGAAACGATACGGCAAGAACAGCGACAACCCCACGCGCCGCTGCCGCGCCATCGCGATGATGAGCAGCGAACGGGGAGAAACGCCGGAGGCGGGGAAGGGGGCATTCCCGTCGGGTAAAACCGGGCGCCCCGGCCCGAGCCATTCACTGCGCCCAGGACATCGTCGAAAACCTCAAGACAATCGGAGTCGAAGTCCGCTGCGGGATTCACGCCGGCGGGATGGAGATTCTCGGCAACGATGTCGCCGGTCTGGCGGTCCACATCGGAGCCCCGATTTCGAGCCTTGCCGGTGCCTCCGAGATCCTGGTGTCAAGAACCGTGCGTGACCTGGTGACCGGCTCGGGTTTCGACTTCGACGACCGGGGTACCCACCCCCTCAAAGGCGTGCCCACGAATGGCAGGTATACGCGGTCGTCTAGCGAGCTGGGCATCAAGTCCTCTAGGGATCCTTCCGCGGGGAAAGTCCTGGGGGAGGAGCCAGGGAAAAAGGGGGATTAAGGCCCTGGTTCTGCCACCCCCAACATGCCTAGATTTCAGGGTCCAATGAAGGTCCTCGTCACTGGTGCCACCGGCTACATCGGAGGCAGGTTGGTGCCCCGGTTGGTTGATCACGGGATCCACGTGCGCTGTATTAGCCGTGATCCGGCTCGGCTGAACATGGCCCCGTGGCGCGATGAGGTGGAGGTACTGGCCGCCAACGTCCAGGATGAGGCCAGCCTCGATAGAGCCCTCAACGGCTGTGACGTCGGCTATTACTTGATTCTCTCCATGGCGGAAGCCATTGAGGACTATGTCGTCCAGGATCGGCGCGCCGCTCTCAACTTCATCGCTGCCGCCGATCGTGCCGGCCTGCGCCGTGTGGTCTATCTCGGAGCCTTGGGTCACGACGAAGACGACCTCTCCCGGCATCTTCAGAGCAGACACGAGGTGGGCAGAATCCTGGCCTCGGGGGCCACTCCGGTAACCGAATTCCGGGCGGCGGTCATCATCGGATCGGGCTCGGTGTCGTTCGAGATGATCCGTCACCTCACCGAGTTGCTGCCTGTGATGTTCCGCCCCTCCTGGGTGCGCACCCGATGCCAACCGATCGGCGTGCGCAACGTTCTCGAGATTCTGATCGCAGCACTCGACGATTCCGGGAACAAAAACCACGTGTACGACATCGGCGGTTCGGACGTGCTGACCTACGAGGAGATGGCGCAGGCTTACGCCGAGGTTGCCGGACTCCGGCGGCGAGTGGTGATCCCCATCCCTTTGTTCAGCACCCGAATGGCCCCCCGGATGATCGCTCTGGTCACTCCACTGGGGGCAACCATGGTGCGGCCTCTCATCGAGAGCCTGCGTAATGATGTAGTGGTCCACGAGCAATCACCTCCCGGTTTTGACCCGTCAACACTGCTCGCCTATCGCCAAAGCGTCCGGCTGGCGCTCCATCGGATCTCCGAGGAGAACGTTGAAACCCGTTGGTCGGATGCGGTGACTCAGCCGGCACTGCCTCTGCCCGGCGACCCGGTCTGGTCGGGCGCGGCGATGGAAGTCAACCTGAGAAAGGTCCGTTCGACGGCCACCGTCGACGACATGTTCTGGGCGGTGACCCGCATTGGCGGCGACGTTGGCTACTACTCGATGAACTGGGCGTGGGAGCTTCGCGGCTGGTTCGACAGCCTCATTGGTGGTGTCGGCCTTCGCCGCGGCCGCCGTCACCCCGAAGATCTTCGCCCCGGTGAGGCTCTCGATTTCTTCCGTGTCGCCGAAGTGGACCCGGAGCGCCGCCGGTTGACGCTACAGGCGGAGATGAAGGTGCCTGGCACCGCCTGGCTCGGATGGAAAGTCGAGCCAACCGAGGACGGGTCGTGCCTCATCCAGACAGCACGCTTTGTTCCTCGCGGCCTTCTCGGGCGTCTCTACTGGTGGGTCCTCCTGCCCTTCCACGCACCCATCTTCACCCGAATGGCCAGACGCATGGCAGCTACAGCAGAACGCCGAGAGCGCATCCAGCCCGAGTCTGCACAACCGGCGTAGCCGATGCCATTACCTCGAAATGCGAGGCGAAGCCTCTTTTTCGGGTGGCAACAGGAGCAGGACCTTCACTGTCCGGTGCCGCAATGTTCCGGGCCTTGCCAGTCCGTGCCCCTCGCGGAACCGATTCGAAAAGCCGACGGTTTCGCGGGCCGAAGCTACGTGCAAAGGGGTGACATCCGGATCAACTTCCTGAATCCAAACCAGGGCGAGAGCTCCAAGGCGGGGGAGAGGGGATCGAGGCGATGATGCTCGCGGTCAAGAACCCCCACGTTTTGCCACTGGTCGCCCGCTCAATTGCGCGGAAGCTGCCCGACGGCGGTACGGAGGGTGACGAGGAACTCCTCGAGACGTCATTGGCGGTCAAGCCGCGCCCGATGACTCCAAAGGCCAATGCAGCCAATATGAGGACCAAGAAGAGGGCCGGCCGAAATCGACGGCGAGGGCCCGGGACCTCACCACCTTCAACCGGTAGCGTTTTCAACGCGGCGGCCTCGTCTATGTCCACAGAACGTCTCGTCCCATCCTTGCCATGTGGGTTAGTCGCGATCGATTTTTCGGAGGTTACCTCCAGCCGGGCCACCGACCTGCAGGGGCCCGGCCCGAGCCGACGGGACGCTGCCGAGAAGGCTGCATCACCAGGCCGACCGTCCCGGTGAGAGGTTACGACGCCTCTGTCGAGCGTGCAGTCGTGACGCGTTCCCTCCTGCGCACGCGCAGCATCCTCCACACCAGCCACAAGACCAGAGGCACCCAGAAGAATGGGATTGCAGCGCCTAGACCGAGCAGAAGCACTTGACCGAAGGCCACCAGCCAGTCCCAACTGGCCTTCAGGCCGTCCGAGAAGCTCGCTATCCCCCCAGGATCGACAGCGTTGATGTAGACACTGGTGGTCTGGGTGGCCGCCCGACCCGTGAGCGGCGCACCGTCCTCGTCCACGGGCTGTGCGGTAACGGCTGTTCTCGTTCTCAGTGGCCGCTGCACTAGCACTTCGGCAGCGACCACGATCGACTGCCCGGGTTCGATGACCATGGCAGGATCGCCGTAGACGCTTATCAGATGTTTGGTCTCGATGTCGAGAACCGGATCCTTCAGCTCGACGCCAGTGAGTCTGGTGTCGCCCGAGTTGAAGATCTCGAAACAGACGGTCGCCTCGGTGTCCTGTTCGATGACGGGCTCACTATCTCCCGGGCAGGACACGCCATCATCGTGACCCGGGTATGCCGTCATTACCACATCGATTGCCGGACGACTCTCGGCTTCGGTCAGCGTGACAACGATGGTCGCCAGAGCCACCTGATTCTGCAGGGTACGCAGTTGGCCACGCATCGACTCCAATTGGGTCTCGCGGGCGAGCAGTTCGTTTTCCAATTCCACGATCGCTTTGATCTCGGTGGCCTGAGCGAGGAGAGCGCGCAGCCGCTCCACGCTGGCGCTGGCAGTTGCTATCTGCGACTCCAAGTCGACGATCCGGTCGGTCACGTCACTGGCGGAGATTTCCTGCGTCCTGACATCACCCAGAGCACCCAGACGGGACAGTGTCTCCTGGAAATCGGAAGGGGCGACTTTGAAGGTGAGCACGCTTCGCGGATTGGGTGAGCCCTGAGTGCTCTGGCCAAAGAGGTAGCCCCCCAGGCCTTGAACTATCCGAATGGCGTCGTTGCCTGCAGCACTCACGTCGCCCACTGCAACTGTCATGTCGGCCGTGAAGATGATGTCACGTCCGAAATCGACAATGTTCAGCACCACCGGTGGGTTCGCTGCATTCAACGTACCGGCGGCGTCTTTCTCATCAGGACTCGAAGTTGTCGCGGCCGCTGTAGTCGGGGGTGAGTTCTGGCTCGAATCCCTACCGAAAAAAGCAAGTCCACCTTCTTCATCAACCGATTCCCCGGTTGTCCCACCGGTCAAGGCGACCTCACCGGCGGCGCATGCGGCCAAAGCGAGGGCCAACACGAGAAAACCTGCGGCAAGTCTTTTCAACGAGACAACCGATCTCAATTTCACAACTTCTCCTACGGCTCGATTGCCGATTAGACGGCTTGAAACCAGACGGAGGTTCCGCGCTTGGATACCGTCGGGTAAAAATGCACGATCTCATGAGTCTTGCGATCGATCATCTGATTGTGTGCGTCACCGATCTGCACGGGTCCGCGGCACTCGTGGAGAGCCAGCTTGGATTGATGGCGATCGAGGGTGGGCGCCATGTTGGTCATGGGACGGCCAACTACCTGATCCCCCTAGGTCCCAATTACATCGAGTTGGTCGCTGTGGTCAACCCAGCCGAAGCTGTCAACAGCGTGTTCGGGACATGGGTTGACGACAAGGCGATTAGGTCGCCTTTCCATCTCGACGGTCTCGCGGTGCGAACCAACACCCTGACCACAGATGCGAAACGCCTCGATCTGTCACCCGTGTCCATGAGCCGGATCCGCCCGGACGGCTACCTCCTTGCGTGGAGTCTCATAGGAGTGGACGGTATGACCGGACCTGAGAATCTCCCGTTTCTCATTCAATGGGAGGTCCCTAAAGACGAGTTCCCAGGGCGGGCGGATGCCGGCCACCACAAGACGCCGGGAGGGATCATCTCCGTGGTCCTGTCCGGTGATCCGGACAAAATATCGGCGCTCATACCCTCGGTGGAGGGAGTGACGATCAAGGAGGGCAGACCCGGGATAACCCAGGCCGTCCTGCTCGTCGAAGGCCGACGAGTTTCTTGGATTCGACACTGACCTGTAACCATTGGGGCACCACATGATCGCAACAAAACGCTCATCTGTCCTCTTTCTGTGCGTCCACAACGCAGGACGATCTCAGATGGCTGCTGGCTTTCTCAACACCCGGGCCAGCGATCTCATCGATGTCGTCTCCGCTGGCTCTACCCCCGCAGCGGAGGTCAATCCCGTGGCTGTTCAGGTCATGGAAGAACTGGGCATCGACCTGCGTAGGGCCGCGCCCAAGCAGTGGACCAGCGAGATGCTCGAGGCCGCGGATGTGGTGGTCACCATGGGTTGTGGCGACGCATGTCCTGTCATACCAGGGAAGCGCTATATCGACTGGGAGGTTGAGGATCCGGCGGGGCGAACCCTCGAAGAGGTGCGCACCATCAGGGACGACATCGGGAAGCGGGTGAGTGACCTCTTGTCGGAGCTCGGGGCAATTCGCTGAGTCGCCGACCCCTCATACACTCTGCAAAGTGAATCGGCCCGATACCAATCGATGCGAATAGGGGTTCTGGCCACCGGGGACACATCTGTCCGCGCCGCCCACTCGATCGCTGCCCATCCTGGAGTTGACGATGTGGTGGTGATCGGCCCGGCGCGGAGCAACAACTTCCGCGTCGTTCCCTCAGCAAAAGGCTGTGACTTTCTCGTTGGTAGCGGCCCGGATGCACCCGGTCTGGCACGAAGGCACGGAACCCCTCTGATCTGGGACGGCGAAACGCATGACCCCGGAGTGCAGGTGTGGGGGGGTTCGCCGCAAGGTCTGACACTGGCACTGGCAGCTGACGATCGTGATCCCCGGTTGGTTGCCCTCGCCCATCCGGATTTGGAGCAGGGAGACGAGCGGCAGGTTCGCTTCCCTGAGCCGGTGGGTGTGATTTCCACAGTGGACAAGATGATCGGGGGTCATCTCGTCGCAGTGGGCAGGTGCGAGAACGGATTCGCCGCTTGTTATGTCCGTTCGGCGAGTCGCACCCTGACCATCCTCGACGACGCCAGGTTCATGAAGGGGGTAGCCCTGGCTGCGGGGATTGCCATCGCCACCGACGGCCCGATTCCCGTTTGGGAAGGGGCCTTCCGCTATCTCCAGGCTGCCACTGACATGGGTCTGGTTATGGGGCAGGGTTGACCGGGTCCTATGTAGCCCGGCTGGGCAGTATGGGACTCTCTTCGGTGGGGATATCGGCTTGATCGGCGGGTGCAATGGGCGGGGAAGACCCATTCCCGTTGCGATAATCGGCGGGTGGATGGAGTGTGGGAACGGGAGCCACCACGGGGTTGAGCGTCTCCTCGAGCATGACTATCTCGATCCCCCCCACAACATCGGACACCAGGTTGTAGGTGATCGCCAGAGCAACAGTGGTGCCTGTCATCAGGACCCACCAAACCACCGTCCCGAACACAAGAATCCGGAGGAACTCCTCGACGTTGGCGAACGGCTGGGTGCCCGGTCCGATCAGGGTGATCTCAACCAGGAAATCAGTCAGCTTCTGCGGAATCCCGGATCGGTCAAGGACCGACCAGAAGATGACCCCTCCGAGGAGTATGGCGATGCCCACAACGGCCCATACCACCGCAGACACCTTGAGAGCGGTCCACGGGTCGATCTTTCTGATTATCCGGCGTACCCGGCGAACAGTTGCCATTCAGGCTCCTAAGTATGAGACAAGTCTACGGGAGACCCGCCCGTGTCAAACGACACGTCTCATTCGATCGGTTCCTCAGTCCTCTTCTTCAGAGACGATCTCGAATGCGGAAAGCTCGTTGCCATCACCGACGTCGATGACCTTCACGCCGGTCGAATCCCGCTTCTGCCGGCTGATCGAGGAAACCGAAGTGCGGATTCCGACACCTGCGGACGAAACCAGGAACACTTCGTGATCCTTGGCTACCGCTCGTGCCCCCACCAGATTCCCCCGCACCCGGGTGATCTTGAACGCCTTGACGCCGATCCCACCACGAGTCTGGCGCCTGAATTCTCCCATGCGGGTGCGCTTGCCGTAACCACCGGAGGTCACCAGAAGCACCTCATCGCCTTCGACATCGGACACCGCGGCCACGACCTGATCACCCTCCCGCAGCTTGATTCCGCGCACCCCTTGGGTGCCGCGGCCCATGCTCCTCAGGTCCGATTCTGCGAAGCGGATTCCCATCCCGGCGCGAGTGAAGATCAAGAAATCATTCTGTCCGTTGGTGGTTCTGACCGTGACCAGCTCGTCGTCATCGGACAGCTTGATCGCGACGAGGGTCTGATTCCTCGAGTCGTACTCTTTGAACTCGGTCTTCTTCGCCTGACCCTTCTTCGTGACCATCACCAGATACCGGCCGGTCTCATAGTCCCGGGTGTCGATTATCGCCTCGACACGCTCTTCGGGCTCCAGCGGAAGGACGGACTGGGCCATGACACCTTTGGCGGTTCTCGACTGCCGGGGAATGGCATGAGCCTTGAGTCGATGCACCAAACCCTTGTTGGTGAAGAACAGCAGATAGGCATGGGCGGTGGTGTGGACCATGTGCCTGATCACATCTTCTCCATGTACCTCCGCCGCCTTGACGCCGCGTCCGCCGCGACCTTGGATCTTGTAGGTCGAAGCCGTCACCGACTTCACGTAACCGGAAGCTGAGACTGTCACGATCAACTCATCATCTGCAATGAGGTCCTCGAGACTCAAATCGCCTTCGTCGGGAATGATCCGGCTCCTGCGTGAGTCGGCATATTGCTCCCGGATCGAGACCAGTTCGTCCCGAATGATCGCCCAGCGTCTGCCGGCGTCTGCCAGGATCGACTGGAGTTCGCTGATCACCCCTCGGAGTTCAGCCAATTCGTTCCGGAGTTTGTCAACTTCGAGAGCGGTGAGGCGACGGAGCGGCATGTCGAGGATGGCGTTGGTCTGGATCTCGCTCAGTTCGAAACGCTCGATCAAGTTGGCCCTCGCATCGGTGGTGTCGGCCGAGCCACGGATGATCTTGATCACTTCGTCGATGTGGTCCACTGCGACGATGAGACCCTCGAGGATGTGGGCCCTCGCCGCAGCCTCGTCGAGACGGAACTGAGTTCGCCTCTGTATGACCTCCATCTGGTGATCGAGGTAGTAGCCCAGGATCTCGGCGATATCGAGTGTGCGAGGCACCCCGTCGACCAGAGCGACCATGTTGTACCCGAAGGAATCCTGTAGCGGGGTGTTCTTGTAGAGCTGATTCAGTACAACCTGGGGCACGGCATTCTGCTTCAGTTCGATGACGAGCCTCGTTCCCACTCGATCCGAGGACTCGTTGCGCACTTCGGCGATCCCGGTCATCTTCTTTGCGTCGACGTGCTCTTTGATCTTGGCAATGACCCTCTCTATTGACACCTGGTAGGGAAGTTCGGTGACGATGATCGCAGTCCGGCCTCTTCTGATCTCCTGGACGTCGCAGACGGCCCTGATTTTCGCCGAACCGCGTCCGGTGGTCAGTGCGTCCCTCACACCGCTGGTTCCAACCAAGAAGCCCCCCGTGGGAAAGTCGGGGCCCTTGATGAACTGCATCAACTCCTCGGACCCGGCGTCGGGATTGTCTATCAGGTGTGTAGTGGCATCGATCACCTCGCCGAGGTTGTGAGGAGGGATATTGGTGGCCATTCCCACAGCGATCCCTTGTGATCCATTGACCAGCAGGTTGGGGAACCGAGCCGGTAGCACCATGGGCTGCTGCATTTCGCCGGAGTAGTTGTCGACGAAATCTACGGTGTTCTCCTTGATCCCCTCAAGTAAATGCGTGGAGAGCTTCGTCAGCCGACACTCGGTGTACCTGGCTGCGCCGGGCGGATCATCGACTGTCCCGAAGTTTCCCTGAGGGTCGATGAGAAGGTGCCGCATCGAAAAATCCTGACCCATGCGCACCAGTGCGTCATAGATCGCCTGGTCGCCATGGGGGTGATAGTTGCCCATCACATCACCAACGACTTTGGAGCATTTACGGTGAGCAGAAGCCGGGTTGATGTTGTTCTCGAACATGGAGTAGATGATTCTCCGCTGCACGGGCTTGAGGCCGTCTCGCACGTCGGGCAGCGCCCTGGACACGATCACCGACATGGCGTAATCGATGAAGCTCTGCTCCATCTCGGTGGCTATCTCAATGTCGGGTGAGCCTGATATCGGCTCGGTTATCTCGTCGCTCATAACTCTCTAGATGTCGAGGAAACGCACGTCGTCGGCGTTCTGTTGGATAAAGGCTTTGCGGGACGGCACATCGTCTCCCATCAGGGTCTCGAAGACGTCCTCGGCGCGAGCAGCATCGACCATCTCGACCCTGAGCAGAGTTCTCGTTTGGGGGTTCATCGTTGTGTCCCACAACTCCCCCGGGTTCATTTCACCAAGGCCCTTGAACCGGGTTGGTTTCACCTTTGGGTGATCCTTTTTGAACTCGTTCAACTCGGCATCATCCTTCAGATAGTGCACCTTGGAGCCCACCTTGACCCGATAGAGAGGCGGTTGGGCAACGTAGACAAAACCTGCCTCGATCAACCCCCGCATGTGGCGAAACAGAAGGGTGAGCAGAAGTGTCCGGATGTGCGCGCCATCGACGTCGGCGTCGGTGAGGATGACAACCTTGTGATACCGAGCGCGGGAGACGTCGAACTCCTCGCCAATACCGGTACCCATCGCGGTGATGATGTCCTGTACCTCGGCATTCTGCAGCGCCTTCGCCAGACGGGCCTTCTCGACATTCAGGATCTTGCCGCGAATCGGGAGAATCGCCTGAATCGCCGAGTCGCGCGCCGACTTCGCCGGTCCGGCCGCCGATTTTCCCTCGACTATGAAGATCTCGGACTCACCAGGATCACGACTCGAACAGTCGGCGAGCTTGTCGGGCAATCCTCCCGACTCGAGACCCGACTTGCGCCTGGTCAGCTCGCGAGCCTTTCGAGCTGCCTCACGGGCCTTGGCTGCACTGAAGCACTTGTCGACGATCCGTCGTGATTCTGTCGAGTACTTCTCGAGCCACTCCGGGAGAAGCCGATTCAATGCCTTTTCCACGTAGGATCGAATCTCGGTGTTGCCGAGCTTTGTCTTGGTTTGGCCCTCGAACTGCGGTTCTCTCACTCTCACCGACACGACCGCGGTAAGACCCTCCCGGATGTCCTCGCCGGTCAGATTGAGATCCTTGTCCTTCAAGAGCCCCTTATTGCGGGCAAAGTCGTTGACCGCTTTGGTCAAGGCTTTGCGGAAGCCTTCTTCGTGGGTCCCCCCCTCGTGGGTGTTGATGTTGTTGGCGAACGAGAGAATCGACTCTGTATAAGAAGTGGTCCACTGCAGGGCCACCTCGATCTCGGCATCGTCACCCGTCTCGCCGATATCTATCACGTGGGCGTGCAACGGGTCTCGCTTGGCGTTGAGGTGTTTCACGAAGTCGACGAGACCGCCCTTGTAGTGAAACACCTCGGTTCGGGGCTCCTCTTCTCGCTCATCGGTCAGAGTGATGTGCAAATCGCGGTTGAGAAACGCTGTCTCCCTTAGTCGAGAGGCCACGGTCTCGAAATCGAAGACGACGGATTCGGTGAAGGTGCTCGGGGATGGCCAGAATCGAATTGTCGTGCCGCTCTTCTTGACCGGGCGGACTTTCTTTGGCTCTCTGGTCTTCGGCGCCCCGTGGACGAACTCCTGGACATAGAGATTCCCGTTGCGTCGAATCTCTGCCTCGAGCCGGGAAGAAAGAGCATTTACAACCGAGACCCCCACTCCATGCAAACCGCCCGACACGGTGTAGGCACCCTGCTCGAACTTGCCTCCGGCATGCAGTGTCGTAAGAACGGTCGTTAGAGCCGATCGCTTGGTCTTGGCATGACGCTCGACCGGGATTCCCCGGCCGTCGTCAGTGACCTCCACACCACCGTCAGAGCGCAGGACGACAGAGATCCGGCTGCAGAATCCCGCCATGGCCTCATCCACCGAGTTGTCCACCACTTCCCAGATGAGATGATGCAGGCCACGCGGCCCCGTTGAGCCGATATACATGCTCGGCCTTCTCTGGACGGCCTCGAGCCCTTCGAGAACTGTGATGTCTTTGGCTTCGTAGCTGTCGCGCGTGGCCGTCACGACCCTCCTAAGTGACCTGGTTCGGTGGGATCCCGCAGTTCGCGCGGACAAGTTCCACGCTTGTTATTTTAAAGGAAATAGCTGACAAAAACGAATTCATCCGCTCTGAATCCCCTCAGCTGCGCCCGGGTGGTCGCACTTCGATTCTCTCGATCAAATCAACACCAAAGACCCCGGCAAGACGTCTCAGCAGAGCACTCTCCCCGTATCGAAGGAAGGTGACCACCGAAGGTGCGCTGGCCTCGATGACCAGGGTCCGATCCTTGAGGACCAAGGGCCTGGATCTCCCTTTCCAGGGCTCCCCTGCCAGCTCGTCCCACTCGCTCATCAATCGGGACATAACTATCGGATTGGGCAGACCGAGACGGCTGAACATGCTCCCCAACTCCGACTCGAGAGAACTGAGATCACCATCGGCATTCATTCGCTGATACCCCCGTCCACCGTCCACCGACGACCTGTGATGGGCACGTCCTCCGGTCTGGCACTAGTAACGATGGTCTGAGTGTCCTCGGGCAGCGCCGTCGTCAGGGCTCTCGACCGGTTGGCATCGAGTTCGGAGAACACGTCGTCTAGCAACAAAATGGGAGTCTCGGAGGTCAGCTCCGCGGTGGCCCGGTGGGCCGCCAGTTTCACCGAGAGGGCAATCGATCGCTGCTCACCCTGGCTTCCGTGAGTACGGGCGTCCAAAGCATCTAGAAAGAACGATGGTTCGTCACGATGAGGACCCACCGTTGTGAGACGCCGGTCAAAGTCAGAGTGTCGTGCCGATACCAGAGCTTCCGCCAGCTCTGAGGAGTAGTCGGCCGCGCTGCGCCCACGGATGTCGTCCGACCCCCAACTCGACCGATAGCCGAGGCTTGCCGCGGTACTCGATTCAGAAATCTCGCGGTACGCCTCATCCAGCAACGAGGCGAGCGCCTCCATGGCCCGAGCCCTCCTGGCGAGAACCCGCCCGCCGGCTTGAGCAAATCGCGAGTCCCAAACTGCCAGCGTGGCCTCATCTCTTCCTCCGTTCTTGAGAAACGCGTTTCGCTGGCGAAGTGATCTCTCGAATTCAGCCTGATCGAGATACGAGGCGGGCCATAGCTGGACCGCGATCTGGTCGAGTAGATCTCTCCGAAAAGAAGGGCCTCTCTTGACGAGATCCAGATCATCAGGAAGGAAGGCGACTATCCGTAGCACACCAAGCATGTCCGCAACCCGGCGTAATCGGTTCTTGTCCACTTGAATCTGCCTCGATCCATGCCGATTGAGTTGGATTTCGATCAGTCGTTCCCTGCCGTCAGTGGCAATACCGGACCGAATAATCGCCGCGCTTGCATCGTCGCCGATCAACTCGGCGTCCACAACCCCCCTGAATGACTTCAGGTAACCCAGGTAACCGATGGCTTCGAGGAGGTTCGTCTTTCCCGCCCCGTTCTGCCCGATGAGGACATTCACCCCGGGATCGGGGGCCCAATCAAAGGTTCGATACGACCTGAACTCGGTGAGAGCGAGCCAGTCGACTCTCATTCAAACCCGAACGGGCATCAACAAGTAGAGGTAATCACCGTTGGCGCCGTCGTCCAGGACGCTGGGCTTGTAGGCATCTATCACCCGGATTCGAACGGAATCGCCCGGTATGGCGTTGACTCCGTCCTGGAGATAACGCGGATTGAAGGCAATCGAAACCTCGTCCTCCGCGCCGGAGAACTCGCCGGCGAGATGCTCCGTCTCCCCCCCGACATCCTGCCTGCTGACCGCAATCTCAACACCCCCGTCGTGTAGTTTCAGCCGAACCGGAATGTGGTCCTCGGCCACGAGGGTCACCCTGCCCAGCGCCTCGAGCAAAGGTTCCTTCTCAACTACCACCTGGTTGGGATATGTCTCGGGAAACAGCGATTGGTATTTGGGAAACGTCCCGTCGATCAATCTGAGTCGCAGCATCCCCTTCTCGGAGGAGAACACTGCCTCGCGGTCACCGAGTTGTGCAGTCACCTTCGAGGCCCCAATCGTCTTGGGGAGCTCGCGGAGTCCCCGCGCCGGAACCAGGCTCGGCCCTTGGAGGCCCACTCCTGCCAGATCACGCTTGGCGAGTCTGTAGGAATCCGTAGCGACCATCCGCAGCCCCCCGTCCGATGTCTCGAACAGGACACCAGTCAGTATCGGCCTCGCGCCATCACCCGACGCTGCGATGGTCACCTGGCCAATGGCCTCGGCCAAAGCTTCACCATCCACTTCGACCCCGTCGAGAATCACATCTTCCTGAACCGGAAAGTCGTCCGCCATCAGGGGGCGAAGCGTGAAACGTGGCCCGTTTCCTTGGATCTCGATATCGTTTTCGGTAACCCCAATTGTCACCTGACCCGCAGGCATCTTCCTCACGGCCTCACTGAGAAGGCGACCCGGTATCACGGCCCTGCCCTCTTCCATGACCTCGACCTCGGCTGTGGTCCTCACCGTCATGTCGAGATCGGTGCCCGTCACCCGAAGCGTGGAACCCACGACCTCACACAGAAGACCTTGGAGAACGGGCAGGGCTGTTCGCGTCCCGACAGCGCGATTCGCCCGGGCAAGGACATCTGCGAGATCGTCCCGCTGCGCTCGGATTCTCACAAGCTCTCTTCCCTTCTTCTTTGTCTATGAAACTTCATTATCAGAGTATTAGTCGTAGTAGGGGGTTGTTCAAATGTGGACATCGTTGATATTCCCTGATGGGAGCTGGAAAAGTTGTTATCAACGCATCCGGGGATAACTGGTTGATAAAGCTGGGTGTCTTCTGGATAACTCATGAGCTTGTTGAAATGTCGCCACCTTTCCTCAGGTCCTGTGTGAGTTGGGTGACACGATCGAACACCGCCCTGTCGGATCGGAGAATTCGTTTCACTTTCTCAACCGAGTGGAGGACTGTGGTGTGATCCCGCTGGAATTGTTCTCCGATCTTCGGGAGAGAAAGGTCGGTCAGCTCTCGACAGAGGTACATCGAGATCTGGCGGCACAGAACCAAAGGCTGCCGCCGGGAAGGGCTGATGACATCCTCGAGGGAGAATCCGTAGGCCGCAGCAGTCGTGCGCATGATGGTCTCCGGACCGAGGGGGACCGGCTCATCCGGGGTCACCATGTCCCGAAGGACGCGCTCGGCGGTCTCCAGATCGATGTCACGTCGGTTGAGCGCAGACCAAGCGGTTACCCGGGTCAGTGCACCTTCCAATTCCCGAATGTTGTCCGAAACCAGGCCGGCGATGTACTCGAGCACTCCTAAAGGCACCGGACGCGGGGCAAACTCGGCGTTACGCCGCAGGATGGCAAGCCGCGTTTCCACATCGGGTGGCTGGATGTCGGTGAGGAGGCCCCACTCGAAGCGACTCCGCAGACGATCCTCCAACGAGGAGAGGTTCCTGGGGTGGCGATCTGAGCTGATCACCATCTGTTTTCCGGACTCGTACAGGGAGTTGAAGGTGTGGAAGAACTCCTCGAGGATCTGTTCTTTGCCTTCGAAGAACTGAACGTCGTCCAGAAGGAGAATGTCGACTCCGCGATAACGCTGTTTGAAGTTGTCCGGGCGTTTGCGTCGGATCGAGTCGATGAAATCGTTGAGGAAGTTCTCCGAAGAGATATAGCGAACCACAAGCGACGGGTACATCTCCAGCGCTTGGTGTCCAACGGCATTGAGGAGATGGGTCTTGCCCAGACCAGCGCCTCCGTATATGAAGAGAGGGTTGTAATGGGCCCCAGGTTGCTCGGCCACAGCCATGGCCGCCGCCCAGGCGAATCGGTTGGATTGACCGACGACGAAGCTCTCGAACCGATATCGCGATATGAGAGCCGTCGAACTGGACTGCACGCTCGATTGGGGCTCGGGTTCGTCGAACCTCTTGTCAGGCTCGTCGGGCTCTACGAGAGGCCTCTCACTCACCCGATACTGAGGCGAGGCATCCGCCCCGTATAGATCACGAAATGCGCTTGTGATCAAGTCCCCATGCTTGTCGATGACCCAGCGAAGGTGGAACTCGGAAGGGGCCACGAGAACCGGGACATCTCCGCGAAAATCCGGCTCCAATCGAGACAACCACGTGTCCCAATTGCCACTGGAAACTCCCCGCCTGATGATTGCCTGAAGTGCCTTCCAGTCATCCAACGCCTGTTGTGCTTGTGTCAAGACGAACTCCTCCTTCCGGACGAGTTGTCCACAGTTTCGTCCACAACTGTGGAAAGAACCGCGACCCCGTCCGGGAAAACACTCAATTGTCGCCCGGGTGGTCATGTCATCAGCAATGACGGGGGGAAGTCGTTTACCGTTCCCAGGGCTAAGACATCTGAGTATTGGCCTCGTCTCGTTGCTCGTCAAGAACGCGAGAATCACCACTGTGGATTACTGAGGTCAACTATTTCCACAACAAAAGACCAGCTAATTTATGGTTTTTCCAGATCATGCCAGGGGGATTGAAGCTCGCTGCGAGTGATTTCGGACTTCAGGTTTCTTTCGCGAATTAACTCGATTCTTCGCGGACCACCCAAGCGATTCGGGCGAACCCGGCGCGGCCGCCGGGTGGGGGACTTTGACATAGCCGCGGATCTGTCCGTAACCTTGTCAGGTCCACCCCTTCTACCGCTGGTTTTGTCATGAAAAGAACCTATCAACCAAAAGTCCGTCGCCGGAAACGTCGTCACGGTTTTCGTCATCGAATGCACGATCGGGCCGGTCGCTCGATCCTCAAGTCGAGACGTCTCAAAGGCCGGAAGCGCCTCGCTGCCTGATCTCGAGACGCTGCGCTCCTCCCGTGACTTCCGACGCGTACTGAAAGAGGGAATGAGGTACCGTTCAGGAGGCCTTATCGTCGTTCGCGCACCCGGGATACCGGGACCACCGAGGTACGGCCTCGTAGTATCCAAGGGTTCGGGCGGCGCCGTGACCAGGAACCGGATCAAGAGGCGGCTACGACATTGCATCGGGGCTGCACAACTTCACTCAGGGTATGACTACGTGATCATCGCATCCAAGCAAGTCGCCGAAATTTCCCACTCTCGCTTGGTGGGCTGGGTGGAACATGGCCTTGTGGAGTCTGAGAATGCTTGAGCTATTGCGTCCACGAAGAGCAGTTCTCGGGCTCATCACGATTTACCAGAAAATGGTAAGTCCCTCCTTGGGCGTCAATTGCCGTTACCAACCCACTTGTTCCCGTTACACCTACCAGGCGATCGAGCGCTTTGGTGTCCTAAAGGGGAGTTGGCTCGGCCTGAAGCGGATTGGCAGGTGTCATCCGCTGCACCCCGGGGGGTACGACCCCGTCCCCGAGAACTGGAGAGCTCACTGATGTTTGGAGATCTATTCGCCCGTCTCGAGCAGGTGCTCGGGGCAGTCCTAGCGTGGTTCTTTGATCTGCTGACTCCCCCATTGAGTCATGGGGTGGCTCTCGGTGTGGGGATCATCATGTTGACCATCACCATCAATCTGGTGGTGTTCCCGTTGACACTCAAACAGACCAGAGCCACCAGGGCATTCACCGCGATCCAGCCCAAGATCAAGAAGATCCAGGCCGAATACAAAGATGACCCCCAGGAGATGCAGAAACGGCTGATGGCGGCCCAGAAGGAGGCAGGGGCCACCCCGGGAGGTTGTCTGCTGCCACTCCTGGTTCAAATGCCGATCTGGTTTGCCCTCTTCAGGATGTTGCGGACCCCGTTCAAATTCGTTATCGATCAGGCAACGAAACTTCCGACCGCGGAATTGGTACCGGGCGCCTTGCATTCGATAAACCCCGACTCGGCATTGGGCAGGTCCCTTCTCACCGGCGAACCCAACACTTTCCTCGGGATGGCCTTGGACACCAGCCCGGCACAGGCGCTGCAACAGGGCCTGAAGGCAGCAATCCCCTACCTTTTGATGATGGCACTCATGGTGGCCACCCAGTATGTCCAGCAGTGGCACTCGACCTACGGCCAGGAGAGGCCAGATCAGAAAGGGGCCGGCGCCCAGCAGGCAGTGACCCGGATCATGCCGCTGTTCATTGGCTTTATCTCTTATAACTTCCCGGCAGGTCTGGTTCTGTATTGGAGCACTTCCAACCTTTTTCGCTTTGGCCAACAAGCCCTGATTTTCAAGATCGATGGGCGCCCAACCTTGCCAGGGGGATCACCCAAGGATTCAAAACCGGATCCTGACCCGAAAGGGATCGATCCCAAGAAGCCACAGCCGGGTGCCTCAAACAAGCGCCGTCGGCGCAAGAGGAGGTGACATGAGTTACGTCGAGATCGAGGTTCGAGCCAGGACAGTCGACCTGGCAGTAGAAGCAGCCATGTTGGAATTAGGAATAGACGACCGAGAGAACCTCGCCATTGAGGTGATCTCTGAGCCACAGCGTGGGTTCCTCGGTATTGGGGGCCAGGACGCCGTGGTCAGGGTCAAGAGAAAAAGCTCGAAGCGGCGGCGCAACGATCGCCGGAAGACCGGTGAAAGATCTCGGGGCGGCGCTGCCAGGCAATCCCGGGCCAAGTCGACTAATAATGGACGCGACCGTAATGAACTCAACCGGGACCAGACGAGAAGTCAAGACAAGGGGCGCAAGGTGAGTCGCCAAGAAAACAAACCAGCAAGAATCGATGATAGACCGGTGGTCAGTGTGGAGGACCAGGCAGATATCACCCGGGAGTTTCTCGAGGGATTGGTGTCGGCCTACGGTCTCGAAGGAACGGTGGGGACATCGGTTGAAGATGACGTCATCGTGGCCAATGTCGATGGCGAGCAGACCGAGGCCTTGGTAGGTATCCGGGGGTCGGTTCGTTCCGCCATCCACGAGTTGACCCGTACCGTGCTGCAGCGGTATAGCCAGGACAGCGCCCGGCTTCGTCTCGATATTGCCGGGTATGCGGAAAGAAGACGTCAGGCCCTCACCATCTATGCCGACCAATTGATCCAGCAACTACTGGCCGAAGGTGGAGAGGTCATGTTGGAACCGATGAGCTCGGCCGATCGTAAGGTGATCCATGACGCCGCCGCCTCACATGACGGTGTCAAATCGTATTCTGAGGGTGAACCACCCCGTCGCTACGTGGTCTTGGCCAGCGAGGGCGGTGCCGTGGAGGAATCCTCCAGCGAAGAGGAGTGATTCCTCGCCGGTAAGAGTGATTTGTTTCACGTGAAACCACTCGAGGTGTGGTCGAGATGCGCCAAATGGGCCGGGCTGAACCTGCCTGGGACGGCGGTGACCCGGCTGATGCAATACCGGGACTGGTTGGGTGATGAGGGAATCAGAGGGGGAGGTCTCGGTCGGGGAGAGGGCGATCGCATCGATCGTCGTCATATCGGCGACTCGCTGCTCTTCTCCAGGTTCATAGAATCCGCAACGGATGAGGTATGGGATCTCGGATCCGGCGTCGGTCTTCCCGGGATACCCCTGGCGGTTGTCATGCCGGGAACTCGGTTTGTGTTGGTAGACCGTTCAGCCCGCCGGACGGAGCTGGCGAGGAGAATCATCCGTATTCTCCAACTGGAGAATGTTCAAGTAATCCAAGACGATTTCAAGTCGCTCGAGGTGAGGGCAAAGACCATCGTCTCCCGGGCCACGCTGCCACCACCAAAGGCCGGAAGGCTCTTTAGTGAGTTGCTGGCGGGGGGAGGGCGCGCGGTGGTCGGGGGTTCTTGGGAGGCCGAACCGCATTACCGGGGATGGGAAACACACCATGTGCCGGCTTGGGTCCTTGACCAAGATGTCTGGCTCCTTATGATGCGTCAACCGTGAACCCTGATTCCACTCTCGTCGTCGCCCTGGCCAACCAGAAGGGTGGTGTCGGAAAATCCACCACTGCGATCAACCTGGCGGCGACCCTCGCCTTCAACCAGGTGAAAGTTCTGCTGATCGATCTGGATCCTCAAGGAAACGCCACCAGCGGACTCGGAATCGATCGTGGCTCGATCGATCTTTCCATATACGACGTCTTGCTCAAAGAGGCGGTCCTGGATGATGCCATCGAGGCAACCTCGGTGAGGAATCTCTTTGTGGTTCCGGCGACGATCGACCTGGCCGGGGCTGAAATCGAACTGGTATCGCAGTTTTCACGTGAAACCCGTCTCAGAGCCGCGATTGGTCAGCTTGATCAGGAGTTTGATCTGATCCTGATCGACTGCCCGCCATCGCTGGGTCTGCTGACAGTCAATGCCCTGGCTGCCGCCGATGAGGTGATGATCCCGATCCAATGTGAGTACTACGCCCTAGAGGGTCTCAGCCAACTCCTGAAGAACGTCGACCTGGTAGGGGTGAATCTCAATCCGCGGTTGAAGGTTGGAGGCGTGGTGCTCACCATGTATGACGGGCGGACCAGACTCTCCAAGGATGTCGCCTCCCAGATAAAGCTTCACTTTGCCGATATCGCTTACCGAACCGTGATCCCCCGTTCGGTGCGTTTGTCGGAGGCTCCCTCCTATGGGGAGCCCATCGAAGCGTTCGACCCGATGAGTCGGGGAGCCATCGCCTATCGGCATCTCGGCAAGGAGTTCATCAAGCGGCATCAACTGATCGAGGAGGAGGCACGATGACATCGAGAAGATCCGGTTTGGGCCGAGGACTCGATGCCCTCATTCCCACGGAGGCCGACAACCTGGTTGAAGGTGGATTCCGGCAGATTCCGGTCGACCGGATCAGCCCCAACCCCGATCAACCACGACATCACTTCGACGACCAGGGTTTGGAGGAGTTGGCGGCATCGATGAAAGAGATGGGGGTCCTGCAACCAGTCGTGGTGAACATGGCTGGCAAGGGTTATCAATTGATTGCCGGAGAACGTCGCTGGAGGGCGGCAAGAAGAGCAGGCTTGTCGACGATTCCAGCAGTTATCCGGGAGACAGCTGGTCAATCGACACTTGCCGAGGCGCTTGTCGAGAACGTGCAACGTCAAGACCTCACCGCGATCGAGGAGGCTCACGCCTTCGCTCAACTTCTGGAAAATTATGGTATGACTCAGGAGCAGGTGGCTGATCGTGTCGGCAAGTCGCGCCCCGCAGTTTCCAACACCCTGCGCCTGCTGCAACTCCCCCTGGAGATTCAGGAAATGGTCGACAACGGAGATCTCTCGCCGGGACATGCCAGGGCGCTCGTTGGTGTCGAGGACTTCAAATACGCGGTTCATCTGGCACAGAAGGCGGTTGAGGACGGCTGGAATGTTCGCCAGATGGAAGAGGCGGTGCGGACCCGTCGTGACCTGGAACGGGGTCCCGCAGCGCGGGTGCGACAGTTGAGACCGGTGGAGATAATCGAGCTCGAGAAGCGGCTCGCTGAGAAGCTGGGCACTGCCGTGAAGATCGAATATCGCAACGAGAAGGGCAAGCTGGAGATTCGTTTCGGATCGGTGGAGGAACTGGAGCGGCTCTATCGGCTCTTCAGTGGTTGATCACGGCGCCTGAGAAGAATTGCTGTAACCCGGCGACGACGGGTTTGCCGAGTGTGGCATCAAGCTGTGATCGGGAGACCACGACTGCAGGGGAGCGGGTTTCCTTGAGCATGGCGCCGGCGCGACCCTCGACCAGACCGCCGACCGAATCGGCCAGGGCACTCGCCAGCATCGCCCCAGCCTCTGACCTGCTGTGCTCGGATGAGAAGAAAAAGACCCGATCCTCTCCGTCGAGGCTCAGTTGAAATACGACGATCAGATCGCATCCCAGACTGTTCGCCCGGCGCGCCCGGACCCGCTCGGGGAGGGTGACGTC
>JBFHXF010000026.1:0-20667 GCA_041599115.1 Acidimicrobiia bacterium
CGACGACATGGTGTTCACCTTCGACACTGTGAGGCGGTTGCATCTCGGTGGAGCCTGGCTGGATTCGTATCCGCCGAACGCCACGGCGGTGATCGCCGAGACGCCGGATCGGATCCGCATCGATTTCGATCATCGGCCTGGGCTCGGGGAATGGCCGTTTGCGTTGGGGCTCGCGCCCGTGATGCCCAGACATGTCTGGCTTTCGGTGGTGGAACAATCCGCCAGTGCCGAAGAGCTGATGGCTGCCGACGCTTCGGTCGACGTCTCAGGTGGACCACTGAACATCTTTGAACGCACTGCATCCCGGATCGTGGCCAACGTCGACCATCGACGCAGCGGTTCCATGGTCGACACCGTTGTGTTTGAGATCTTTGACACCGAGGCGGAGGCGGCCGACGCACTGGCTGCCGGCGACATCGACACGATCTTGAATCCGCGAGGACTGTCGAGCCAGGTGGCCGAGCGTCTGTCTTCAGTGGACGGTGTGAGCATCGAACGCAGCCCGTCGAATTCGGTTCGCTATCTCGGATTCAATCTGGGGCGTTCCCCGATGAGCAACGTGGCCTTTCGCACTGCGATCGCAATCCTCGCCGATCGGACTGCGATGACCCAGTTGATAATCCCCGACGCCCTTCCGGCTTTCACCATCATCTCACCCCTGAACGCCTCCTGGTTCGACTCCGATGCGGCCGCACGCATCGCATCAGTCTTTGCCGGTACCACCGAGTCGCGGCTGAATGCTGCGCGCACCGTTTTGGAGCAGACGGGTTACACCTGGGAAACCCCACCTCGGGTCGAGGATGGCCTGCTCTTGCCCGGCTCGGGACTCTTGATCGCCGGGCAAAAGCCCGCGCCGTTGACGATCCTCACTCCGGGCGATCTCTACGACCCCGATCGACCCGAGTATGCCCGGAGGATCGCCCAGGTCATCGAGACGCTGGGTTTCGAGGTTCGTGTCGTGGTCACCGATTTCGACACGGTGGCCGACCTGGCATTTACGAAGACCGGGGACAACGTCCGGCAATATGACATGTATTTGCTCGGCTGGACCCTGGGCAATCCGGCCTACCCGAGTTACTACGGACCGCTCTTCACCAAGTCAGGCGATGTGAACAGCACCGGCTACGACTCCACGGACTTTGATAGAGCATGGGGTGAATTCGCCGCTGCGTCCACCCTGCGTGGGGCCCATGACGCGCTGTGGCGCATGGAGTCGATTCTCGGGGTCGACCTTCCCTATCTTCCCCTCTATCACCCCCAGATCGTTGAAGCATTCAGGTCTGACCGGATCCGGTTTCTCCAGAAGGACACCCTCGGCGGAATCCAGGGGAGAAACGGCGCCATCGAGGACGTGAACCGGATCCCGTGACGGGTTAGCCTCTTCGGAGTTGACTCAAGAGAACCCGTCCGCTCGAATCGTCACCATCCCCAATGCGATCTCATTCGCCAGGGTGCTTGGTGTCTTCTATTTCTGGTGGGTCCTCTTGATCGCCGACAACCTTGCTCTGGCCGGATGGCTGATTTTCATCATCGGTTGGACGGACTGGATTGACGGGTATCTGGCTCGAAGGCTCAATCAAGTCAGTGAACTGGGAAAGGCTCTGGACCCGATCGCAGACCGGATGATGATCGCCTCAGCCGTTGTGGGAGGGTTGATAGTAGGGGCGCTGCCGTGGGTGATCGGCTACCCCCTGATCGCCCGGGAGCTGTTCATGGCAGCGGTCACCGTGAACCTCGCTCGACGCGGCGGAGCGCCCCTGGTGGTGCGGATTCTGGGCAAGAGATCCACCTTTCTGCTCTATGGGGCGATTCCTGCGTTCTTCCTTGCGAAGGCCGGAATTGCGGAGGCCCTGTTGCGACCAATGGCGTGGACTGCGGGAGTCCTTGGTTTGGTCCTCTACTGGCTGGTGGCTCTGGCCTACCTCACCGACGCCCGGCGCAATATCGCGGCGGTAAAGTCGCCCCGAGACGCCTAAGGAGGTTTGATGCTGATACCGGATGATCTTCTCTACACCGACGAGCACGAATGGATCAGAGGCATATCCGACTCCACTGTGAGGATCGGCATCACCGATTACGCGCAGGACCAACTGGGGGATGTGGTCTACGTCGAGCTTCCAGAAGTGGGAAAAGAGGTCGCTAAGGACGACATTCTCGTTGAAGTTGAGAGCACCAAATCGGTAGGGGAGGTTTACGCCCCCTTCAACGGCAAGGTTGTCGCAGTCAATTCAGCAGTAGCCGATTCGCCGGAACTGGTGAATGAAAGCCCATATGACAAAGCCTGGCTGGTCGAATTGGAACACAGCGACGATCTCGACGTCTCTGTCCTCCTCGACGCCGAGGCGTATCGGAACTTGACCGAGTAGGAGATTCGCCCAATGAGTCCTGCCACCTTGCCAGGGGTCCTATCATTGGGGGCATGACCGACGACCCCGGGCACGGCGCCAGTGAGTTGAACCCTCAGGTCGAGGTTGAGACCGACCCGACCATTGTGTTCGTACCCCTGCAAGATCGGGTCGAGCACCCTCTCACATTGGACGAGGCGGCACATGTCGAAGGTGTTTCCGGGTATGCCCTCGTAGTGGATCGTGGTCCACGCGCCGGGATGTCTTTCATCCTGGCCCCGGGAAACACCACTGTCGGTCGGCATCCTGAGAGTGACATATTCCTCAACGATGTGACGGTCTCGCGGCATCATTGCCGCTTCGTACTCGACAAGAGCACACTGACAGTTGAGGACAGCGGATCCACCAACGGCACGTATGTGAATGACGAAAGGGTTGATCGCGCCGCTCTCAATGTCGGGGACGAGGTGTTGGTGGGGCGTTTCCATTTTGTGGTCGCTCACGGCGATGCCTGAGCCAAAGACCCTCAGTATTGGAGAGGTGATCAACCAGCTCCGCGAGGATTTCCCCGATGTCTCGGTGTCGAAGCTTCGTTTTCTGGAGTCCCAGGGGCTGATCGACCCGCACCGCTCAGACAGCGGCTACCGCCAGTTCGACAGTCGCGATGTGGCCCGAATCAGATTCATACTCAGCCAGCAACGAGATCACTTTCTGCCTCTGAAGGTGATCAAATCCAAACTCACACTGTGGGAGCGTGGTGAGGATCTCGGCTCAACAGTCATGGAGGGGGACATCGATGTGACGGCCGGGCAACCGCTGAGCCGCGAGGACGTCTTGAAGAGGTCGGGCCTCACCGAGGTCCAACTAGAGGATCTGATCGACAGCGGGGTGATCCGCCACGTTGCGGATTCAACCGTCTTCCCGTCGGAGGCGGGGATAGCTGCTCTGGAATCCAAGCGACTGATGGACCTCGGCTTGGAGGCACGACATCTGCGCGCCATTCGGCTATCGGCGGACCGCGAGGCCGATCTGCTCAAGCAACTGACCGCCCCGCTGATGAGGGCAAGAAATCCGGAGTCGAAGGCGCGGGCTCGGGATGTGCTGGAGTCGGCGGCCGGATCGACCATGGCCCTCCATAGGGCTCTTCTGGGCAGTGAACTGAATCCGCCTTCCGGTAAATGACCCGATCATTTCGTATTCTGACCGCGCTGACGGTCCTGGTGGTGACGCTCGCGACTCCGGCGCTGGCTGCGCCGCTCACCTACCCGCCCTTGGTTGTGCAGGAGTATCCCCGGACCGAGCCGCCCACAGTCACCGCCAAGTCCTGGATCCTCTACGACGAGGCCACGGACACCGTTCTCGGCTCACTCTTACCGGATGAGAGACGGCCGATGGCGTCAGTCACCAAGATCATGACAGGCCTCCTCGCCCTGGAGCGATCGGATCCCAAGGAGATGGTCACAATCTCCAACCGGGCCGCTGAGACCGGGGAGCGTGAGATCGACCTGGTGGCGGGGGAGCGTCTGCCAATGGGAGCATTGTTCAAATCGATGATGGTCTATTCGGCGAACGACTCTGCCACCGCCATCGCCGAGCATATCGCCGGCTCGGTTGGGGCATTTGTCGACCTCATGAACGAGCGGGCCGCCGAACTGGGTCTCACAAACACCAGCTTTGCCAACCCCCACGGCCTCGATGCCCCGGGGCACTACTCGAGTGCCCGCGATTTGCTCACTCTTGCCAGGGTGGCGATGGCGACCCCCGGTTTCGCCGATGTGGTGAGGTCGAAAGCGGTCGTGATTCCCCCGGCTCCTGACGGAGCACCGCGCAGCGGAACCTCCACGGATCTCATGCTCGACTGGTACCCGGGGGCAATCGGCATAAAGACCGGATTCACATCCAGGGCGCTCCTCACCTATGTGGGGGCGGCTGAACGTGACGGTCGGCGGCTGTATGTCGTCGTACTCGGCTCTGAGGGAGAAAGGGCGCATTTCCTCGACTCCATCAAACTCTTCGATTATGGATTCGCCCAACTGGGCTATTTCGCCGACGTGGCCTTGGGTGCGGATTACAGATCAGTCAAACGGCAACATCAACCGGATCCGCTGGTGTCCTTGAGCGAAGTCGAGACTTTCGTCCATCTCGCCAACGTCGGCTTGACGCTGGAACGGCCCCGGCCGATGGTCATTGCCCACGACACCGAGCCGACCCCGGTTGTCGAGACCAGACGGGGCGTTGCTGCTCCACCCGACTCCGTTCTGAGTGCACTCGTGTTCTGGATCACTTCGCTGGGTGGAAGATGACGAGCGCTCCGGTTCATGCCATCGAGGCCATCAGCGAGTCAGAGCTGCACTCGCGGACAGTTGAGCTCGGGGCTGCGATCTCCCGGGACTTCGACCGAAGAGATCCATTGTTTGTTGCGATCATGACTGGAGCCATCCCGTTCGCAGCCGATCTGGTGCGGAGCGTCACCACATCATGCGAGATCGACTTCTTGGCCCTGAACCGGTTTGGTGAGAGCGGCCGGATCAGCATCGCCATGGATCTTGCCACGCCGGTATTGGACAGACACGTGATCATCGTGGAGGACATCATCGACACTGGCCTCTCGCTCACTGCTCTGCGCCGGATGATGCTCGACCGGGGGGCCAGCAGTGTCAGCACCGCCGCCCTGGCCGACAAGATCCGACGTCGGGTTACCGACGTTCCGATCGAGTATCGGGGTTTCGAGGTCGGCGATGAGTTCCTCGTCGGATATGGACTGGATTGGATGGGGCTTTACCGAAACCTTCGCTCGATCTGGGCGGTTCTCGACATGGAGGCGCTCGTGGGCAACCCGAGAGTCATTCTCGAAACTATGGCCCGGGAGCGACCCAGCTCCTAGCCCTTGGCAACTCCGGTGATATTCTCACCGCATGGCGGATCAGAGTCAGGTCCAGATGGACGTCGTCGGGGTAAGGGTTGAGTTGCCCTCGAATCAGCCGATCGTGTTGTTGCGCGAGCAGGGCGGCCAACGTCACCTGCCCATTTGGATCGGCGGATCAGAGGCAACGGCCATTGCCACGGCTCTGGAGGGCGTCAACCCGCCACGTCCCCTCACCCACGACCTCATGCGTTCGGTCATTGACGCCGTCGGCGCATTGGCGACGCGGGTCGTCATAACCGAAATGCGCGATTCTGTGTTTTATGCGGACCTCTCTCTAGACATATCAGGCCGGGAGGTGCACGTGTCCTCGAGACCATCGGACGCCATTGCCCTTGCGGTCAGAACCGGCACTCCTGTATTTGCACTGGAGGCGGTGCTGGACGACGCGGGGGTGATATTCGAGGAAGAAGGCAACGAGGAAGAGGAGTTGGCCCGCTTCAGAGAGATGTTGGAGCAGGTCACCATCGAGGATTTCCTCGGGGACGAACCCGGAGAGTGAGTCCGCTGCGCCGGGTGAGGCTGGGTCTCATCGCGCTGGCGATTGTCATTGCCGTCGGCACCCTGGGTTACGTGATCATCGACCATGCCGGCCTCTTCGAAGCCTTCTACATGGCGGTGATCACCGTGACAACGGTCGGCTTCGCGGAGGTATTCCAGGTCTCACCGCTAGGACGGATCTGGACCTTGCTCATCCTCGCCGGAGGGTTCGGGATGGCTTTCTACACTGCTCTTGCCACCATCGAATACATGGTCGACCTGGGCGAAACGAGGCGACGTAATCAAATGCTGAAGAAGATCGAAGATCTGAGCGGGCACATAATCGTGTGTGGGTTCGGACGCGTGGGAAGGGCCACGTCAGCTCATCTTGCCGCATCTGGCGCATCCGTTGTGGTGATCGAGCAGTCCGAGGAGCGGGCCGAGCGCGCCGAGGCCAGCGAGTATTACGTCATCCTGGGAGATGCCACCCATAACGACATCCTCATCCGCGCCGGTGTGAAACGCGCCGCGGCCGTGATCGCTTGCGTCAACACCGACTCGGACAATCTCGTGATCGCCCTGTCTGGCAAGTCGATCCGGAGCGACCTCAGGGTGATTTGTCGGGCCACCGAACCCGAGTCGGAAAGAAAGTTGTTACTCGCCGGCGCCGACGGAGTAGTCACCCCCCAGGCCGTTGGGGCCGAGCGGTTGGCGGCGTTGGCGATTCAACCGGAACTGTCGCAAATATTCGACGTCGTGGTTGGGGGAAGACCCGTCGAATTCATGGTTGAGGAGATCGACGTTCAACCGGGGAGCTATATCGATGGCCGCACCATTCGGGCTTCGGGAATACGCGAGGAAACGGGTGCCATGATTCTTGCTGTGGAGGACCAGAAGGTTGCCATGCAGGTGAATCCCAATCCGGATCTGGTGCTGTCGGCAGGGGACAGACTTGTCGTAGTCGGAACCAAGAATCAGGTGGACAAGGCGGCTCATTTGCTGGCCGGAGACTGAGTTATCCACAGCCTTCGTTGACATGGGCACCTCAACTCGGTTAGCTTGCTTACAACGGCGGAGTTACACTCGTGTAACCCGGAGGACTGAATGACCCGACAGCCAGGTTTGGGGTATCGTGCCCCGCAGGTTTGCAAGCTCGTGGCTATAACCTACCGGCAGCTCGACTACTGGGCTCGCACCGGGCTCTTGAGACCATCCCTGCAACAAGCGAGGGGGTCGGGATCGCAGCGTCTCTATTCGTTCGAGGACGTGGTTCAGCTCAAAGTCATAAAGCGTCTGCTCGACGCCGGCATGAGTCTGAAGAAGATCCGATCGGCCGTCGAGATTCTTGGCGAGCAACTCGATTCCCAGACCCCTCTCGCAGACGTGACCCTGCTGAGCGACGGACAGACCATCTACGCAGCGCACTCCGACGAAGAAGTGGTTGATGTGTTTCGACGGGGTCAGGGCGTCTTTGGCATCGCCATCGGTCCGGTCCAAGATGAAGTCGCAGGCGCAATTCATCAGCTGTTTCCAGAAGACAATGAATATGCCGGGGTCATCGAAGTAGGAGCGAACTGATCACCGAGCGCCCCACGGCTCACGAAATCAAATTCGCTCACAACAGTGAGCGGCAATTCGCCCTCCTTCTCGACTTCTACGGCGTTCCCTGGGACTACGAGCCGGTCTCTTTCCCTATTTCATGGGATAAAGATGGCAAGCCGACCCAGTTCTTCACACCCGATTTCTATCTTCCTGATGACGACCTCTACATCGAGATCACCACGATGAGCCAGAAGCTGGTGACCAAGAAGAATGGCAAGGTGCGCAGGCTCAAGGAGCTCTACCCCGACGCCAATTGCAAGGTTTTCTACCAGCGGGATTATCTCAATCTGGTCGTGAAGTATGGTCTGGAGGAGCCCGATCACCTCGATCAGCCGCCTGTTCCTGCCAGGCTGCCCGGACGTCCCGACATCGTGAGACTCGAGGAGCGGGGCGAGCGTCTCACTGGATGAATCGTTCGCCACTGCACGATGTCCATGTGGCGCAGGGCGCCCGTTTTGTCGATTTCGGCGGATGGGAGATGCCGGTTCATTATGGATCGGTTCTCGCTGAGCATCGGGCGGTGCGGACCGACTCGGGGATCTTCGATGTCACTCATCTCGGGAGATTTCTCCTCACCGGACGCGGTGCCCGTGGAGCCCTCGACCGGCTTCTCTCCAACGACCTGGGGCGAATCGGCCCAGGACGAACCCAGTACACGCTGATGCTGAACGAGGGTGGTGGGATTCTCGACGATCTGATCGTCTGGTGGTGGAGCGACGACCGGTTCTGGGTATTGCCCAACGCCGCCAATCACCACACCGTCATGGGCCTGTTCTCCGAAGAAGACGGATGCGAGGTGCGGGATCTTCAAGTCGAGACCGTGATGCTCGCTCTCCAAGGTCCCCGGGCCCCCTCCGTATTCGAGACGATCCTGGGGGATGCGCCGCGGCGTTTCCGGACTGATGTGATCACCCTGGCCGGAAAAGAGGTCTTTATCGCCGGTACGGGTTACACCGGTGAAACGGGCGGCGAGATATGCACCGACCCGGGCACCGGATCCGTGCTGTTCGAGGCGGCCATCCGGGCGGGCGCTGCCCCTTGCGGCCTCGGAGCCAGGGACACGTTGCGGCTCGAGAGCGGTCTGCCTCTGTGGGGTGCGGACATGGACGAAACGACAACGCCCTACGAGGCAGGGCTCGGGTTCGCAGTATCCAAGGGTCGGCAGTTTGTTGGCAGTGCGGCCCTCGAGCGGCAAACCGCGCCCAACAGGCAGTTGATTGGCTTCGTTCTGGATGACCGTGGTGTGCCACGGCACGGCTATGCGGTCAAGGGTGAGGACAGCGCGGGCGTTGTCACATCGGGAAACGTCAGCCCGGTCCTCGACAAGGGGGTGGGGCTTGCCTACATGAGCCCGCCCGTGACCGCCGGCACGGGCCTGGAGGTCGAGATTCGCTCGAGATGGGTAGCGGCGACGGCGGTCAAGCCACCATTCCACAAGTCATGATGTCGCCGAGAACGATGGGGCGTCCAGAAATGCCGAACGGCTATGGAATCAGCGCAGGCGGTGACTATCTAGTCTGGCAACAGGTGCGGAAGCGACTCGTGGCAGCGATTCATTACTGGATGGCAACAACGAGACCGGACGGGCGCCCCCATGCGGTGCCTCGTTGGGGTGTCTGGATTGACGACAAACTCTGGTACGACGGCTCACCTGTGACACGGCATGCTCGCAATCTCGAAACCAATCCTGAGACCGTCCTCCACCTCGAGAGCGGCTCAGAGGCCACCATCGTCGAGGGGATGGCCATCCCATCGAAGCCCCTCGACAACACTGACGGTGAGCGCATTTCGGCAGAGTTCCGAAGAAAGTATGCGGACCTTGGTTATTCGCCCGGTCCGACTGCCTGGTCGGGTGACGACGCGGGAGGGCTTTTGGTATTCACGCCGAGGATGGCGCTCGCCTGGACCGACTTTCCCCGAGACGCCACGCGTTTTTCGTTCGAGGGCTGAGGTTTCTACGATCAGCTGACCCGATCAGGAGCGAAGTGGCCAGCATCACCCGCATGGAGCAGGCGGCGGACATCGGAACCGAGCTAGTCCGGGAATGGACGCCCGAGACCGACCCTCGAGCCATCTTGGTGCTTGTCCACGGTTTGGGGGAGCACTCCGGTCGTTACGAGCGAGTCGGATCGAGATTCGCTGACGCCAGAATCTTGGTCAGAAGCTTCGATCTCATCGGGGCGGGCGGATCGGGAGGACCCCGGTGGGATATCGATGATTGGTCACGTTTCCACGATCAGATCGAACGACATCTGCAGTGGGCCTCCGGACGAGGCTTGCCGGTGATACTGATGGGCTTCTCCATGGGAGGCAATCTCTGTCTGGGCTATGTCCTCGACGGTCGCCCCAGCCCGGACCTCCTGGTGGTCTCCGCACCTGCCCTCGGGGGTGGGGCTGCCTGGCAGAGAGCGCTGGCGCCTTTGGCGGCCAAGGTTGCGCCACGTCTTGCCCTGCCCAACGGCTTCAAGGGTGAGCAGTTCTCTCGGGATCCAGCAGTTGGCAAAGCCTATTTCGCCGATCCTCTGGTGTATGTGAAGACCACGACGAGGCTCGGTGCAATGCTGTTCTCCGCCATGGACGAGGTCACAGCCAAGCTGAGTCGGCTGGATGTCCCCACACTCGTGCTTCATGGTGGTGCCGATCCGATCGTCCCGCCGCAGTCGACGGCCGTACTCGGGGAGTTGCCCGGAGTCGATAGGCGTCTGTACCCGAATCTCCGTCATGAGATTCTCAACGAACCGGAGGGGCCCTCCATTGTCGAGGAGATCATCGACTGGATCAATCAACGGATCTGAGCAGGGGAGGATCGGACGGGCAAGGGGACAGTTATCAGTCGACCCAGCTGATCAAGACCTTGGCGGATTCGCGGGATGAGGCGGCCTCGAAGGCATCAGCGAATTCGGAGACACCGAAACGATGAGTGATCACCGGCGAAATGTCGAGACCGGAGTCGATCAAGATGTTCATCTTGTACCAGGTCTCGAACATCTCCCGTCCGTAGATCCCCTTCAAGTTCAGCATGTTGAAGATGACGACACTCCAATCGATGGCAAAAGGCTCCGACGGGATCCCCAGCATCGCCACACTGGCACCGTGGATCGTGTTTTCGATGATGTCCTGCATGGCGGAAGGGTCTCCCGACATTTCAAGTGCCACATCGAACCCTTCGATCATCCCCAGGTCATCCTGGACAGCGTGGAGGTCCTCGCTGCGGATGTCAACCGCCCGGGTTGCTCCCATTTGCCTGGCGATATCCAGACGGAATGGGTTCACGTCGGTCACCACGACATTGCGTGCTCCGGCGTGCCTTACCACCGCGGTTGCCATCAATCCAATGGCGCCTGCACCGGTAATGAGAACATCTTCCCCGAGCACCGGAAACTCGAGAGCGGTATGTACTGCATTGCCGAACGGATCGAATAACGCAGCGATCTCCGGGTCGGAGCCCTCGCTGTGACGCCAGAGATTCCCTTTGGGAATCACTACGTAGTCGGCGAAAGCACCTGGGATATTGACACCGATTCCCCGGGTGTCCTTGCAAAGATGCCTCTTCCCCGCAAGGCAGTTTCGACACTTGCCGCACACGACATGGCCCTCGGCTCCAACCAGCTCCCCGACTTCGAATCCGGAGACGTTGGAGCCGATTGCGGCGATATGCCCGGAGAACTCGTGGCCAACGGTCATCGGAGTGGGAACCGTGCTCCGCGCCCAATCGTCCCAGTTGTAGATGTGGAGGTCGGTGCCGCATATGCCGGTTGTGTCAACCCGAACCAGGACCTCATCATGTCCAGGCGTCGGGGCATCGAGCTCCTCGAGCCTGAGGCCCCTCTCGTCGGCGTGCTTGACCAGGGCTCGCATCTTCACCGCGAGGATCCCCCGAAGTTGGCGCCGGCCTCGGCGAATGCGGGGAAGAGGAGCACCGACGGCAACGGCATCCTCATACGGTAGTGGGGGTTTCTGCCACAGCGGTTCCCGTTAACCTCGCAGCGTGGAGACTTATGCAGGTCAGCTCCTCGTGGCCACTCCTTCTCTGATAGACCCCAATTTCTGGCGAACCGTGGTCCTGATCATCCGGTCTGACGTCGACGGCAGCATTGGCCTCACTCTGAACAGGCCGACCGTGGTAAGGGTCGACGCACATCTCCGAGCCTGGTCAACCCTCGTTCCTGAGCCAGGCCTTGTGCATTCGGGGGGCCCGGTGCAACCCGAGGTGGCGATTGCTCTCGTAATCGGTGACGGAGGCGAACCCGTCGGGCTGAAGGGTTTGAGTCTGGGGGATGTGGCCATTGACGAGCTTCCTTCGAGTGGGCCGGCACGCATCTACTCTGGGTACTCGGGGTGGGGGAGGGGACAACTCGAAGAAGAAGTCTCCGAGGGGTCATGGTATGTGGTACCCGCCAGACCGAGCGATCCCTTCGACAGCCCCGATGATCAATGGGCGCGGATACTGAAGCGTCAAGGGGGCCGGCTGGCATTGATGTCCACGTTCCCCGACGACGTGACCATGAACTGAGAGTCAAGGATGATCGCCGACCCAGATGCCTCTGCGGGTGCGACCACGGGCCTACCCTGGGCTGATGACCGCGCCACCCCGCAGATTGCGTCCAAGCCTGCGGCGCACCTCTCCTGGTCTGGTGGCCGAGCGTGAGCTGTGGTCGACCGGGTCAAGCGTCGTCGTTGGGGTAGACGAAGTTGGCCGGGGGTCGTGGGCGGGCCCATTGACCGTGGGTGCAGCGGTGGTTCCCAAGGATCGGAGGGTCTACAAGATCCGCGATTCGAAGATGCTCACCGAGAACGAGAGAGAGGCTCTGTTCGACCGGATCGCCCGGTGGGCGGTCGCCTGGTCGGTCGGTCACGCATCACCGAGAGAGTGCGACGAACTGGGAATGTCAGCTGCCCAGCGTCTGGCGGCCAAAAGGGCAATCGGCGCTCTCGACGTCGTCCCCGATCACATCATGGTTGACGGGAACTGGGATTTCGTCGGCGGTGCCATCAAGATCGTCAGAGGTGACCAGACGTCGCTGTCAATCGCAGCCGCCTCGGTCCTGGCCAAGGTGACCCGTGATCGGATCATGCGATCGGCTGCGGAACACTTCCCGGGATACAACTTCGAAGGAAACAAGGGTTATCCCTGTCCGATCCACAAAGCCACGTTGCAGGCGTGGGGCCCATCCACGATTCACCGCAAATCCTGGGTGTTCATGGAACATCTGATGTGGAACGGGCTGCCCAGGTATGAGCGCCCCGATGATCAACTGATCTTGCCGTTCGCCGGCTGATTCAGGATCATCTGGACGGCCTTTTGCCCAATCATCATTGCTGCGGCGTTGGTATTGCCACTGATCGTTGCCGGCATGACCGAGGCGTCCGCCACTCGCAACCCGGACACGCCGCGGACGGCGAGTCGGCTATCGACCACGCCCTCCTTACCCATCCTGCAGGTCCCTATGGGGTGATAGAGCAGCTCGAATCGCTCTTTTGTGAAACGACGCAGATCGAGATCGGTTGTGAACTGAGGGCCAGGCTGCATCTCTTCACCGCGGACGGCGTCAAACGGTGAGCGTGCCACGATCTCCCTGGCCAATCGTATGCCCCGGATCAGACTGGTGACCTCACCGTCGTCGGCCAGGTAATTGCCTCGAATCTCCGGTGGCGTGGTCGCATCTCCGTCGCGTGCGTGCACCGTGCCTTCACTGGTGGGGTGGAGCAGCATGGGCCCCAGGCTGAAAGCATGGCCGTCAAGCGGCGTCATCCCGTGATTATCGAAGAAGACCGGTCCGAAATGGAACTCGAGGTCAGGCTCAGCGACCTCACCCGCCGACTTCACGAACGCCCCGGCTTCGGCAACATTGGAGGTCAGGCGCCCCCGACGCAGCAGCATCCACTTTGCCAACTCCCCAATCGACTCGGCGTCGTCGAGTGTGCCTCCAACCGTGGCACGCTGGATGATTCCAATGATGGGATGATCCTTGAGATGAGCGCCGACGTGGGGGCTCTCCGCCTTGACCTGGATACCCGCAGTGCGGAGATGATCCGGGTCCCCGACACCGGATAGCTCGAGGATATGGGGAGAGCCGTACGACCCGGCTGAGAGAACTACTTCAGCCTCGGCAAAGGCGCGCTGAAGAGAGGCACCGATCGCATATTCAACCCCTACGGCGCGCCCATTCTGGAGAATCACGCTCAGGCAATGCGAATCCGTTATGACCTTCAGTGTGGGACGACTCATGGCAGGGCGTAGATAGGCATCGGCGGCACTCCACCGCCGTCCTCGCCGTTGCGTCACCTGGAAGTAGCCGACCCCCTCCTGAGTTGCACCGTTGAAATCCGCATTTGCGCCTATGCCGCTTTCGAGTGCAGCTTCGATGAACCGTCTGCTGAATGGATTCGGACTGCGCAGGTCTTCCACTCTGAGCGAGCCTTGCGAGCCGTGGTATTCGTCATCGAAACGCCCATTGGACTCCATGGCCCGGAACACCGGCAGCACATCGCTCCAGCCCCACTCCTCGGCTCCCATTGCCTCCCACCGGTCGTAGTCCGAGGGCCGTCCTCGCATGTAGATCATGGCATTTATCGACGAAGACCCACCCAGGCCTCGCCCGGATGGGAGGAAAAGGCTTCTTCCATTGGCCGAACCCTCCGGCTCCGACTGAAACCCCCAATCCCGGTCGGTCTTGAAGTTCTTGGCGAAGGCGGCAGGGATGGCCACCTTGAGGCCGCGATTACGGCCACCGGCCTCCAGTAGCAGAACCGAATATCGGGCAGAGAGCCCGGAAGCGATGACGCAACCAGCGGATCCCGCGCCAACCACGATGTAGTCAAAAGAATCCACGGTTCCGGACGTTACCCCGAAAGGAGTGGGGTGGTCCGTCCGTCGAGCGTTGGGGCTGGGGCTGTGGGCCTATGAAGAAATCGGGGTGTTTGGCCGATAACAAGCGTGGAATGTCCGAGACTTCAGACCTTTCCGACTTCTTCAATGGGATCCCGGTGGCGCTTTATCGCAGTGCGCCAGACGGGACCCTGCTCGCGGCCAATCAGGCGATGGCCGACCTCCTGGGTTATGCCACCGTTGCCGAGGCGAAAGCCCACGTCACAGACGTGGAATCCGTCTATGTCGATCCTTCACAGAGGGGCGCATGGGTGGAAAGGATCGGCCGTCTCGGAGTCATCCACGACTTCGACGTTGAACTGCGTCGGCGGGATGGGTCCACCGTGTGGGTGCGCGACTCGGCGCGGAGTGTCAAGGACCATGATGGGCGTGTCCTCCGGTACGAGGGCAGCCTGGTGGACGTCACGGACAAGATCCAGGCCCAGCGGGACAGGGACGCATTCATGGCAACGGTTTCGCATGAACTGCGCAACCCGATTGCGGCTATCTACGGGCTCGGCGAAGAGCTGTCGAAGAACTACGACTCTTTTTCCGATATGGAGCGGAGGGAAGTCGCCGAATTGATCGCCAGGCAGGCCGAAGACACCGGTTGGCTCGTAGAAGACCTCCTGGTGGCATACCGGGGCGATGTCGGCAATGTGTCGATAGTGCTGGAAACATTCGATGTGGTCAAGCAAGTGGAACGCGTGTTGGAAGTGGCATCTCCCGGCATCGAGGTGCGGGTAAACGCAGGGAGCACCGACGTCCATTGCGATCCTCAACGCACCCGTCAGATCTTGCGCAATCTGATCTCAAACGCGGATCGTTATGGAGGGGATCGAATCCAGGTGGTCATCGGAAGATCGGGTGACCGCGTCGAAGTCGGGGTTCGTGACTCTGGGCCGCCCCTCGACGGCATGGAAGTGGAGCGGATCTTCAAACCGTTCGAGCGGGGGAGTGGCACCACTCATCCGAAGTCGGTGGGACTCGGTCTCAGTGTCGCCCGGCGCCTGGCGAGGTTGATGGACGGGGATCTCACCTACAGCCACAATGGCGAATGGGCCACATTCAAGCTGTCCCTGCCGGCAGATTGAGCGGCTGACCCCTCTAACCTCTGGTTCATGCGTGTCCTCACGACAGGCGGCGCCGGGTTCATCGGTAGTCACACGGTCGTAACCCTGATGGAGGCCGGCCACGAGCCGGTCATCGTGGACAACCTGGCCAATTCGAGACGTTCAGTCATCAACCGAATCGGCGAGATCACGGGACGGGTTCCAGAGTTCGTGGAGGCCGATATCCGGGACCGTCAGGCCCTACGGGAAGTGCTGGCCACAGGAGTCGATGCCTGCATTCATTTTGCGGCCATGAAGGGGGTTGGTGAATCCGTCGAGCTACCGCTCGACTACTACGACAACAACGTCGCGGGCACGGTCGTCTTACTCGAAGAGCTGGTCAGGGCGGGAGTCCTCAACTTCGTGTTCAGTTCGTCGGCAACCGTTTATGGCGACCAGGAATCAATGCCTTTGGTTGAGTCCATGCCGGTTGGGGGAGCGACCAACCCTTATGGATGGACCAAGATCATGATGGAGAGGGTGCTGGTGGACCTTCAGGCATCGCGCCCTGATTGGTCCATTTCCTTGCTGCGCTACTTCAATCCTGTCGGTGCTCACCCCTCCGGCCTGATAGGAGAAGACCCTTCCGGGGTCCCGACGAACCTCATGCCATATATCGCCAGGGTGGCCGACGGACAGCTCCCGAAGTTGTTCGTCTTTGGCGGCGATTACTCCACACACGACGGCACTGGAGTGCGTGACTACATCCACGTAGTGGATCTCGCCAATGGGCATGTTGCTGCACTCGAGGCCCATGCCGATTCACCCGGGGTCTTCACCTACAACCTGGGGACGGGGAAGGGCCATAGCGTGCTTGAAGTCCGGGCGGCATATGAATTGGCATCAGGGAAGCCAATTCCATATGAAATCACGGCCCGTCGACCCGGTGACGTGGCAGTCAGCTACGCCGATGTCTCGCTGGCGGCATCGAAGCTGGGATGGAAGACGACGCGGGGTTTGGACGACATGTGCGGAGACTCATGGCGTTGGCAACAGGCCAAGCACTGAACGTGCCTGCCAGTTCGATTGAGGCGGCGCGCGAGTGGATTGCCGGTGATCCTGATCCTGAGACCAGGATGGAATTACAGCGCTTGGTCGATTCGGCCGATGAGGCGGGTCTGGAAAGGGCGATGGGCAAACCCCTCGACTTTGGGACCGCCGGAATCCGGGGTGAGGTTGGCCCGGGGCCTGCCCGGATGAACCGCGCCGTCGTCATCAGGACGACAGGCGGTCTTGCGCGCTATCTCACGGCCCAGGGGCGAGCGGCTCTTCCCGTCGTACTTGGTTTCGATGCGAGACCAGCCAGCAAGGCATTCGCCGAAGACGCGGCCGGAGTGCTGGCGTCCGCAGGCATCACCGTCCAATACTTTCCCGAAGTGACTCCCACGCCTCTGGTGGCCTTCGCGGCTAAGCACCTGGGTGCAGGTGCTGCGATTGTGGTGACCGCGAGTCACAACCCGCCAGCCGACAATGGATACAAGGTCTATGGCGCCAACGCCGCCCAGATCATTCCCCCGGAGGACGCCGACATCGCCTCAGCCATCCTCGAGAGTCCTCCGGCGAACGTCGTCCCGCGACTGGAACGCGCCTTCGAGGGTGATCACCGGCTCATTTCCCCGGTCGACGCCACCATCATCGAGGAATACCTCGACGAGGTAAACCAGGCACGGCCCAGCCCTCGCCCATCCACTCATCCTGTGGTCTACACAGCGATGCATGGTGTCGGGGGAAGGTTCCTCGCCCAGATGTTCGACCGGGCTGGCCACACCGGATTGATCGCGGTTCCCGCCCAATTCAGTCCTGATGGGACTTTTCCCACGCTCTCTTTCCCCAACCCCGAGGAAGAAGGGGCACTGGACCTGGCGCTCGAGCTTGCGACCGAGCTCGGAGCCGACGTCGTATTTGCCAACGATCCCGACGCCGACCGCTTTTCGGCCGCGATCCACCATGAGGGAAAGTGGAGAGTCCTGTCGGGGAACGAGCTGGGGGCACTCCTCGGCGACTACGTCCTCCGCAAATGGGCCGCACCCCAGACACCCATAGTCGTCAATTCGATCGTTTCCAGCCCGATCCTCGGCGAGATCGCCGCGAGGAGGGGAGCTTGTCACGAAGTCACCCTCACCGGGTTCAAATGGATAGTCAATGCCGGGCTCTCTCTCGAGAATGCTGGTGCCGGCCAGTTTGCCTTTGGTTTCGAGGAAGCCCTGGGCTACACGGTGGGACATACCGTCCGCGACAAGGACGGTCTCTCGGCTGCTTTGGTCTTTTCCGATCTGATTGCAGAGGAGTCGGCGACGGGCCGTTCGGTGATGGACAGACTCCATGACATCTGGACGAGCACCGGGCTCTGGGCCAGCGCTCAGAGGTCGATGGTGCGAGCAGGCCGAGAGGGGCCGTCGGTCCTGGCCGCGGCCGTGGGGCGACTGGGTGAAAGCCCACCGGCGGATCTTGGCGGGCATCCCGTCTCGGAGATCGTGGACTATCGGTTTGGTGCGGAGAAGCGCCCGCCATGGCTGGGAGGTCAAGACCTGATCGAGCTCAAACTGGCCGGCGCGGGCCGCGTACTGGTGAGGCCGTCCGGCACTGAACCCAAACTGAAGATCTACGTTGATCTCAACGGAGCGCTGGGAGAGAATCCCGACGTGTCCCATCGGGAGTTGACCGCCGAAGCCATCTCCGTGGCCAACGAGATGGGGGAGTGGTTGGGGTTATGACCGGTCACCACGGGCTCGGCCGGCCCGAGACACGAAGTTCAGCCGTGCCTCGGCGGGGCAGCAGGACCCTCCTGGCGTCTGCGGTAGAGGTAGAGCCACCCGAGGCCGTGGACCCCAACCCCTGCCAGCAGCACGACCGCAGCCGTCACATATCCGGCTATGAGCGCCGCTAGGGCTGCTACCGCCGCGGCAATGACCAGGGCGGTCCTGACACCGTTGAGAGGTCCGAACATCGCCTCCACATTAGGTGCAATCAACGCCATGAGAACCGACACCATCGGGACAAGGCCATGAGGAGAGTCGGGCTTTTACTGGCGTTGTCGCTGTTGTTTGCCGCAGGCAGTGGGGTAGCCCGGGGGGAGCCCTCTCCAATTCTGGGCGCCGCCGTCGCCGAGGGGCCAACAGTTCGGGCCCTGATCACCGACACGGGAGTGGTAGTAGCAGTGAGGGCGGCGACCCGAGCCGGCTACATCGTCACGACGCCGTGCGGCAATCTGGGATATGCCACCGGAGGAGTCCCGGTGATCGAGGCTCGTGTGGTGCTGGACCCGGGCCATGGTGGGCCGATCGACACCGGAGCCGTGGGAGGCAACGGATTGGCCGAGAAGGAGGTCAACCTGAGAGTTGCCCAGGTCGCACAACGGTTCCTGGAGCGCCGCGGCATTTCGACTCTCCTCACCCGCACCGCCGACTATGCGACCCCTCTCTTCGTGAGAGCAGGCCTGGCCGACTCGGTCGGGGCGGAGATCCTGGTGTCGATCCATCACAATGCTCCCACCCCGCAGAAGTCGAGCCTCCCCGGTACCGAAGTGTTCGTGCAGACAGCTAACGACGATTCCCGCCGGCTTGGGGGCCTCATCCACGAGTACACCGTCGCCGGCCTCTCCATCTTCAACCAGGTGCAGTGGCACGCCGCCGAGGATGCCGGCGTTCTCCGGGTTCTGAGCACACGAGGCCACGACGCCTACGGGATGGTGCGCCTACCGGAGACTGTCTCGGCACTGGCCGAACTTGCCTATATCTCGAGCCGTGACGAAGCGGATCTTCTGCGATCGGGGTTCTATGCGGACATCGCCGGCAGATCGTTGGCGGATGCCATCGAGGCCTATCTCAGCAGTGACCAGCCCGGCTCCGGGTTCATCAGTGAGCCCCGAATCTTCAACCCCCGGCACAGCGTGCCCGCCAGCCTCTGCCAGGAGACCCCCCTCCAGACACGGTGACCGGTTGAAGACCGTTGGTGTCAGCACATCGTTCCGCTGGCGGCGAGCCACCAGTGACTTGTGTAGCCCGCGAGTGCTGCTGCAGCGTGAAGCTCGCCCGTAGACACATCCAGCGCCTGGACCATCCTCGAAGAGATGAGCCCTGTCATCGCCCATCCACCGATGCTAGGACTTCTGCAAGATCCGACACTGAAACCCGCACCTGGGGCTGCCCTTGATTGGTGTACTTGACATAACGTGGATTATGGGCGCTATGAACAAACGGGGGTAGCGCCCCCTCACCCGCCCGGTTTGAGCCACCCTGTGTCCCAATACGAAACACCCCTTTTGCCTGTTCACAATCGGAGATTGCCATTCAACGGGAAGAAATCCAGCCTGAGTGGCGTTTGCCTGCCAGGAATCGCCAGGAAAGGTTTGTAGATGGCCACAGTCGCCCTCACCAAAGACACGTTCGACGAGACGATCAACGACAACGCCACGGTGCTCGTGGACTTCTGGGCAGCATGGTGCGGCCCCTGCCGCGTATTTGCGCCCACTTACGAGGCGGCTTCGGAGAAGCATGGAGACATCGTGTTCGCCAAGGTCGACACCGAGGATCAGCAGGAGCTTGCCCAGACCTTCGGCATTCGTTCGATCCCCACCCTCATGGTGTTCAGAGATCAGGTCGTGCTCTATTCCCAACCTGGCGCTCTTCCCGCTGACATGCTCGAGGACTTGATCTCTCAGGTGAGAGACATCGATATGGATGACGTGCGGCGTCAGATCGCCGAGCACGAGGGCTCGGAACATGACCATGAGCACGACCACGACCACGACCATGAGCATGACCACGACCACGCCCACTGACGGCTGTCTGTAACAACAGCAAAGGGGTGGTTGGTCAGGTGCCTCGACTCTTCTGGTAGACCGACACGTGGTGCTCGGAAGTGTCGCTGAAGGGGCGACGGTCGTACCAGTCCCAGCGATTCTCTAGCTCCAAACCGGCGAGCCGCGCCATCAGATCGAGCTCGGCCGGCCACGCGTAGCGGAGTACCACGGGCAGGACGACTGTTTTCCCGTCCTCCAGTCTGCGCACCGTGTGCGATGTCACCGTTTGGTCGACCGGATCATGAATCGACAATTCGTAGGCATGCGCCTGATTGGTCGAGATACTGGACACTCCCATTCGGGTGTTGTGTCGGTCGAACCGCCCCAGATCGGGGACGAAACCCTCGAGCACAAAGCGACCCTCCGGCTCCAGGGCTGCGGACACATTTGCGAAGCACTCGATCTGACGCTGCTGGCTCGGCAAGGCAAAGAGCGTGTTGAACACCAGATATACCAGCGGGAATCTGCGCTCTCCCACTGGTACGTCCGCGAAGTCGCCCATGATCACTTCGATGTCCTCTCCCCCGGGCTTAGCG